>DATLPC010000111.1:0-12218 GCA_035535975.1 Gemmatimonadaceae bacterium | reverse complement strand
TTTCGTCACCGCGCTCGCCAAACGCGGGGCGTCGCACGTCACCGGCGTCGACATCGCGCCCGAGATGCTGAAGATCGCGCGCGATCTCACATCGAAGGACGGCGTCGCCGACAAGTGCAGCTTCTTCAACAGCGACGTCCTGGATTGGAAGACCAACGACACGTTCGACCTCACGATCGCGATCGGCTTCTGGGATTACATCCAAGAGCCGCACTCGCGGCTCGCCAAGATCCGCAGCATCACCAAGGGACGCTTCCTCTCGGCGTGGCCGCGTTCCGGCACGGTGCGCGCCCCGATCCGCAAGGTTCGACTGACCGCCCTCGGCTGCCCGGTGTATTTCTTCAGCCGCGACGAGGTCTATCGATACCTCGGCGACGCGGGCTTCCGTGTCGACTCGTGTGAGACGATCGGCCAGCTGCACTGCGCGTCGGCCACCGCGATCTAGCGCGTGCGCGCTGAGGTTCTGTTCTGGGTCGCCGCGGGGTTGGTGGCGTACACCTACGCCGGCTACCCGTTAGTCCTCGTCGCGATGCGCGCCGTCTTACGTCGGCCGGTTCAACGCCGGCCGATCGAGCCGTTCGTGTCGATTCTGGTGCCGGCGTACAACGAATCACGCGTCATCGCCGAGAAGATCCGAAACGTGCTGGCGATCGACTATCCGGCGGACCGGTTCGAGCTCGTCGTCGCGTGCGATGGACCGTCCGACGGCACGTCGGACATCGCGCGGTCGATGGCGGACGGCGTTCGCGTTCGCGCCGTCATCTTCGAGCAGAACCGCGGTAAGCTACATGTCCTGAACGACGTCGTGCCGCAGTTGCGGGGCGAGATCGTCGCGTTCTCCGACGCGTCCAGCATGCTCGAGCCGCAGGCGATTCGCCGACTGGTGGCGAACTTTGCCGATGAGCGCGTCGGCGCCGTGAGCGGCGTCTATCGCGTTCAGAAAAAGGACGCGGCCCAGCTCGGCCGCCAGGAAGACTTTTATTGGAAATATGAGACTTTCTTAAAGAAGCAAGAAGCGGCGCTCGGCTCCATCCTCGGCGCGCACGGATCGCTCTACGCCATCCGCCGGGAGCTGTATCCCTTCCCGCGCCCCGATACGATCAACGACGACTACGTGATTCCGTTGCGCATCGTGCAGCGCGGATATCGCGTCGCCTACGAGCCGGGGGCGGTCGCGCATGAGGAGGCGCACGAGATGGGCGGGTTCGGCCGGCGCGTTCGCATCATGGCCGGGAACGTCGAGCAATTGCGCGAGATCGGTCCCCTGCTTTGGCCTCCGCGGCCGTTGATGCTGTTCTTCTTTCTGTCGCACAAAGCCGCTCGACTCGTCGTGCCCGCGGCGCTCGTCGCCGCTGCTATCGCGAATATCGCGCTGCTCGACCGACCTCTGTACCGCGCGCTGGCCGTCCTTCAGCTCGCCTTCTATGGACTCGTCGCGCTCGGCGGTTTCATTCAGCTACGGCCGAAAATTCTTCGCTTGCCGTACTACTTCTGCATGATCAACGCGGCGGTCCTCGTCGGCGCTTATCGAGTGCTGCGTGGCCGCCACACTCTTCGCTGGAAGCATCAGTAGGAGTCGCTTCGCGCTGCTTCGTCAGCGGCGTCATCCGCACGAACCTTCTTGCCCGTTCTCGGCTTCGTGACTGGCCAGCAAGTCGCCGGCGTCGCGTCGTCCACGAACCACGTCACGAGCAAGGAGGATCTGCATGCGAGCTACACCACTCATCGCAGTATTCGGGTTGGCATTGATCCAAGGCGCCTGCGCGGATTCGCGCACTCCCACGGATGCACGCTCGGCGAACGGCGTCGCCAGCGCTGATCGCACAGTCGGTGACCAATCGGGCAAGGTCGTATCCATCTTCGATGCGTGTGATCCAACGACGTTCGGTCAGGCCGGCGTTTCTTGTACGCGTTCCGGCGGCGTCACCTTCGAGCAATTCCTCGCCCAAATCACGCCGACTCACACCCCGGGCGGATGGCATTTCGCGCCGTCGGAACTGAACATCAAGGTAGGCGAGGGCTTCTTCGCGTTGAATCGCGGCGGCGAGATGCACACCTTCACCGAGGTCGAGCACTTTGGCGGCGGCATCATTCCGCCTCTCAATGCGGCTTCCGGCAATCTGGTGGAAGCCGAGGAATGCAAGCACCTCGCCCCTTCCGACTTCCTCTTGCCGGGTCAGACCAGTGACCTCGACATCGCCGACGACGAGGGCACCGAGCTGTATCAGTGCTGCATCCATCCGTGGATGCGTACGGTCGTGCACAAGAAGGGCTAACAACTTCTCCGACGTGCGGACCGCCGGCCGCGAGGCCACGGTCCGCGCTGTCGCATCACGCCGGCGCCGCGCCGAGCGACGCTTCGAGCGAAGACGTCATGGTGAGCGTCAGGATTACGAGCAGTCCCGCGACGAGGAACGGCACGCCGGCGCCGAATTGATCCACCAACGCCCCGGCCACGATGGGAAATGCAACCCGCGATATGCCGCCGTACGCCTGCTGAACGCCCATCTGGAGTCCGCGCTCCCCCTTCGCCGCCACGCGCGACAGCAGCGACGTCACAGACGGAAAGAGAAAGGCGGTCCCAAGCGGCATGAGCGTGAACGCGGTGAACAGTAGCGCGTAGCTGCTGCTCACCGCCGTGAGCGACAAGCCGGCCGCCAGAAACATCACCCCGAATCGAGCGACGCGCGCTTCCTTGAAGCGGCGGATCGCCGGTCCGAGGAGCAGCGTGCGGATAACCACGCCCATCAGGCCGAAGTACATGAAGAACCAGCCGACCGTTCGCTCCGTGACGCCGAACCGGTCCGAGAGGACGAGCGGCAAAAACTGCGTCGTTCCATAGAACGCGCCGATGGCGATGGCGTAGATCCATATCAGCCGTGATGCGGGATCGCCGGCATGGCGCAATACTCGAGCGAGCGCCTCGCGCCCGGCGCGGGGACGTCGCGCGCCGGCCGCCAGGCGCGCGGCTTCGTCGCGTGACTCGGCCAGATAGCGCCGTGCGAAAATACTGATCGCGAGGCACAAGAACGCCGCGGCAATGCCTGGGGCGCGGTGCCCCCAAGCGATCGTCAGGAAAGAACCGAATGCCGGCCCGATGACAACGCCCAGACTCGTCGCCGCGCTCAACCAGCCGAGGCTTTTCGCGCGATCCTCCTGGTCCGCCGAATCCGCCACGTAGGCCTGGAGCACACCGACCGTTCCCGCGCCGACGCCCTGCATGAAGCGCGACAGGAGCAAAAGGGCGAGGGTATTGCTGAACGCGAACGCGACGTAGGCGACGACCGACAGTCCGAGGCCGAGCAGGATCGCCGGCCGTCGTCCATAGTGGTCGGAGAGTCGCCCCCAAGCCGGCGCGCTGACGAGTTGACCGAGCGAGAAGGCCGCGATGATGATGCCCACGGCAAACCCCGTCGCGCCCATCCGCGTCGCGTAGTACGGGACGAGCGGCACGATCATCGACGACCCGACCATGTCGACGAACGCGACGAACATCAGAACGACAAGCTTGCCCATGTTTGCGCGCTACTCGTCGGTCGGTGCTTCCGGCCCCAGCTCGCCGCTTTCCAGCGACCGCTCGGCGATCGCCTTGAGTCGCGCGTCCTGATGCCGGCGCAAGCCGCGAATGTTGCGTCGCGCGCGACGCGCGGCCATCGGTACGAATACGCGCACACAGTCCACGTGCTCCTGTGCCGCATCCACGCCACCGAGACGCGCGACTTCCCAGGTGGCGCGCGAAAGGACCGCCGTCGCCAGGAAGAGATCGATCGCGGCGTTGGCCATGCGCTCCTGGAGAAACTGCTTTTCGATGATGTTCTTGCCGTACTTGAGCACGAGCGTCTCGACGGCGAGCCCGAAGTCGTGGACGAGCTTCGCGACCGTCTCAGCCTCCTGCTCGAATGCTACGTCAACCTTGGTGAACTCCGGACGGGTGATCTGGCGTTTGGCGCGACCGGCGAGATAGCTGCCGATCGCGCCCAGCGAGTGGATCGGGTCTTTGAACGCGTCGCCCAGCGCTTTGAGACGCTCGCCGGCCTGCTGGAGGCCCATGAGCGCGATGAGCGCGCGCAGAATCTCGTTCGTTCCTTCGAAGATCAGATTGATGCGCGAGTCGCGCACGGCTTGCTCATACGGAAATTCCTTCGAGTAGCCGATCCCGCCGGCGATCTGGAGCGCTTCGTTCGACGCGCGGAAGGCGAGCTCGGACGCGAACACCTTGCAGGCCGCGGTCTCCAGGGAGAAATCGACGCCGCCGTGATCGACCATTCCCGCGGCGACCATCGCGCCCGAATCCGCCGCGTAACACTCGACCGCGGCAACGGCAAACTTCCGCTGAATGATCTCGAACGATCCGATCGGCCGTCCGAACTGCTCGCGCTGTTTCGCGTAGACGAGCGCCTGGCGCATGATGTGTCGCGCGCCGCGCGCGGAGGCTGTGGCGAGCCCAAGACGCCCGGAGTTCAACACCTCGAGCGCGATGCGGAATCCCTGCCCTACGTCGCCGAGTCTATCCTCGACGGGAATGCGCACCTTGTCGAAGAAGACGGCGCGCGTATCGGACGCCTTGATCCCCATCTTCGCTTCGACTTTGCCGAGTGAGATGCCGGGCGCATGGGCGTCGACGATGAACGCGGTCACGCGTTCCTTCCGCTTGCCGTCGACGTCGACATTGACTTTGGCGAAGACCGTGAACAGATCGGCGTAGCCGGCGTTCGAGATCCAGATTTTCGTTCCGCTGAGCAGGTAGTGTGAGCCGTCGTCGCTCAGCACGGCGCTCGTCTTCATCGCTTGGGCGTCCGAACCCGAGCCGGGTTCGGTGAGACAGAACGCGGCAACGAGCTCGCCGCTCGCGCAGCGCGGTAGGTACTTCTCTTTCTGCTCCTCGGTGCCGAAGAGCACGATCCCTTTGCAGCCGATCGACTGGTGCGCGCCGAAGTAGACGCACAGCGCCGGATCGGTCGACCCGATCTCGGCGAAGACGCGATTGTAGACCTTGGACGATGCGCCGAAGCCGCCATATGCCTCGGGAATGCTGAGGCCCATGACGCCGAGCTCGTGGAGGCCCTGGCGTACGCCATCGGGAAACGCCCCGTCGTGATCGAACTTGGACGAGTCGACGCGGTCGGCGGCAAAGGCGTGGACGGAGTCGAGAATCATCTTCAGCGACTCACGCTCGTCGCTGCTCAGCTCCGGGAATGGAAAGATCAGGTCTTCACGGATTTCGCCGAGGAAGAGCGATTTGATGAATGACGGGTTGTGGTCGGGGTCGGCGAGGTGGGGGGGGTTATCGGTCACGGCGGCGGGTCCAAAGGGAGGCGATCGCGTCTCTCTTGGAAGGTACGGGGCTAGATTGTCGTTCGCCTATGCCTCGGATCGTATCGTTTCTGTCAGCGGGAACCGAGATCGTCGCCGCGCTCGGCGCGGGCGATCAGTTGGTTGGTCGGTCGCATGAATGCGACTACCCGGCGTCGGTGCAGGAGCTGCCGATCGTCAGTCGACCGGCGCTGGAGCTGGGTGGGCTGACGCAGGCCGAAATCGACAGCGCGGTCTCTGCGCGAATGCGGAGTGGAGAGAGCCTTTATCTCGTGGACGAGGAGTTGCTCCGGGCGCTCGAACCGGACGTGATCCTGACGCAGGATCTTTGTCAGGTGTGCGCGCCGTCGGGAAACGAGCTCTCGCGTGCGATCACGACGCTGCCGACGAAGCCGGAGGTCTTGTATCTCACGCCGCGAACGTTGGCGGAGATCGATGAGAACATTCTCGCGGTTGGGCGGGCGATCGGGCGAGAAAGGGAAGCGTTGGCGCTGGTGGCCTCGAATCGTACGCGTTTGCAGGCGGTACGTGAGGCGACGCGTGGTCGGGTGCGACGGCGGGTGGTGTTTCTCGAGTGGACGGATCCTTTTTACTGCGCGGGGCACTGGGTGCCGGAGATGATCGAAATCGCGGGTGGGGAGGATCCGTTCGGGCGGGCGGGTGGGGACTCAGTTCGCATCGAGGTGGATGCGGTTCAGGCGTTCAACCCCGAGATCGTGGTTGTCGCGCCATGCGGATTCGGACTAGCGGACGCGGAGCGGCTGGCGCGCGGCCTACCGCATTTCGGCGCCGCCGATGTTCGGGCAGTAGACGCGAATGCGTATTTCGCCAGGCCGGGACCGCGTTATGTCGATGGAGTGGCCGTACTCGGCGACCTGTTTCAAGGCTGATCACAGCGGCGTCTGAGCCGCGTCAGGCAGTGAAAAAACGCCCGAGCGCGGCTAGCCGCGCTCGGGCGTTTCGCTCCTTCGAACTGAACTACTTGTTCTTAATCTGGAACAGATTGGAGAGGACGCTCTGGGTGGAAACGAACGTCCCGCCGATGCTCCCACTCGCCGTCAGTGTGTAACCGCCAGCCTTAGAGTACCCGTAGACGAACGTCGCAATGCCACTCCCGTCAGTGACGGCAGTGAGGAAGGGCTGCGGGTTCCAATTGCCGCTTCCGTCCTGGGTCACAAGGGTCGTTGGGTCGCCGTTATTCCCTGCGATCGTCAAGGTTACAACCACCGGGGCGCCGGTGTTGTTCACCAGTTGCACCTTGACGGTAACGAGGTGATACACCGTGTCGTTCGCGGGTTGCTGAAGGAAGGTCAATCCAACGCCGCTATTGGCGTAATGCTTCACTTTGAACGGACTCCAGCCGCTCGGCAATCCGCCGATGAACTCGTCGTCACGTGTCTGCGCGATCGCGACCTTAGGTGTGATGAGCTGGACGAGGCGCTGTAGGACAGGATTGGGGCGCGCGAAACCCAGCGTCATGTGGCCCGCGCAGAAGGTGGCGTTGTGCGTGAGCAGAACTTCCGTACCGGCGTGTTCGAGCAGGTTCGCCGACGTGAGATCACCGTTGACAGCCGAGGAACATACGGCGACCGCCAGGCCATTGACGTTGACGCCAACGGGTAGCGTCCCGAGTTCAAAGCCGGTGTCGCGTACGTCGCCTGTACCGGGAAGGGGATATCCGTAAACGAGATATCGGGAGAACCCCGTCGGGCCGGCGTTCCACGTGCCCTCGACGCCCCAAAGAGGTACCGCACCGCCCTGATAAGGATCGATCGGGGCTGTTTCCCCTCTGGCCGAGCTATAAGCGAACGCAGGAACGGTACTCCCACCCGTGCGGATTTCGAAGATCCCGCTCGCGAGCGCGGTGGACGGATCGAAAGCGCCAGGACCTGTGTTGCGTAGGTCGGTGCAGGCGATGACATTCGTGACGAGCGGACCGCCGTCGCTTCCCGCGATCTGAGCGCTCGTCAGTCGGGCTGCGGCAACGCGGGCAAGAATGTCTAGGCCTTTTGCCGTCGCCTGACTCTGGCCACCCGCCTTGTAATCCTTCGACATGTCTGCAATCAACCCGAACGCGGCATCCCTCTTCGATGAGAAGAAATTGCCGGCTGCGGTCTTGATGGCGTTGAATGTGGCATCACAAGTCGGCCATGCGGTGACGACGTTTCTCGCTGCCTCGCTCGGCGAGATTTGGCGTGGTGAAGTGGTATCCCGCTCGGCGCACGCGGCCAAAGCTAGGGATGCTGCAACGGAGACCGTTGCGACGGTTAACCGACGCATGTCTTCCTCTGTGGAAAGGGGACTTGGAGAGTGGAGGGACGATCTATTAGAAAGCGCTTTGTAGCGCGGCTGCACCACGTCGTGTAGCTACCCTGCCACAACCGAGGCAAACGCATAAAATCGGTAAGTCGCGCTCAGTAGGAGAGATACACTCAAAACACGCGACACCGACCGATCGCTTTTGTGTCTGCCGTCGTCCAAAACACCCCTACCAGGGCAATCTTGGTACCGAGCGACCGGACAATGTCGCTCTCAAAACGACGTTAGGGAAGTAGGAGTTCCAAGATGGTCGGCGGGTGTCCGGCAGCCGTCAGCCGCCGGAGGAGACCAGCGCCTTGTACCGCGGATCGTCCTTGATCGGGTCCCACCACCACGAGTCGTCGTCCTTGGCCACCGCCCGCTGTTGGGGGCTCGCCGCAAAGAACTTCGTCAGCAGCTTGATCGCCTCGTCCTTCTCGCCTGTCTGGGCCCGGAAGTGCGCTTCGTACACCAAGAGCTCAGAGGCTGGGTCGATCTGGGGATTGCCGCGCGACCGGCCGACCACCGCGCGAGCACTATCGAGAGAAACGCCTGCCCGAACCAGCCCAAGAGCCGCGATCATTCCTCCCTTGAGTTTATTGAACTCCTTGTTTCCCGGGCTCTTCTCAACGAACTCGTTGTAAGTGCGCCACACTGAATCCGCACTGACCTTCCGCCCTGGAAGGTTGTAAAGCCATAGACGGCATTCCGTAAACCGGAAGAAGTCCGGGAAACGCTGTCCCCCGAGCTTGCACCACTTCTCGGCTTCCGTGGGGTTGTTCAGCTCGATCGAGTTTTGGAACAAGCGCCAGATCGTTCGGTTGACGTCCTTGAGGTAGGGGTCCGAAACGTACGCCTTTTCGGCCGCGAGCTTCGCGTCGGCGAACTTGTTCTCCGACCAAAGCACGAAGCTGAGAGCGTTCCATGCGCTGGCTTGTAGCGGATTCGCCGCGACGGACGCCTTGAGATCGGCTTCAGCGTCCTGCACTGCTCTGCGCAATGCGCCCGGATCGGGCGTCTGGTTGTAGCTCCAAAGGAAGGATCGCACCGTTCCCCGCAACTCGAGCGCGTCGGGGTCTTGAGGTGAGCGTTCAAGTGCCCGGCCGGCGTGCTTTGCCGCGACGTCGAGCCACTTGGGGATCTGCGCCGGGTCGCCGTTGCCAAGCAGCAGCACTCGGCGAAAGGCAATAAAACCGCGTTGCACCGTCGGCGCCGGCCATTTCTTGTCCATCTCCTCGATCGCGGCGAACTCGTTGTCCGCCGCGTCGAGTGCAGCGATGGCCGCTTTCACGCCCCCTGACGCCAGAGCACTGTCGACGCCGGCGAAGGACTGCTTCGCGCGCTGCATTGCTTCCCACGCCTGACTATTCGAGGTCCCGGGCCGACTCACGATCGCCTCGATCTCAGTGCCGAGAGTTCGTCTCAGAGCTCTGGCCACCTCTTTCGCCAGCGTGTCCTGCAGTGCGAAAAGGTCGGCCCTAGGGCGCTCGATCGTGGTCGTTCCGAGCTGCTTGTTATCCGATGCATCGACCAGGTCCACTCGCACACGCAGCTTGTCGCCGGACTCAGCGACCGAACCCGTGACGACCGTACCGACCTTGAGGGCGCGCTGCACGCTATCAGGCGCGACGCTCTTGCCCTTGAACGAAGCAACACCGTTCCGCGAGATGACGGTCAACTGCTTGACCGTTCCCAATTCATCGATGAGCGACTCGGTCAGTCCCGCGGCGAGCGCCTTGAGCTTTCCATCCGACTGGTCGTCGAAATACAGGACGGCGATGTGGTTCGGATCCGTATCCGTCCCGATTCGGCTCTTCGCCTTCGCGCCCGTTCCCATAAAGTGCACGCCGGCCCAGACGCCGACAGCCAACACCGGCACCGCGACCGCCGCGGCGATCACCATCGTCCGCTTCTGCTTTTGCTGCTGCGCCCGGCGCTTCTGCGTCGTGCGCGGCCGCCGGCTCTGCGACACACGCGCCGATCGCGAGCCGGTCGTCGTCGCGATCTTGCGGAGATCTTCCGCCATTTCCCCGGCGGTGGCGTATCGATCCGCCGGCAGCTTCGCCATCGCCTGCGCGACGATGTCCTCGACTTCCTCGGGAATCGTCCCGCGCACAATACCAAGCGACGGCGCTTCGTCGAGCTGGTGGCGGGCGATGATCGCCTGCGCGGTCGGCCCCGTAAACGGCGGCTGGCCGGCGAGCATCTCGTAGAGCACGCACCCCAGCGAGTAGATGTCGCTCCGTCCGTCGAGCGATGGATCGGCCATCGCTTGCTCGGGGCTCATGTACGTCGGCGTGCCGAGCGTGACACCCGTGCTCGTCAGCTTTGCGCCGCCGCCATCCGTGATCGCGCGGGCGATGCCAAAGTCGGCGACGAGTGCTTCGCCGTTCTGGAGGAGAATGTTCTCCGGCTTGATGTCGCGATGGACGATTCCCTGCTGGTGCGCGAAGTCGAGCGCCATCGCCACCTGGTGAGCGATGCGAATCGCATCTTGCACCGGCAATTGCTTCTCGCGCTCGAGCCGCTTGTGGATCGTCTCGCCCGCGATGAATGGCATCACATAGTAGAGCTGCCCCTCGTACTCGCCGTAGTCGTCGATCGGCAGGATGTACGGATGGGAGAGCCGAGAGACAACGTCGATCTCGCGCTTGAACCGCTCCGGGCCCATCGCAAATGCCAGGTCGCCAAGCAGCACTTTGACGGCGACCTCACGATTCAACTTTGTGTCAGTCGCAAGCCAGACCGTGGCCATTCCACCGCGCCCGATTTCTCGCTCGAGCCGGTATCGGCCTCCACCCAGAACCGTCATCGGTTGCAGGGGACGCAACTGCACGTGTGTCATCGGCTTCTCACTGCTCTGCAAGGGGCCATCATGTCTTTGTGCTCGCGTGCTCGACCAAAGACGAAGAGCGTGCGTCGATCGTTGTAGGGTGGGGAGCCCGGACGACGATCAAAGGCAGAATTCTCCGTCTGTTAGATCACTAAAATGCCGCTCAGCGTCAAGGGTTCCATTGGCCATTGGTGACGCGCCGGTGTTCCGGGCCGGGTAGTTTCATCGCCATGCCCGACGCACCGCTCCGATCCAACCTCGAACTGGACGACTCGACGATGCGGCTTATGGGGCGTCGCATCGCCGATCTTGTCGTCGATCATCTCGCCTCGTTGCGAGAGCAGCCAGCCCAGCAGTCACTCTCGCGACACGACACCGAGTCGCTGATAGGAGGCCCTCCGTCCGAGGACGGTCGCGACTTCGAAGACCTCGTCGCATTCCTCGGCGAGCGTGTCTTTCCGTATCACGCGCGCGAGCCGCACCCGCACTTCATGGGGTACATCCCCAGCTCGCCGACGTTCCCCGCGGTACTCGGAGACTGGATAGCCGCGGGCTACAACTTCTTCGCCGGCGTCTGGACAGTCGCCTCAGGGCCGAATCAGATCGAGCTCACTGTCCTCGACTGGTTCCGCTCGTGGCTCGGCATGCCCTCCGGCACGAGCGGCCTCCTCACATCCGGTGGCTCGACCGCGACGCTGACTGCCGTCGTCGCCGCGAGACACGCCGCCGATCCCTCAGGCGAGAAAAGCGGGCGATTGGCTCTCTACACCTCCGAGCAAGCGCACTCGTCAGTGCAACGCGCCGCATGGATCGCGGGAATTCCGCGCGCGAACGTCTGCTCGGTCCCAACCGACGACCAGTACCGGCTCCGAGACGAAGCACTACGGAAAGCGATCGCCGATGACCGGTCGGCAGGCCGCATTCCCTTCCTCGTCGTCGCGAGTGCCGGAACAACCAACACCGGCGCCGTCGATCCCTTGAACGAGATCGCCGATCTGTGCGAGCGCGAGAACCTGTGGATGCATGTCGACGCCGCATACGCCGGCTTCGCGGCGCTCACCCGGCAGGGAGCGGCGGCCCTCGACGGCCTCGGCCGCGCTGATTCCGTTACCCTGGATCCGCACAAATGGCTCTTCGTGCCGTTCGAATGCGGGTGTCTACTCGCGCGCGAGCCCCAGAAGCTCGAAGAAGCATTCAGTGTTCATCCCGAATATCTGACGGACGTTCGCGCGCGCGATCAGGACGTGAATTTCGCGGACTATGGCGAGCAACTGACACGCTCGTCTCACGCGCTCAAGATCTGGCTCTCTATTCAGTATTTCGGGCTGTCGGAGATCCGCGAGGCGATCGCGCGCGGCATTCACCGCGCCGAATATGCGGAGCGACTGTTCGCGGCGCATCGCGACTTCGAGATCCTCTCGCCGGCGCAGTTCGGCGTGGTCTGCTTCCGCGCGCGCCCCGCGGACCTCGACGATGGCGCGGACCTGGACGCGCTCAACGAGCGGATCAACGCCCGGGTGAACTCCACCGGTCGTTTTCTCATCTCCTCCACCAAGCTCCGCGGCCGATTCTCCCTCCGCCTCTGCACACACGTCCACCGCATGACCGACGCCGATATCGACGAGGTGTACGAGGCCATCATCGACGCCCTCCAGGCCGAGGACTGACCGCAGCTCACCGACCACGCCGTCTCCGTGCCTTTCAGCGACATCCGTGCATTTTTTCCGCGTCGAAAGCAGTTGACGGACCTCGCGTGTTCTCGGCGGCCCTGTGC
>DATLPC010000110.1:0-2109 GCA_035535975.1 Gemmatimonadaceae bacterium | reverse complement strand
GCTTGGCGCGTTCCGAGGAACGAGCTCGCGGAGCTGCTCACGCCGCCGAACGACGCTGCCATTCCTCCGCCCTGTCCCGCCTGCATGAGAATGGCGGCGACGAGCAGGATGCTGTCGAGAATCAGGAGGACGAGGAGCAGGGTGTACAGCATGGCGTGGAGACTCTAGGCGGCGATATGTAAGCCTTAAATATCACGACACTTAGCGCGTGGCGTCAAGTGTTGCAGATGGCCAGCCAACTGTCCACTTCCAGGCTCGCCCCGCCGACGAGAAGCCCGTCCACGCCGGGCGCCGCGAGGAGATCTTTCGCATTCGACGCGTTCACGCTCCCGCCGTAGAGAATCGGAATCTCAGTCGCGCCGCCCAGGCGAGCATCGAGCAGCCGGCGGATCTCCGCATGAACCTGGGATGCGTCATCGGGCGTTGCCGTCTTTCCAGTGCCGATCGCCCAGACAGGCTCGTAGGCAATCGCCATTTTCGCAATCGCGCCATTCTCGAGTTGGGAGAGTCCGGCGGTTAGCTGTCGCTTGACGACGTCCAGCGTTTTCCGCCTTTCTCGCTCGTCTAGCAACTCGCCGACACAGAGGATCGGCACGAGACCACTTCGCGCCGCGGCGGCGCACTTCGACGCCGTTTGTTCGTTCGTCTCGCCGAACACATGTCGCCGCTCCGAGTGCCCCACGAGCGCGTATCGCGCACCCGCGTCCTTCGCCATCGGTGCGGAGCATTCACCGGTGAACGCGCCCTTGTCTTCGGTCCAGATATTCTGGATGCCGACTCCTAAATCGGTGCGGCTTCCCAGCGCGTGGACGACGGGGGCCACCGAGAGCGCCGGCGGAAAGAGAATCACCGTCCGATCGTTGTGTGGCGTCCATCGCGCCGCGAACGCCGCGACAAACGCCCGGGCCTGTGTCGGCCCATGATTCATCTTCCAGTTTGCCGCGAAGACCGGTCGCTGCATCGACTATTTAGCGTCGAGCGCGGCGACGCCTGGCAGAACCTTTCCCTCGAGAAACTCGAGCGAGGCGCCGCCGCCCGTCGATACGTGGCTCATCGCGTCCTCGAGACCAAGCTCGGCGACCGCCGCGGCCGAGTCCCCGCCGCCGACGATGGTCGTCGCGCCGCGCTTCGTTGCTTTGGCCATTGCGTCTGCTACCGCCCGTGTGCCGGCATCGAACGGCTTCGTCTCGAAGACGCCCATCGGTCCGTTCCAGACGACCGTCTTCGCGCCCCCGATCACCGCGGCAAATTCCGCGGCCGACTTGGGCCCAATGTCGAACATCGCTTCGTCCGTCGGAATCGCGTCACGCGAAAGCGCATGCGCGCTTCCCGCTGATTCGAGCGAGCGGGCGACGTTGGCGTCGACGGGCAGCACGAGCTTGTCCTTGCCGCGCTTCAACAGGTCCTTCGCCATGTCGACTCGGTCTGCTTCGACGAGCGACTTGCCCGTCTCGAGTCCCATCGCCTTGAAGAAGGTGCAGGCCATCGCACCGCCGATGAGAAGCTGATCGACCTTCGGAAGCAAATGCTCGATCACGTCGATCTTCCCGGAGATCTTGGCACCGCCGAGCACAGCGATGAACGGTCGCATCGGATCCTCGAGCGCGCCGCCGAGATAATCCAGCTCCTTCTCCATCAACAAGCCGGCGACGGCTGGCTTCAAGAAATGAGCGACTCCTTCGGTGGTGGCGTGCGCCCGATGCGCCGAGCCGAACGCGTCGTTCACATAGAGATCGCCCAGCTGGGCTAGGCCGCGCGACAACCGCTCGTCGTTGGTCTCCTCACCGCCCAGAAAGCGCGTGTTCTCGAGGAGCACCACCCTGGTGTCGGATGCACAGGCCTTCATCGCCTCGTCGCTGTCGGTGCTCTCCACGAAGCACAGATCCTCACCGGGGAGCAGCTGCGACAATCGTTGGGCAACCGGCTCCAGGGAGTATTTTGCCTCGGGCTTTCCTTTCGGCCGCCCGAGGTGTGAGAGCAGCACCACCCGGGCGCCGCGCTCGAGAAGATTCTGAATCGTCGGCAGTGCGGCGCGAATTCGCGTGTCGTCGGCGACGGCACGATCGGAGCCGAGAGGCACGTTGAAGTCTACGCGAACGAGCGCGCGCT
>DATLPC010000109.1:0-3894 GCA_035535975.1 Gemmatimonadaceae bacterium | reverse complement strand
ATGCGAGCGGTTGGGGAATACCCCACGTTGCTCGACCGATTGGGAATCCGAGGACAAGCGGATTCCATATCGACCCCCCTTGGGATCGAATATTTCGATGCATCGGCGTCGACGGTAAACAGTAGATCGACGTTCCAATTTGAGACGATCCTGATTCAGTCACCGCCCACAGAGGGTCTTGGTCTTACTGGACAAGTCGGAACGGTGAATGGCTGGCTCATGGCGGGTGCGATCCGCGAAGACGACAACCCCGAAGAATCAAATCCCAAGGACGATCCTTATCAACCCGGTGGGGCGTTTCACCGGGAGTTCAACCACTTTTTCGATCCGTATTTCGACCGCCCGCTGACAATCCCGGGAATGCGCTGGGCATACGGCCAGCCTATACGCAAGGCAGTCGACTGGGCGCTCGGCTCCGCAGACGCGTTCAGCGAACCCGATATACGCGACACAACATCTACGTGGAATCACTTCACCTTGTTCGACGCGCACGAAGCGATGTTCCGTGCGCTCACGCTCAAGCAGCGTACTTCTCCCACGGCATATACCAATCTCGCTGCAACACAGACGGCAACGACGGCCGAAACCACCCGAAAGGCCTATTGGGCCACGACCTTCCGTGCACTCGGCGACATCCTGCACCTCAACCAGGACATGGCGCAGCCGCAGCACACCCGAAATGAAGCACACTCGGGCAAGCGCGTGCTCGAATACCTCGGCGCAGGCCACACGAGCGTCTTCGAGAAATACATGGACGAGCGCGCGCGGCGCGTCCCAGTGCTGCTCGTCGATGGCACGCGAGTTCCGCTGCCGCCGCTGCCTTTCGACGGGTATCCAACACCGGCGTTCGAGCGATACAGCGACTTCTGGAGCACCAATCCGGGACCGAATGTCGCCAGTTTCGGCCGCGGTCTCGCCGATTACAGCAATGTGGGCTTCTTCACGCCCGTCAGCAACTACGGCAATACGAACTACCCGTATCCGCCCGCAATTGCTTATGCCACGGAAAGCGTCGCGGGCTTGCTCGTCACCCGCCCGGACGTGTCGACGCGGTTCCTGCGCGGCGATGTGCCGGATCATTACACCGGCTCGAGCTCGAACATCCGCCTCACGACGGAAAGCGTATGGAATGGGCGCCTCACGGCTAACGGCCGGCCGGTCAGCACCTATAACCTCAATCGCTTCAACTACGACGACATGGCGGCGCTGCTCATTCCGCGCGCGGTCGCGTACTCGGCGGGGATTCTCGAACATTTCTTCCGCGGCGAAATGGCGATCAGCCTTCCCGATTCGGGCTTTTACGGTGTCGTCGATCACGCCAAGTTCGCGCCGAGCCGATCCGGCAGCCCGACCGACGTCGCGACCGGATTCAAGGGCTTCGACAAGATCAAGCTCAAGCTGCGCAACACCACGCCGCGGCTTCGCACGCCCAGCGGTTCGTACATCGATCAGCCGATGTCGCGCGGTGCGATCGTCGCCGTGGTCAGGTTCCACCGCAACACGTGCTACGACGATCTGCTCACCCAATGGCCGCAGACAAGTGACGATGCCCGTGCGTGCCGGTCGCCCATCGAAGAAATCGTCGCCTCGGATGTGATCATCGACCAGTCCGTGCCATTTGCGACGACCAACGAGCCGAATGGCAAGGAATTCACCTTCCATTTCACCGATCGCGAATTGCCGATCAATGCATGGGACGTCACGCTCCAGGTGATCTATCGAGGACAGCTCGGCGCTGAAGGCGACGCGGTCGCGGTCAGCACCCGCGACATCGCCGAGCCGACCTTCGCGAGCTTCATGAACACGACGGACTACGTCGTGATCAACGGCAAGTTCTACCGCCCGGAGGATGTCAACGCACAGCAGGCGCTCTTCTCCAGCATCGCCTCGTCGTGCCGCGTCTTCCAGCCGAGCGGCAGCTATAACGTGAGTCCGCTGTGTTACAACCGCACGGACTCGTTCACCTTTACGGCCGGATCGAGCAACGTTTCCATCGTCGCGGGCGGAGACACCGCTATTCCGCCGCGCCGCCTCGCGCGTGTGGCGCTGCTCCCGGATCGATCCTCACCGGCACAATTCGGCTGGCAAGTCGACGGCGTGACGTGCTGGGTGTTTCTCACGAACCCGCTTCAGGTTCGTTCGTATCCCGCGGAAATCGACGCCAACCAATCGTGGAACTACGGAACGCCGTCGACCGCCCGATCCGTGCGATATTGGGGGCTCACCGTCTGCTACTCGGACATAGCGGTTACACCGACGCTGCCCACGAGTCTCGACTTCACGCAGCTGGACGATCTTGCTGAGATCGAAATCGAGCCTCGTCCGTTGACGATCAACGGCTGGGATTGAAGCGCGTCGGGGTCCGTCACTGCTCCTAGCTACTGAAGGTCGCAGCCAAGAAGCCGAGAGCTCGGCTGGACGTCGCCTGATCGGAGCGCTACGCCGCTCTCAGTGCATCGACGATCTTCATCCGCGCGGCTCGCGCGGCCGGCAGGAATCCGCCGATGAATCCCATCGCGAGCGCGAAGGTCAGCGACGCGACCACGATCCCGGGCGTGAGCGTGAACGAGAACGCGATTTCGGCGAACGTCTGGAAATTCGTCGTCGAGATCGACATCGCCTGCATCAGCGACGCGCCGATCAGGCCCGCGATGCCCCCGAGCAGGCCCAGCAGCAGCGCTTCGCCAAGGAACGCGGCGAGGATCGCCGCGCGCGAGAAGCCCAATGCGCGCAACGTGCCGATCTCGGCAGTGCGCGACGCGACGCTCGCGTACATGGTGATCGCCGCGCCGATCACAGCGCCGATCGAGAAGATCACCGAGATACCGGTGCCGAGGTAGCTGATGAACCGCGACAGCGCTTCCGACTGCTCGGCGTAGAAGCGCCGCTCGCGCTTGGCCTCGAGCGTCAGGCGCGGGTCGTTCTCGATCGCGGTCTTCACCGCGTCGAACGACGCTGAATCGGACAGGCGGAACAGCATCGACGAGTAGCCGGTGCGGCGGAACGCCTGGAGCATCTGCTCGGCGTCGCCCCAGATCTCGGAATCGAACGCCGTATGGCCCGCGTCGAACACGCCGACCACGGTCCAGTCCCGCGAGGCGAAGCGTAACGTCTCGCCAAGGCCCGCACCCTGGAAGCCGTCGGCGATCGAGCGGCCCGCGAGCACTTCGGCGGTGCCGGGATGGAACATGCGTCCCTCGACGAGCTTCACCTGCGGCCGCAGCTCCAGGCCGATCGGCGTGACGCCGCGGATCACCACGTTCGCCGGCTTGCCGGTCGCGCGCTTCGGCAGGTTGATGAGCACGACCGGCTCCTTCGACACCAGCGGCCGCCCGTCGCTCGATAGCGCGATCTCGGGCAGGCTTTCGACGATGCCCGCCTGCAGCCGCGCAATGCCGCTCTGCACTTCGGTCTGCGCGCTGCGTCGGATGACGACGACGTTGTCGTCCTCCCCGGTGGCGACGAGCGTCTTCTCGAGCCCCGCGGAGAGCATCAATACCGTGGCGAACACGTACACGACGAGCGCCATGCCGCCCGCGGTGAGCGCCGTGGTCAGGCGCCGTGCGACGAGATTCCGGGCGATGTAGGCGAGCGGGACGGCCATCGTTCTATCCGATCGCGCGCAGGCCGTCGACGATGCGTACGCGCGCGGCGCGCCACGCGGGGATGGCCGCCGCGACCAGCCCGATCGCGAGCGCGGCCAGCGCCTGCAGCACGACCGTCTCTTCCGTCACTTTGAAGCTCGGCAGGATCGAGCCGACCGTGCTGACGAACGCCTGCGCGGCGGGAAACGTGAGCGCGATGCCGAGCGCGCCGCCGAGCAGCGCGATGCCGATCGACTCGGCGAAGATCAACAGCGCCACGAAGCCGTTGGCGAAGCCGAGCGCCTTGAAC
>DATLPC010000108.1:0-19483 GCA_035535975.1 Gemmatimonadaceae bacterium | reverse complement strand
CGTGGACATGTCCGAGCCCGCGCCGAGCGCCGAGCGTCGCGTTTCGCTGGAAGATCAGCTGGCGAGACTACCGCGACTCGACATGGCGTTCAAGGTCTCGGACGGCGCGTCTGCCGATTACGAAGCGCTCGACGTTCTGTCAACCATTCTCTCCGGCGGACGCAGCGCGCGCTTCTACGAAGACATCGTCCGCCAGAAGCAGCTCGCGACGAATGCCAATGCGTTCGTCGGCGAATCGCGTGGGCCGGGCCTCTTCCAGATCAGCGCGACGCCGACGCCCAATACGTCGCTCACCGATCTCGAGGCGGCGATCAACGCGGAGCTCGAGCGCGTCAAGACGGGAACGATCAGCGCCGACGAATTGGAAAAGGCTCGCGCCGCCGCGCAGCGCGCGTTCGTCAGCACGATGGGCAGCAGTCTCGGTCGCGCGGTCAACCTCTCGCAGAGCGCGATCTTTTACAATGACCCGGGCCGGTTCGCCACGGAGCCGGAGCGTATCGCGAAGGTGACGGCGGCGGACGTGCAGCGCGTCGCCAACAAGTATTTCACGCCGGCGAATCGTGTAGTCGTCGTGACGACGCCGAAGGGGGTGAAACCATGATCGTCTCGCATCGCACCGGGTTGACCGTCGCGGCCCTGGCATTGGTCGCGCGCGGCGCCATCGCACAGGTGCCGCAGCAGCAGGCGCCGGCGCCATCGACCATGCAAATGGTGCTCAAGGGCAAAGCGCCGGTCTCGAAGGACATTCTCAAGGTCAAACTTCCGCGAGCCACCGAAGCCAATCTCGACAACGGCCTCCACGTGATGGTGCTCGAAGACCACCGCGTGCCACAGGTCTCCTTCCAACTCGTGATTCCAGGCGCCGGCGGATACTATGATCCCGCGGACAAGATCGGGCTGTCGAGCTTCGTCGCCGCGATGATGCGCGAAGGAACGACCACGCGCAGCTCGGAGCAGATCTCGCAGGCGTTGGAGACGATGGCGGCGAACGTCAACGTCGGCGCCGGGGCTTCCTCCGTGAGCGCGACCCTCGCCGGCAGCTCGCTGACATCGACTTTCCCCAAGCTGTTCGAGCTCTCGGCGGACGTGCTCCTCCATCCGGCGTTCCCCGCCGCGGAGTGGGACAGATACAAGAACCGCACGCGGCCGAGCTTCACGCAGCTGCGGACGAACCCGAACTTCCTCGCCAACGAGCGACTCAACCTGGCCGTCTTCGGGACGCACCCGGCGGCGCGTATCTTTGCGACGCCCGCCGCGCTCGACGCGACGACGCCGCAGACGCTGGCCGAGTTCTACCGCACGCACTACGTGCCCGACCACGCGGTGATCGCTTTCGCCGGCGACATCACGCTCGCGCAGGCGCGGGGGCTGGTCAATCAGTATCTCGGCTCGTGGGCGAAGTCTGGGGCGCCGATGCCGACGACTGAGAATCCGTCGCCGATCAGCGGCCCGAATATCTATCTGATCTCGCGTCCCGGCTCGGTGCAGACGACGCTGTATGTCGGCACCCAAGGGCTCGCGCGAACGAGCCCCGATTATGATCAGCTCTCCGCGGCCGACCGCGTTCTCGGCGGCGTCATGGGGCGGCTGTTCCGACATCTCCGCGAGGAGAAGGGCTACACGTACGGCATTGGCAGCTTCTTCGGATCGACGCCGTACGTCGGCCAATGGACCGCGCAAACGAGCGTCCGCACCGAGGTGACCGAGCCGGCGCTACGCGATCTGCTGGCCGAAATCGCCGCGATGCGCGATTCGCTGGTGCCGGCGAACGAATTCGAGGATTCCAAACGTGCCCTCGTCGCGTCGTTCGCGCTGTCCCTCGAGTCGCCGCAGCGAATGCTTGGCTATCACCTCGAGAGCTGGCAGTATCACTTGCCGGCCGACTACTGGGACAACTATCCCACCCGCATCGCGGCGGTCACGCGCGAGCAGGCGCAGGCGGCCGCGAAGAAGTACTGGGACCCGTCACGTCTGCAGATCGTCGCCGTCGGCGATGCGAGCAAGATCCATGATATTCTCGCGAAGTTTGGGACGGTGCAGTCGTTCGATGCGGATGGGAAGCCTATAACTCCCTGAGGCTCGCTGGCGCTCGCCGTGTGTAGGCTCGCTGCGCTCGCGGTGTGTACGGCCGCTGACGCGGCCTGTGGGTAGGCTCGCTCCGCTCGCTGTGAATAACAACAAGGGGGCGCCGCAAAGCGGCGCCCCTTTCCTATTCCGGTGCGGTTACACACAGCGCGGCGCCAGCCGCGCGTCCTCACAGCGAGCGCAGCGAAGCGTTCCCACAGCGAGCGCAGCGAGCGTACACACAGCGAGCGCTAGCGAGCCTACGCACCCCCTACGTCATCATACGTATTCGTCCGCCCCGCCCCATCACGCACCTTCATAGCCGAACCCCCACCCCACCCCACCCCCCACCCCTGGCGGAGGCTATGAGCGCGATTCCGTTGCTACGAAGGTTTCGCGGGCACGTGGACCTGAGAATCCAGAGCGACCCGTCGGTCGACGTGCGCATCGTCGAGCGGCCGGGGGTCCATCTCGATTCACGCCGCTGCCAAGCGCTGGTCGCGGATCTGCGGGCTGTCGTGACGCGATGCCTCGGTGGCGCGAGCCTCGACTACGGTGTGTTTACGGGCGCGAAGGAACGACTCGACCGATCGGTCATCACGGTCATCTACCGCAAGGGGACGAACGAGCCGATCGCCTTTAGCGCGCTGGCGATCCTTCCCATCTCGCTGCGCGGACGGTCCGAGGACGTCCTGCATCTCGGACTCGCCATGGTCGATCCCGGCTTTCGCAGTCACGGGCTCTCGTGGGCCCTTTATGGCCTGACCGTGATGCACATGTTCGTGCGGCGTCAGCTCCGCCCTCTTTGGGTCAGTAGCGTGAGTCAGGTCCCGGCGGTCGTCGGCCTCGTCGACACCGGGTTCAGTAATGTCTTTCCGAGCGTCGATCCGGGTCGTCGGCCCACGCTCGAACAAGTCGCCGTCGCGCACCAGCTGATGCGGCATCACCGCGATGCCTTTGGCGTTGGCGGCGACGCGTCGTTCGACGAGGAGCGGTTCGTGATCCGGAACGCCTACACCGGCGGCTCGGACCATCTCAAGAAGTCCTTCGACGACGCGGCCAAGCATCGCGTCGCGGCGTACAACGAGCTGTGTCAGCGCGAGCTCGACTACGAGCGCGGTGACGACTTCCTCCAGATTGGCCAGTACGACCTCGGCGTCGTGCGACGGTATCTGAGGCGCGGTGCCCGTGTTTGACTACGACGAGATGACGGGCCGCAACATCGGCTTCGTCACTCCGGACGAACAGCGTGCATTGCGCGACGGCCGCGTTTTCATCTGCGGCGTCGGCGGGATGGGCGGCGCGGCCGCGATGGCGCTCGCGCGCGCCGGTATCGGAAATCTCGTCATCGCCGACTTGGATGTCTTCGAAGCGTCGAACCTGAACCGACAAGTTTTCGCGTTCGACGACACGCTCGGACGACCGAAAACCGACGTCACGCGTGAACGCCTCGCCGCAATCAATCCGGAGATCCGGGTCACGACGATTGGTCGCGACTGGCCGTCGCGCCTCGACGAGCTTCTCGCCGATCGTCGTATCGTCATCAACGGCATGGATGATGTCATCGCCGGCGTTCACCTCTACCGCAAAGCACGCGACGTTGGCGCGACCGTCATCGACGCGTACACGTCGCCGCTGCCCTCGGTGACCGTCGTTCGCCCGGACGATCCGCGGCCGGAAGAGCGACTCGGATTCCCGACGGTCGGCATCGCACCCGAAGCCATCACACCTGAGACGCGCGATGAGTGTCTGCGACGCGAAATCGAGTACGTGCTCGTGCACTCGTCATCCGCCGAGCACATCGACCTTTCCATTGCCGCCGAGGTGGTCGCCGGCCGGCGCAGCCGGATGTCGTTCGCTCCGATGGTCGTCACCACCGGTTGCTTGATGGCGTTCGAGGCAATCGCGCTGCTGCTCGGCCGCAAGACGAAGACCGACTTCCGCGGCTGGTTCTTCAACCCACGCGGTGCGTCCGTCGAGCGCCCGCACCCGTTGCCCGTGGCGTGGATGCGGCGGCGCCTCGTCCGCCAATTCATGTCGCGATCGCTGGCGCCCCATGTCTAATTCGATCGAGCTCCGCGAGCAGGATTTTGCGTCGTTCTTTCGCGTCCCGTTCGACGTCTACGGCGCGGGGTCGCCGTACGTCTCTCCTATGAAGTCCGACCTCCGTCGCTTTCTCGATCGCGGAAAGAACCCGCTGTTCAGGGAACACGGACGTGGGACCTTTTTCACCGCGCACCGCGCCGGTCGTGCGATTGGCCGCATCGTCGCGCACGTGCACGACGACTCGAATCGAATTCACCAGCTGCGTCGCGGCTACTTCGGCTACTTCGACTGCGCGGACGAGCCCGACGCGGCCGCCGCGCTGCTCGACGCCGCCGAACAGTGGGCGAGAGAACAGGGCCTCACCGAGCTGGCGGGCAACTTCAATCTCACGGCGATGCAACAGATGGGCGTGATGACCGACGGCTTTGCCGCCACGCCGTACACGGACATGCAGTTCAATCCGCCGCACATCCCGCGACTGCTCGCCGCCAACGGCTTCGCGTCCTTCTTTCCGATGCGCACCTTCGAGATTGACCTCCGCCGCATCGATCCGGACTCGCTGCGTGGGCCGCGGGAACGCGAGCTCGAGACCTCGCGCCGAATGAGCTGGGTACCGCTTCGCCGCCGTACGTTCGCCACACAGATGCACGACGCGATGCGCATCCTCAACGAGGGATTCGTCGACAACCCGATGTTCGTCCCGCTCACGCGCGACGAGTTCATGTTCCAGGCCCAAGAGATGATGTGGATCGTCGACGACCGCATCGCGATGCTCGCCTACGAGGACGGCCAGCCGGCCGGCATCATCATCTGCATTCCCGATCTCAACCAGTTCGTTCGGGATACGCGGTCGCGCATCGGCTGGTCGACGCCCGTGCACTACATCCGGCACGTTCGCAATCGACGCCGGGCTCTGCTCGTGTTCGCCGGTGTCCGGCCCGCGTTCCAACGTCGTGGCCTCAGCGGCGCCCTGTTGAGCCGATGCGTCGCCGCGATGAAGAACGCGGGCTACGAATCGCTCGGCATCACCTGGGTGTCCGATGAGAACGTGCCGTCGCTCCGCCAAGTGGAGAAAATGGGCGGGCGACCGCTCCACCGGTTGCATCTCTACCGTAAGGAGCTGCAATGATCTTCACCCGCGCGCAGCAAGAACGAATTCTCGCCGAGGTTTCGCGCGCGCCGAGCGTGCACAACGTACAGCCTGCACGCTGGCGCTTCGATGACGACGGCGTGACCCTGCTGCAGGATCGCAGCCGGCGCCTTCCCGCGGCCGATCCAACCGGCCGCGATGTGGAGGCAAGCCTCGGCGCGTCGTTCGAGGGGATGCACTTGGCGCTGTCGCGATTCGGCCTCGGACTGGCGGAGCCGTTTCACATCGTCGACGACGGCGACGACCGGCTTCGCTCGGTCTGCGCCGCGCGCTTCGTTTCTGTCGAGTCGCCTGATCCGCTCGCCGAACAAGTGTCTCGACGGCGAAGCTGGCGCGGCGCGTTTGCTCCGATCGATGCCTTTGGTTTGGTATCGCTCGAGGCCGCGGTGCACGAGCGTGACGACGCGCGGCTGCTGGTCGGCGAGGACGATATCTCTTGCGTGGCCCGACTCAACGATGACTGCAGTTGGGACTTCATGCGTGATCCGGCGTTCCACGCCGAGCTGCATGAGTGGATGCGTCTCTCGCCCGCCGATCGGCGCTGGTCGCTCGATGGATTGAACGCGGATTGTCTGGCGATGTCCGCCGTGGAGCGTCGTGCGGCGTCGGTCTTGCTTCGGCCGTCGGTGTTCGGTCTTCTGAAGACGATCGGTGTCGCGCGCGCGCTCGTCGCCGAGGCGGGCCGCGTCAAGAGCTCGGCCGCGGCGGTCGTTTTTCATCGACCCGAGGACGAGTCGCCCTTCGACAGCGGGCGCGCATTCTATAGGCTTTGGCTGGAAATCGCGGCGACCGGTTTCGTCGCCTGCCCGATGTCGTCGATCGCGGACTCAACGTCCGGAAGCGCGGAGGTGCGCGCTCGGTACGGCATTCCAAGCGGGCGGCGCGTCGTGAATGTGCTGCGCGTCGGAAAGGCGCCGACCAAGCCACCGAAATCGCCCCGTCTTCCAGTGTCGGAATTGTTGATCGAGTCCGCCTCCGCGGAGCTGGAGCCGGTGCGATGATCAGTCGTCTCTGGCGTTACCGACTGCTGGCGATCGCTTTGTGCTGCGCCGCATGCGGAACCAACGACGCGCTGCACGGTCGTATCCGGGCGTCGTCGGCCGACCTGGCGCTCGCCCGCGGATCCGACTCCGTGACGCGCGAGCAACTAGGCATGCTCCGCCTCATGTTCGACGACCTCGGCGGACTTCGCGTCGATGGTTCCGCGCTGCCGTGGAAGGTTCTGGTCGCCGCGATGGCAATCGATCGCTCATCCGCTCGGCACACGCCCGTGTCGCGGGCCGAGGTGGCGGCGGCGTTCTCGGAATTCGGCTTTCTCTTCCCCGACTCCGTAATGAACGCACCGATTCGAAGCCCGGCGCGCATCGGCGGACATCCGATCGGCATCGTCACCGGGTTTGCCGACTATCGGCTCCCGCGAGTGCGGCTCGAGATCGCGAACATCACTTGCGCCATGTGTCATGTGGGCGTGGCCTATGACAGCCTCGGACGGCCGACGCACGGAGCGTGGGCTGGAATGGCCAATACATCGATCGACGTCGACGCGTGGTCGAAGTCGGTCTATCGCGGGCTCAAGCTCGCCTGCGGGCGACGCGACGTATTGCTCGCGACGATCGACACGCTCTTCCCCGACATCGACGCTTCGGAGCGGCGGACGATCGAGAAGTTCGTCGTGCCGGCCCTCGAACGTCGCGTGAACGAGGTTGCCGCCGGCATCGACGTGGCGATCCCATACACCACCGGGGGACCGGGACAGGGAAACCCGATCGCGTCGATGCGCTTTCACCTCGGCATGATCCCGAAAGACTCGGTGCTGCATGCGACGGGTTTCTCATCGATTCCCGATTTCTCGAACCGACATCTGCGTAACGTGCTGTTGTACGACGGCGGGTATGTCATCCCCGGGCGCCGTCGGGACGCGCGCTTCACACCGGACAGTGCGACCGACGAGCACCTGCTCGAGCTCGCGCGAATTGCGTCCGTGTTCTCCGTATCCGTGATGGGCGTGCCGATCCGCGAGGCGCCGCGCAACATCGGTGCGCTCGACGATGTCATGCACTTCATTCGCGCGTATCGTCCGCCGGCTTTTCCCGGGCGAATCGATCGCGCGCTCGCCGACTCGGGGGAGAGAGAGTACGCCGCGCGCTGCTCGAGCTGCCATGGAACGATGTCGCGCGACGAGGATCGTCCGCGCCTCATCAGTCTCCCGAACCGACTACTTCCCGTGAGCGTGATCGGAACGGACCCCCGTCGCGCCGCCGAGGCGGACTCCTCTATCGCCGCGGCGGTGCGTGCCGGGTACTCGCGGTTCGCGAGCATTGACTCCACCGGCGCGTACGTTGCTCCGCCGCTCAGCGGCATCTGGGCGACGGCGCCGTACCTCCACAACGGCTCCGTTCCGACGCTCTGGCATCTGATGCATCCGGGCGAGCGTCCATCACGTTTTTACGTCGGCGGACACGCGCTGGATCTCGAGCGCGTCGGGATCGCGGGTGAAGTGGACGACGAAGGTACTCTGCGATACCCGCGCGACTATCGTCCGTGGTCGACCCCGATGCTCTATGACACGTCCGAGCCGGGGCGAAGCAATCGCGGACACGAGTCCATGTTCGCGGGTATGAGCGAAGCGGAGAAACGTGCGCTATTAGAATACCTTAAGCGTCTCTAGGAGCCGTCATCCCGAGCGAAGCGAGGGATCTATTGTCACTGACGCGACGCCAGCCACTGAGATAGGACAATAGGTCCTTCGTCGCTGCGCTCCTCGGATGACAGTGTTACCAGGTCCAGGGAATTCCCGGCAGACGCGCGAAGTTGACGCCGAGCGCGGCCAGGCGTGCTCCATGCGCTCCGATCCGCCGACGAAAGTCGTCCCACCCAACGCGAGTCGGCGACGACCACGCGAGCTCGGCGATCGCGGCGAGTCGTGGGAAGGCCATGTACTCGTAGTCCTGACGCGTGACGAGCGTCTCGGCCCAGAGCGGCGCCTCGAGGCCGAGGATCGACGACTCGGCTACGCCCGGCAGAAGGGCGGTCGGATTCCAATCGTAGGCGGTGCGTAAGTCGATGAGGCCGGCCCAGCGAAGGCCGAGGATCGTGGCGCTGTCGTACTTCATGTCGAGATAGGCATGCGGGCCGGGCGAGAGAATCAGCTTGCCGCCGCGTTGTGCGTGGAGATAGCTCGAGTCGCGGGTCCAGTGCTGCACGATGGTCCGCGGCGCGATGTTGGCCGTGGCGATCTCGCCCCAGCCAATCATGCGCGGCCCGATGCTGTCGACGATCGACTGCGTGCGTTCGATGAATCCTCGGTATTGCTCCTTGGTCAGTCCCGCGACCTCGTCGCCGCCGATGTGGTAGTACGGCGTGGGTGCGGCCGATGAGATTTCGCGAATGACGTCGCTCACGAAATTGTACGTGCTGTCGCGAGTGACGCAGAGCGTGTTCGGCGGTCCGCCGACGCGCGTGAACGGCTCGGGGGCGACGCGGTTGCAGCGAAGGTCCGGGTAGGCGACGAGCGCCGCGTTGCTGTGCCCGGGCATGTCGATCTCGGGAACGACGGTGATATACCGTGATCTCGCGTAGGCAACGATGTCGGCGTACTGCTCCTGGGTGTAGAACCCGGCCGGCGCGTCACCGATCGCTGTCTTCCCACTGACCTCCGTGAGCTTTGGCCACGATTTGATCTCGATGCGCCAGCCCTGGTCGTCGGCGAGGTGGAGGTGCAGCCGATTGAGTTTGTAGAGCGCGTACAAGTCGATGAATCGCTTCACGTCTTGCGCGGGCAGGAAATGCCGCGACACGTCGAGCATGGCGCCACGCCACTCGAAGCGCGGAACGTCGACGACATGCGCGGCGGGCATGACGAGGCGGCGCGTATAGCTGGCGATATGCTCGACGGACGGCGGGAGCAGCTGGCGCATCGTCTGCACGCCGTAGAAGAGGCCGGCCGGCTGCGTAGCGACGATCTGGACTTGTGTTCGGCCAACCGTGAGCTCGTATCCCTCGGCGCCAAGGCTCGTCCGCGACGGATCGAGCTTGAGCGCGATGCTCGAGTCGGGTTGCGTCGCACCGGAAGCGATCCGTTGCGATATCGCCCCGAAACGAGAGGCGATGAGCTGCGCGGCGTACGTGCCGACGGCTTCGACTTCCGGCGACGCGTCGGCGTCGATGACGACGGTGGTCCGCGGCGTGACGAGGAAGCTGTCGCGCCCCGCCGTGATCTCGATCGCCGTGGGATTCGGAACAACAGCATACGCGGGCGGGTGGTCGGCGGTCGACGGCCCCGTGCGCGGCGCAGTCCGACACGCGGCGGCGAACAGGAGAGCAGTCGCGAGCGAGGCGTGAGCAAGGCGATGTGTCATGACGGTAGGATAGCAAACCCGGGCCGATCTGTAACGCTGCCCCGCGGCTAAACGCCGAGCGGACCGCGTCGTCCAGTGCGCCCGGCGCGCCGCATGCCCGTCGGTCCTTTCAGCGGATTAACAACGCCAGTTCCCAGCAGTCCAACAGTCCGCTGGGCTACTTCTATTCACGGGGTTTTTTCTATGCGAAAGACGATGGTAATCGCCGCTTTGCTCGCTGCCGTAGCGAGCACGACGGCGCTGCAAGCACAAGGGAATCCGGGCGGCGGGCGCCGCGGCGGAATGGGCATGCGCGGAGGCCCCGGCATGATGGACGCCGAGCTTCTCAAGGGCATCACGCTCAGCGACGCCCAGAAGGCGAAGCTCGAGCAGATTCGCGAAGCCGAGCGCGCGAAGATGCAGGCCGAGGGTGGCCGCGGTGGCGGCCGCGCCGAAATGGATTCGATCCGCGCCGCGCGCCAACGTGGCGACACCGCACTCGCCCAGAAGTTGATGGCCGAGCAGCGGGCCAAGATGGACGTGCGACGCGACACGCAGATCACCGCGATTCGCGGGATTCTCACGGCGGACCAGCTTCCACAGTTCGACGCGAATGTGGCGGAGCTGAAGAAGCGCGCCGCCGAGGGCCGCGGCCGCCGCGGCGGGCCGCCGGGAGGCAGACGTTAGCGAATCGGTGGGCCGATGTGGCAGTAGGTGCAGAGGGTCGGATTCTTCTTCTGCATTCGCGCCGCGTCGAAATTCGGCCCGTGCGGATTGATCCGGCTGCCGAATGATGAGTGGCACTTGATGCAATCCGTCTGCTGGTGACACGACACGCAGCTCGGCATGCTCTGCCGGGCTGCTTCGCCGTGTTGCAGGAGCCAGAGCGGCTGAGCGGAATGCGCGGGGCCGGATCGGCGCTGTGAATTGGCCGCGATCCCGACACTCTGTGCGTGACACGACCGGCAGAAGACTTCCGTGTTGTGACACGACGTGCAATTCGTCTCGCGCGCGTAGGCCTCGCTCGCGTGACGATACACGTAGTCATAGACGTGATATCGGCGTTGACCCGTGCCCTGATGGCAGTTCGTGCAATAGCGCTGTTCGTGACAGCCGGCGCAATCGAGTCGCCGCGTCGCGGCGCTTGGGCCATGCGCGCGGACGAAGTCGTACGGATGCACCCGTACGACGCGCGGCGTGTCGGTCGGAGTCGCAGCAGCCGCCAGTGACACCGCGGCGGGACCGGGCGGATGTACCGCCGGCATCGGGCGCAGTTGCACACCTCGGCCGGAATCGGCTTTCGGCAGTGCGTTGATCCAGCGCGCGCCGAGCGAGCCGGTGTGACAGGCGCGGCAGCCCGGCTGGGCGTGACAGGTCGCGCACGACTCGATGTTGGCGCGTGCCAAGGCGCCGTGCTTTTCGGAGAACCCCGCGTCGCGGTGACTTGGCGGTACCGGATACATGGCCGGCTTCCCACGCAGCAACCGCGCGACGCGCTGATCGCTGCCGAGTGATGGGATGGGCTGCAATGTCGCGGAGTTCAAATGACACCGCGCACAGCTTTCTCTGGTGTGACATGCCGCGCAGGTCGACGTATGTGCAGTCGCCAACGCGCCATGTGTCTCCAGAAAACGTGGATCATCGTGCCAGGCCGGACGCGGCACGCCGGCAAGGGCGCTGTCGCCGAGCGAGCGAGCTCGCGCCAGCGGAGCGTGACAGGTCGCGCACGGGGACGTAATCGCAAAGTGCGACGGCGCCGGATGCGCGTGACAGCCGATGCATGTCTCCGGACGGGGTCGCACGATCGCGGTCATCTGGATCGATGTCGTCCCGGAGCCATGACAGGTCGCGCACTCGATGCGCGTCCCCGATGAATCGTTCGCGCGCAGATGACGCGTGTGATCGAATCGCAGATTCGTCGTGTACGGACGCCACGCCGCCCACGACACTTGCTTCTCGTCGCGTCCATTGTGGCAATCGGCGCACTGGGCCGCGGCCGGGAACATCGCCGACGAATCACCCGTCGTGATCCCTGCGTGGCACGACGCGCACCCCGTCGGGAAGAGCTTGTCGTGCTTGGCGTGCGGGAACGCGACGTCGTCGGGGCGCGCGTTGGCGCGTCCAAGCGAAAAGGCAGCCGACATCAGCACACCGAGCGTCGCCGCGAGGACCGAGCGACTGAAGATCGATCCGCCGGTCATCGCCCGCCTCCACCATACGACGTCGGCGTCGATCGCATGCCGGGATCGCCGCCGCCCCACCACTCGAGCCGCAGCAGGGCGCGCCGCTGCGTCCAGTTCACCGTTGTGGACGGCGTGCTCGACGCGGTTTGCCGATAGGCGCCCGCCTGGGCGACCAGGTGCAGCGTGGAGGTCAGCGGAATCCCGGCGTCCAACATCGCGCCAAGCAAAAAGCCATCGGCGAGACGGAACTCGAAGATGTTCTGCGTCGCGCTGCCGGTGACGCCGAACCACCGATCGTCGGACCGCGTCCACCGAACGCCAACGCTGCCATCGGACTTCGCCGCGCCCGGGCCGATATCACGGCGGTAGCTGCCGTTGACGTCGAACGTCCTGCCGGCGCGCCAACCGCCGGTCGCGAGCAGCGTCCAGCCGTTGTCACGCAGCGGTAAAAATCCGACGCCGGTGTGCGTGTCTTGATACTGGCGGTAGCCGCCGCCGAGTGTCGTCCACCACTTCCCGTCGGCCGACTGCCAGCGTCCGTCGCCGCGAGCCTCGTTGAAGCCGACCGGAGCGAAGACACCCCAGATCGTCCAGAGTGGGAAGAACGGAGTCGAATGGCGGTATTCGACGCTGCCGCCGATGCGCGATGAGAATGGGCGGGAGGCGCGCAGCACGAATTCGTTGATCGCGGTCGTCGCGAGATCAGCCTGACTGTTCAGGGTCAGGACGGTACCGGCGACCGCGTACACGCCGTCAACGGACACGCGATCGGAGTAAAAGCCGGCCCTGTCGGCGCGAATGACTCGCTGGTATTCAGCGTTCACCGCCGCGGTCGCCGACGCGCGCCAACTGCCCGTGACGCCGAAGATGAGGCCACCGTCGTCCGGCGGGATGTTGTCCGCCGCGGCGAGCTCGCCACTCGTGTAGGGTTGGCTCAGGCCCTGGACGAGCGCGCGGCCCCCGTACGCCTCCAGCATGACACCACGCGCCGGCCGGATGCCGAGCGACGCGCCGTCGAAGTTATTGACGCCGAGCTGCGACGTGAGCCACTGTCGTCCGGCGCGCGCGATCCATTTTTCCTTATTCAGCTCGATGTATGCGGCGAGGGTCGCGAAATGATCTTCTTCGCCCGTCCATAGCTGCGTCAATCCGCCGAGATTCGTCGCGGCGCGGACGTGGGCATAGACGCTCACGCCCTGACCGAGCCCCCACGCCGTTCCGCTGACATCCTGCGTGAACGGAACGGTGTGGATCCGGTCGAGCGAGCGATAGAAGTAGCATTGATCGTGTCCGGCGGGACAACTCACGAGCCCGAGTGGGCTCTGGCGAACTAGACCCGTGCCGGTCGCAAGGCTGTCCGCGATCGAGTCGGCGGCCACAGGGCGCAACTCGACGTAGTTGGCGACCGACGTGGCCGTCCACCGAACGCCCTGCGCGTCGAGCCGTGATGAGAGCGCGACGACGAACGCCAGCCCGAGTGGCAGAGATCTCACGCCGTGTTACCTGGGCTTCGCATCGGCGCGACGCTCACCGACCACTGCACGCGGTGACACGTTCCGCATTCTCGACCGGGCTTGTGGTTCGCTTGATCGACATGACAGGAAAGACAGACGTTGCGCTTCGCGCCCAGCGCGAGCACGGAAGGATCGCTGTGGCAGCCCGAACCGCCACAGCCCGCGTGCACTTGCTTCGTCCGGTGCGCGTCGTACGCGCTGTGGCAGGTCGTGCAGGTGCGCGCTTCGTCGTGATGCGACTGGTGGCAGCTTGCACACTTCGATTCGGGCGCCAGCGTCACCGGCGTCGTGTGACACTCGGTGCAGGCCACCCCGGAGTGCGTCGTGTGGGCGAATGGAAGTCGGCGCGTCGTCGGCGCGGCCAACGTCGACGTCATGACGCTCACCGTCTGCGGGTGCGACGGCAGCCCGTTCGCGTGGTGACAGTGCAGGCAGGCGTCCGTCCCGCCGCCGAGATCTTGCAGCGTGCGCCCATGGTGGCAGGTCAGGCAATCGCGGGCGGACCTCAGCGTGACCGACCCGTGCGATGGGCCCGTCGTGCTATGACAGCTCGTGCAGCGAAGCCCGCGATGCGTCGCGTGTGAGAAGAGCAGCGTATCGCGCGCCATCGCGATGCGCCTCGTCTCAGGCGGCGCCTGCGCCGTGACTTCTTGTGCGAGCAACTCGACGACGATTTCCGCCGCGTTGCCTGACGTGGCAAGCCGTCCGACGAGTCGCGGCGTACCAGCCGAGCTTCGGCGTGACGACGGGAACGGGATCCTCGGTGCGCGCTTGTAAATGTCGCCGTGACAATCGAGGCAGCCGCTGCCCTGCACCTTCCAACTGTGCTCCTGATGGCACGCGCCGCAGCGAGCGAGCGCCGCTTGGTGCGTTCCGCGATGGAACGGCGTCAGTGTGTCGGCGCGCGCGTGGCAGCCGCTGTTCTCACACGTCTTGTAGGCCGCGGCCGGCGTCGTCTGCGTGTGTGGGTTGTGGCAGTCGCCGCACCGGCCCTTGTGCGGATCGTTCGCCGGCACGAAGCGTTCGATCACGCGCTGCATCGCGTGACAGCTGAGGCAGTTCTGGTCGCGCGGCACCAGCTCGGCGAGCGCCACATGCCGATCGTTCGCGTCGCCCACCGGGACCGTGAATCGGTGGCAGGTCGTGCAGTGAAGGCTTGTTTGATCGGCCATCTTGCCGAGTCGAATGCCCATCGGCTTGTGGCAGCCGGACTGCTCGCACGTCGCCTTGACCGGGACGAAACGATGCGCGGTGACGCCGTGGCAGGTGAGACACTCGACGCCGAGTTTCTTCGCGGTATCGGTCTGGAGGTGCACGGAATGACCCGCGGTGGCGATGATGCGTTGCCATGTGCTATCGGGCTTGCTCTTGATGTGGCAACTCGCGCAGACGTTGCGCGGGACCGGGGCGTGCGGACCGACTTGCTCCGGTCGCAGCAGCATCCATTTCACGACCTGGTTGACTTCAGCGACGAGCGGCTCGTCGTGGCAATCGTGGCAGCGGAGATTGGCGATGCGATGATGCTTGGATTGTTGAAAGCGCTGATAGACCTCGTCGTGCAGCGTGTGGCAGGAGATGCAGAACTGGTTGTTGTTCTGCGAGTAGACGAAGAAGGTCGTGCCGCCGGCGGCCATGCCGGTGAGCACGCCGATGGCGATGAGGCCGATGACGACCTTCCAGGCAATCGACGTCTCGGCGTGACGGGTGCGAAACCAGGCGCGAACCGCCCGCGCGTTTCGCCAAACGAGCACGATCGCGACAATGGCGACGATCATCGCGAGCACGGCGCCGGTCAGCTGGACCCAGCGCGGCACGCTGAAGAAGGCCCGGAGCGCGCGTTCCACCACCGTGATGTCGCGGGGTGGACTGAATACCGTCATCGTGTCGCCAGGGGCGCGCACGTCGACGTGCAGCCGCTGTCCGGGAAGCGCCTGCAGCATCACCCATCCTACGGAAAACTGCTGAGTGCAGCAATCGACGCGCCCTCGCGACAAGACTGTTGGGCTCGATTGGCGATGGCCTTGTCAGGGAAACGACGACGACCGAACGTCCATTGCCGACGCTTGCTTATAGGAAGCACAATTTGACCACCCCGTCTCGGAGAACCGACGTGTCGACGCGTTTGCGAAGCGGTCTCAGACGGTTGGCGGCATTGGCGAACGTTCATGCTACGGCCGTGATAGGCGCGCTCGCCGTCGGCGTGTGTGCTTTCGCGGCCGGCTGCACGAGCGAGCGTATCGTCTTCCGAAACGGGGCGAATTTCCCCACCCCGGCCGCAACAGCGGGCGGCTTCCTCGGTTACTTCGACACGCCGAACAAGCAAACCGTCTGCGGCTCCTGTCACATCGACGCGCAGACACGCTGGTCGGGGACAAAACACCACGGCGCCTGGAACACTCTGCAAACGAGCGGACACGCCACGGGATCCTGCGAGAAGTGCCATTCTGTCGACAACCTCGGCAACGCCGTCACCGACACGGCCGTCGGCTACCGCTCGACGAAGGACGCGCGCTATCAGGACGTGCAGTGCGAGAGCTGTCACGGTCCCGGCCTGACGCACGCGAGCAGCCCGACGGCGACGAATCGGCCACTCGCATCCATCAAGGTCGACACGAACATCACCAATGGCTGCGGTGAATGCCACACCGGCGTCCATTCGCCGTTCGTCGACGAGTGGAGGCTTACGAACGCGACCGGGTTGTCGCACAGCATCGTGCAGTCCGGCACCGTGGGCAACACCGATCCGACGTGTGTCGGCTGCCATACGGCGCAGGGCTTCCTGAATCAATTCGATCCGACGGCGAACTACGTCGAGAAGGTCGCGACGACCGCACAGATCACGAGCGCCAACGCGCTGCCGCTCGTCTGCGCGACCTGCCATGATCCGCACGGATCGGACAACGACCATCAGCTCCGTTTCGCGCTTGGCGCGCCGAACATCGACAACAACCTGTGCATCAAGTGTCACCAGCGTCGGGCCGACCCGTCGCAGGTCACGACACGCAACACCGTGCACTCACCCGAAGGGCCGACGCTGCTCGGCCTCGCCGGCTGGTTCCCGCCGGGAATGAGCGCCGGAGATTCGATCATCGGCACGCACGGAACGCCGTCGCGGAACCCGACGCTGTGCGCTGGATGTCACGTCTCGCGGTACACCGCGACGGACAAGGCAACCGGCGCGTTCGTCTTCCAAGCCACGGGCCACCGCTTCATCGCGTCGCCCTGCGTCGACGCAAACGGCCAGCCGACGACGAGTCAGAACTGCGCGATCACGGCACGGACGTTCCGATCCTGCGTGTCGGGCTCGTGCCACGCCAGCGAGACCGTCGCTCGCACGCTGTACGTCACCGACTCGGCGCGCATTTTGTCGCTGACCGCGTCGGCGAATTCGGCGATCGCCAAGGTCAAGCAACTCAAGCCCGCCGACTGCGTCCTCGGTGGCCCGAAGTACACCAGCTGCCTCGGGACGCAGTTCAACGTCTCACTCGCACTGTCGCCGGGGAATTTCGTGCACAACCCGTTCTTGCTCGAGCAGTTGCTGACGGCCTCGATCGCCCAACTCCAGAAGGACTACGGGGTCACACCGAACATCGCCGTCTCGCTCGAGCGAAAAATCGTTCTGCCGGGGCGTGTCGCACGTTAGACTTCCGCGCATGCCAGACGTCAAACAGACAGCCGAGATAAAGTGCCCACGATGCGGCGAGACGAACACCGGACGCTTCTGCGCCGGATGCGGCTCGGCGCTGCGCGATGTCGCCTGCGTCAATTGCGAGCGACCGCTCGGAGCGGGCGACCGCTTCTGTAGCAACTGCGGAACACCTGTCTCGGCGGCTGGGGAAGCGGCTCCGGATCGGCCGCTGAGCGGCAGTGCGATGACCAAGTTCGTGGTGGCGACGGCGATCCTGATGCTGGTCGCGTACGTCGCCGGCCAGGCCCTCGGCCGACGGGGCGACAGCGGCGACGCCGGCGCGACTCAGGCCGGAACCGCCGCCGGCCCGTCGACGCGGGCGCCGGACATCTCGAACATGTCCCCGGAGGAGCGCGCGACGCGGCTGTTCGACCGGGTCATGGCCTACAGCGAGCAGGGAAAGATCGACAGTGCTCGCTTCTTTGCGCCAATGGCGATCCAGGCCTATCAAATGATTGGCCCGCTCGACGCCCATGCCCGCTACGACATCGGAACGATCTCCGCGGCGGTCGGCGAAACCGCCATCGCTCGGCAGGAGGCGGACTCTATTCTCGCCAGCCAACCGAACAACCTGCTCGGCCTGACGCTGGCGATTCGGACGGCGACGATGGCCGGCGACGCCAACGCCGCTGCCAAGTTTCGCCAGCGCCTCGTTGCGGCCGCCCCGGCGGAGCAGGCAAAGAACCTCAAGGAATACACCGAGCACTCCAGGGACATCGACCGCGCCCTCGGCAAGCCCTAAGCCCCCAAACGCGGGGGCAAGTCCGACACGGCAGATTGCGGCAAGTCGTGCAATGGTCGAACTTTAAGGTCTCATGTCTCCCTCTCCAATCGCCCTCGCCATCGACGCTTCGGGAATCGCCCGGCGGTTTGGCGTTACGTGGGTACTGCGAGGGATCGACCTCCGGGTCGCGGGGGGCGAAGTCGTCGGACTGCTTGGCGCCAACGGGACCGGCAAGAGCACATTTCTCCGCATCGTCGGCACACTGCTCCGGCCGCACGCGGGGACCGTTCGCGTTTGCGGTCACGACGTCGTCAAAGATGCCGATTCCGTTCGAGAGCTCGTGGCCTACATGGCGCACGCGCCCGGGTTGTACGACAACCTGACCGCCCGCGAGAATCTTCGTTTCGCGGCGGCGATGCTCGATCGTCGCGACAAAGAAGTCGATGCCGTGCTCGAGCGCGTCGGGCTGATCGACGTCGGTAACGAAACGGTTCGTGCCTTTTCGTCGGGCATGCAGCGACGTTTGGCGATCGGTCGGCTGTTGCTCGCCCGTCCACGCCTGCTGCTCCTCGACGAGCCATACAGCAATCTGGATCAATCGGGCATCGAGCTCATGAACGCGGTGATCTCCGACCACGCCGACGCGGGCGGGGCGGCCGTTGTCGTCGTGCACGAGATCGCGCCTGCGGCCGAAGTCCTCGATCGTACGGTGACGATCACGGAAGGGCGGATTGCCGGTCAAGCGGACGACGATCACGAGAGAACACTCATCCCCGTCGCGGCATCGGACCGATGAGCTTGCAGCGTGATTGGCGGCGCGCCCGCGCCATCGCCTGGAAGGATCTCACCGCCGAGCGACGCTCGAAGGCGGGGTTCAACGCGGTAACGTCGTTGGCGATCACGATCCTCGTGCTGTTCGGCTTTGCGCTCGGCCCCGACACGCGGGCCGTGCGCGACGCGGCCCCCGGTGTGATCTGGCTCGCCGCGCTCTTCGCCGGCGTGCTCGCCTTCAACCGATCCTATCAGTCGGAGCTCGACGGCGGCGCGTTGGAGCAGCTCGTGTTGTATCCCGGCTCCCGCAAGGCGATCTACGCCGGGAAGCTGCTGGCGAACTTCGTGTTCGTCGCGCTGATGTTGGCGGTCGTCATCGTCGCCGGTATCATCTTGTTCCAGGTCGTGATTCCGAGTGAATGGCCGTCCCTTCTCGCCATCATTCTCTTCGGGACAATCGGGCTCGTCACGCTCGGCACCTTCTACGCGGCGATGTCGAGCCGCAGCCGCGCGCGCGAGGTGTTGCTTCCGCTCCTGCTTTTCCCCATGCTGGTTCCCGTCCTCCTCGCCGCCATGGAGGCAACGAAGTCGCTGCTCGGCGGTAACATGATGGGCGACGCCGGAGCGTGGGCTCGGTTGCTGATCGTGTTCGACGTGGTTTTTCTCGCCGCGACGTTTCTCGCGTTCGAGGCCGTGATCGAGGTATGACATCCATGACAACGAGCGCACCGCCAATCGCTGGAGCCATCGTCGCGCCGCGCACGAGTCGCTGGCCGATCTTTGGGTGGTTCGCGTTTCTCTTTCTCATCGCGTCGCAGGTCACGGCCATCCTGATCTCTCCGCCCGATCGCGACATGGGCCACTTGGAGAAGATCCTTTACGTGCACGTCCCGGCGGCGTGGATGACGATGCTCGCGCCGCTCACGGTGCTGTTCTTCGGCTTGCGCTATCTGTGGCAGCGTCGCGAACAGGATGACCTGCTCGCCGCCGCCGCCGCCGAAGTCGC
>DATLPC010000107.1:0-13608 GCA_035535975.1 Gemmatimonadaceae bacterium | reverse complement strand
GCCCAGTCGCCGCTGCTCTGGGGCGGTCTCAAGACCGGCCCGCATGCTGTGGGCTTCCGGCTACAGTACAAGCTGGATCAGTCCCGAGAATACGATCCCGAATTCGTCACCGACACAACGCGCTTTCCGGTTCATCGGCCCCGACCGATCATGATTGGGATCTGGTATCCGGCTCAGAAAACCGACGCGAGCCGGATGACCTATCGCCAATATCTCGACCTATCGCCCGGCCCCGGACCGCTCGCTCCGTTCGCGACTCGCCTTGAATCAGCCCTGCGTCGTGTGGTCGGTCGAGAAACAACGGGGCACCAACCCGGAGCGATGACTCCCGCGGAGACACGCGCGTTCGAGCAGTTGCTGGCCACGAAAACCGTTGCGGTGAAAGATGCGCCGGCCGCGAGCGGGAGATTCCCGGTCATCCTGTATCACCCCGGCACGGCTGGCTCATACGAAGACAATTCCGCGCTGTTCGAATACCTGGCGAGCCGCGGCTACATCGTCGTGAGCAGTCCATATCCCGACCCCAATGCGTACAGCGTGTTCATAACTGGAGACATGGCCGGTTCATTTGCCGATCTGGATTTCCTCGCGACCTTCGCCAGAGCATTGCCGAACGCGGACGCTGATCGCCTCGGCGTGATGGGACATAGCTACGGCGCGTGGGCGTCTTTCGCGTGGACCGCGAACGTCGATTCACCCGTCCGCGCGCTCATCACACTCGACTCGGGCTTCGAGTACGACAGTCTGTCTGCCGGTCCGGAGCTCCTTCAACTTCACATGAAGAGGAACAGGAACAACATTCGCGCCGCCACCCTTCGCGTCGCATCAACCGAACGACATCCACATTTCGAATACCTCGATCCGTATTTGAAATTCGTGCCGCGTTACGAAGCGTCCATTACGTCGCTGGCCCACGATGACTATCTGACTCATGGAGCAATCGGCCCCGATCTCATGCCGGAGAAGTGGCCCGATGCTCGGAAAGACCGACGCACGAGCTACGATCGATTGGCCGAAGTGATCGTCAATTTCCTGGATGCCAGTCTGAAACAACGACCAGAGGCCAGAGCGTTCCTGTCGCAGCGTGTCGAACGTAGCGCCTCGGACAGCCGACTGAATTTGCAATTCAAAGCCGCCGCACCGGTTCCGCCGACGCAACGGCAAATGGCCCAGTACCTTCGACGATACGGAGCGGAAAAAGCCATCGCCATGCTGCGAGCCTTCCCGGATGTGGCCGAATCGAAACTGCTTGGTGGTATCATCGCGTTGTCGGACGACGACGATATCAAAACGGCACTCCCCTCGTTGCTGCTGGCCGAAAAGACGTATCCGAAAAACGCGGGCATCGAGACAATGCTTGGCGAAGTGCTGGCTCGCACCGGTGACAAAGCCGGCGCAGAAAAGGCGTATCGGAAAGCGCTGGTACTATTGCCCGATGACGACAGCGGATTCCCCGGATCGTATTGGAAATCTCACATTGAACGCGGCCTAAAGGAGCTGGGGGTACAATAACTCTTCCGGCACGCAATGCTGCCAACCGCATTGGCTTCCTCAGGTCTCGCGCCGTCTGCTGGCGATCGTCGCAGGGTAGAGTCCAATAAGCGAGCTTCCTTCGCCCCCTATTCGTAGGACGACGACGTCGACCGCGGTCTCCGGATCCCATTCTGAGGAGATGAACGCTGCTCAGCGCTCGGGTGGGCAATGCAATTCTAACGAAAGGCTAATGAACTGCTCTGTAAGCGCGATCTGTTTTGAAGCAGGATACGAACAGGCAACGACTCGGACACTTTTCCTGAGGTGTTGACACGATGCCGACTCTTGAATCATTTCGCACGTTCGTGTTTCGCAGCGCTTCGACGGCTCCTTCCTGGAAACGGTCTGTATCCGCGCTCCAAATGCCTGAGCCGTTTAGTCAGGGCGCGCGCATGGTGAGTTTTCTGGCGCATGAGCATGCATTCAGACTCCACGCCAGCTGTGTCGGCGCCGACCATCTCTTGCTCGCATTGCTCGATGATCCCCGCACTCTCGCGTTGCTGCAGGATGCTGGAGCGGACGTCGGGGCAGTGCGGCGCGCTATCGCGCCGAGACTGGTGCCTGAACCGGAGAGCACGGATTACAAGGCCGTACTGCCGAAGAGTTCAGGGCTACACAAAGCGTGGGAAGACGCGCACGGAATCGCCGAACGTCGAGGCGCGCGTTTGATCGAACCAGAACATCTGTTGCTGGCACTGGTCGTTCCAACCAAGGACGGTCGTCAGTCGAAAACGGCCGTGGACCTGATCGCATCGGGTTTCGGACACGCTTAATACATCGAGCGCCGCATCTCGTGGATCGTCCGGTGCACCACGGCTGATTCGGTGGAGGAGCGTGGCCGCCGCGATACTTTCTCCGTCGAGATCCGGGTTGTCCAGCTAACGCCCCAGGTCAATTGCGACGCAAATCAGATGACCGCAGCGAGATCTGGATCTAATGAACCCACGCAAACGTCGAGGCGACGCGCGCAAAACGACAGATTAGACCCGGCTGATACCCATCGCGGTCGTCAATCGAGTAGCCGATGTATGCAACGGTCCGCCCGCGCTTCGTCACGATTTGACCAGAAGTGCAGTCGCCACACGGGGTGCTCATCATCAGTCCGTCGGACCGCGCGAGCCGGATCGGGTGGGGTAGACCCGGGATCTCGGCGTCCGGGTCCTTCGCTGTGTCGACGATGCGAAGACTCGCGACATACTGATCGAGGGATCGGTCCATCGAGTCGGTCTGGAACGTGATCCCGAGAACGCAGAAGTATCGGCAACCGGGCAATTCGGCGACCCAGTATGCCCCTTGTGTATCCTTCGAGCCCACATTCGCGACAGAGGGTACTTCGAGTTGAAAGCTGTCGCGCGCTACTCGCTTCGTCGCCGCCCATGAGCCGGGATGCGGCAGCGGAATCGTTTCGCCCGGTTCGAGGACACGATTCTGCGGCGCCCCTTGGGCATCCAAGGCCGCACAAGAGTCGAGCGAGATCGTATCCCGTGCGGCGGTACTCGCCAGTGCGGGTTGATCGTGACTCTTCTTAGAGCACGACATGCCGACGGCCACCGAAACCATGAAAGCGAAGCGGCGGGTTGCCTTCACCGACCGTGCTTTCCTGAGAATTGTGCGATCATCTAACCAAGTTCAACTGCAAGTGAATCAAACAAAGCGAGCCACCGCGAGCAATCCATAGCTCGCTTGTCAGTTGCAAAGCGTGTTAGCCAGCACGGTCGCGATCCGTGATCAAGGCGACATACCGAGAAGTGATGCTCTAAGCCAACTCGTACGCGTCCCGGAGCCATCTCCGAAGTTCGGCGTCCACGTCGTCGGGGGATGCGAGTGGTATTTCGAGATGCCAGCGATTGGCCGAGGCCTGTTCAGCGCGACGTACGCGCGGGCTTGCCACGCGTTTCGTCGATTTGAGCGTCAGGACGAGCCCATGCTTGCGGGTCGCGACGCCGGCAAACGCGGATGTGCGAACGAGATGAATCGACGTCTTCTTCGGCTCTTCGTGGACAGGCCCGAACGCGCGCGCTGCCGTCAGTAGCGTGTCGTACGTCGTCCGCACGGACGCCGCAGACTTCGCGAAATGCGATGTAACCGTGGATGAGGAGGGCATCGGTGTCTAACTCTGTAATGATTCGGTGCCGGCTAACGCCAACTAGACTGCGATGTTATTCCTGCGTATGCGCGAAGACAAGACTCATGATCGCACGTTTGCCCGGTTCGCATCCGACGGTCGAAAACGGTAATCTCACCCCCATAAACCCGTGAGCGTGTCGCTGGTCCGGCCGAGTCACGCTGCCACGGGCGATCCGACATACTCGCGGAGCCCAAGCCGCTCGAACCAGCGGGTTTTGGACTTCTAACCGCCTCCCGAAATGGCGCGACACAGCCGCCGCCGAATCGCCGGAAAGAAACGCAAATCAGCCCGATCGAAAGGCTAGATTCCGCAATTCCCTCGTGGAGTCGCTCGACGTGCGCCATTTGAAACGCGTTACTCACGCATTGCTGGTTGGCGCGGCGATCGCAACGCCACTCACCGCGCAGACCCGTGCGTCATCGCCCGGCGCGTTGTTGAAGGTCGGGGATTCTCAGGTCTATTACGATGAATGCGGCACCGGTCCCGACGCAGTGCTGCTCGTCCATGACGGCGTCGTCCACTCGGCCGTGTGGGATGACGTCTGGCCCGCCTTCTGTCGCCGCGGTCACACCCTGCGATACGATCGGCGCGGCTACGGCAAATCGTCCGCCGCGACGGGATGGTTCGCCGAGACGGACGACATGGCAGCGGTGCTGCGGCAAGCCGGTGTGACGCACGCGACGATCGTCGGCAGCTCGCACGGCGGTGAGGTGTCGATCAACTTCACTCTCGAGCATCCCGAGCTCGTTCGGCGGCTCGTCCTCGTCGGCGCGGTCGTCGGCGGTTTTCCGTACAGTGAGCATTTTCTGAATCGCGGCGCTCCGTGGAGCGAACTGTTAGGTCGCGGGGATGTGCCGGGTGCGGCGCGAGCGATTGCGAACGACCGCTATCTCATTGCTCCGGGCAATGACGCGGCGCGGAAGAAGCTTCTCGACCTCCTGCTCGCCTCGCCCCAGGACATTACGCACAGCACACCGGCAATCCCGCCCAAGCCGGCGTTGCCGCGGCTCGGTGAGATTCGAGTGCCGACGCTGCTGCTGGTCGGAGACGCCGACATCCCGGACGTCCATGCACACGCCGGCGCGATCGAAGCTGGAATTCCGCGATCGACCCGGATCGTGATCCCGGGAACCGGCCATCTCATGTATCTCGAGAAACCGGAGCTGTTCACCCAGACCGTGATGCGGTTCCTGGACGCGAATCCGTAATCGCTCCAGCGGATCTCTCCGTTCCTACGTCCGCCGAGTGTAGAACCGCAGCCCCGTCGTTCCCCGCCTGAAGTCCGCGGCCCGAAACGCGTCCAGATAGCGGCTGCCGCTCGCCGGCTGTCCATCGATCGTCTCGACGACGATGTCGCGGCTCGTCCGCGCCGAGAGGTAGGCGACGAGTGCCTTGGCGGCTTCGGTTGCCGCGGCCTCCGTGGTGTCGGGACGAATGACGATGCGACCGCCATGTCTCTCGGCGATCATCACGACGTTGCCGTTGATCGACACGAGCAGCGCGCCGCGGCTGCGCGGACGCACGAAGGAATCACGCGCCGGGTCCTGCGGCATCGGGAGAGTGTACACGTTCGCCGGATCGGACACCGGGATGACGACCGCCTCGCCGCGCGAATCGTCGGCGCGGAGAAGCTCGATCGCCTGCGGCAGCGCGAACTGCGCGCCGGAGAGTCCGCGCACGAAGTAGCCGCGGCGCACGTCGCCGCGGAACTCGAGACGCTTCAGCTCGCGATAGATGCTTCTCCAGGCGATCGCCGGTCGTTCGCGCCTCCACATCTCGCGCGACACGATGCCGTACCGCTCGAGCCACTGCTTCGCGATCAACTCGGCCCAAGCGCTTTCATCCACCTCGGGGCCGAGCACGCGCGGCGCGCGCACCAGGGACCAACGGCCAGGCCATTCCACCGCGGCCTCGCCTTCCTTGTCGGGGCGCTTCCACTTCGGTAAGCGGCGAAGATTGGGACGGCGCTGCACGACGTACCGGTTCGCCGAGGGCGTGAAGTCGGCCGGCAGCCATCGTGTTGGATCCGGCCGCGCGCGGTCGCGCGGTGAAACGATCGGACGCCAACGCAACACGAGGCGCAGCGCATCCATCGTATCGTTGGTCACGAGGCCCGCACCGACGAGCTCGCGCAGCGCGTCGCGCAGCGTTCGAGCCGTGAGTCCGGTCGATGAGACCAGCTCGTCGAAGAAGGAGGCGCCTTCGCGCTCGAGGGATTCGAGCACACGTTGCGCCTGTTCGCCCAGCGGTGCCGTCGACGCGGTCGAGACCCACGCGCGAACGGTTCCGCGACGCGCGAAGCGAACCGTGGACAGCGTCGGAACCTCGTCGGGCTTCGCCGTCGTCCCGCCGATCCACACCAGTTCCCCGAGCGCGATCAATCGCGACAGCGCATCCGGATCAACGTCTTCGACGCGCGCCGGCAAATAGTCGCGCTCCCACTGCTCGGCGGGACGAGCGAGGCCGTACATCTGCCGCGCGATCTCGATCGTTCCGTCCGAACCAGAGAGGCGATGCGCTGCGTCGAGGTGTTGCCACCGCAACATGAACCCGGCGAAGCGGTCGAGTGGCACCGCCTCGATTTGCTTTCTCGCCTGAGCGAGCTCGCGACGCCGCGCGAGCTCGAGCAGCCGGCGCGAGCACCATCGCTCGATCGTGGAGTCGCCGCCGAACTTCCCACGCACGAGCTTTCCGGCGCGCGTCCAGTCGTCGAGACGCTCGCGAATCCACGCGTCATCCAGATCGTAGCGTGCGGTCACGTCGGCGATGGCGAACGCGCCGGCGAGCGACGCAAAGCGGGCCAGAATCTCACGCCGCGCCGCGGTCCTCGTCATCGCGGGCTGCCGCAACGAGTCCGGAACGGCGTCTTGCGCGGAAACAGCGTCGAGATCGGCTCCCCGATACACCGTTTCGAACGCCTCGGGGCCGAATGCCGCCGCGTATCGCGCGAAGCTCTCGGTGAGGACGACGCGTCGAATCGTGTCGCCGCGGTTCGGGATGTCCAACGCGATCGCCCGCCCGCGCTCGAGCAATTCGTGCAGAGGATCGCCGCGACGGCCTTCGTCGAGCGAAGCGACGCGTTCGCGGAGCTCTTCCATCGTGAGATCGCCGGCGCGGTCGAGCAAGAGGGCCAACTCGTCGGCTGTTCGCGCCCGCGCGCCCGACGCCGTGCCTCGTCGCCGCGACAGAATGGCATCGAGCATTTCCAGCGTCGACTCGTCGGCGCCTTCTCCGCCCATCAGCTCATCGAGCAGCGCGCGATCGAGCGACAGCAGCGCCGCCCGCTGCTCGGCGCGCGGTGCGTCGTCGGCGTACATCCAGTCCATCACGAAGCCGAACTGCAACGAGGCCGCGAACGGCGACGGCACCGGCGTCTCGACGGACACGAGCGATGTCGTTCCGGCGGCGAGATCGTCGAGCGCACGCGACAGCGCCGGCATGTCGAACGCGTCCTGCAGCACGTCGCGGTACGTCTCGACGAGTATTGGGAAAGAGGGGAATTCCTGGACTGCCTGCAGAAGATCGAGGGCTTTGAGACGCTGGAGCCAGAGCGGCATGCGTCGCCGCGGATTCCCGCGGGGCAGCAGCAGCGCGCGCCCCGCATTCATGCGAAAGCGCGCGCCGAACAGCGACGACGCGCCGACTTCTTCGAGCACGCGGCGCTCCGCCTCGCCGGAGCTCATGTCGCGTATGACGCTCAACGGCAGCCATTCGCGCAGCGTCGGCAGCCGCAGCATGATGCCATCGTCGGTCGTCTGCACCTGGATCTCGAACGCTCCGCCCTTGCCGAGCGTCTCGCGCACCCGATTGGCCAGCGCCATTCCCCACGGCGCGTTTACGCGTCCGCCGAACGGCGCGTGGATCACGACGCGCACGCTGTCCATCTCGTCGCGGAACTGCTCGACGACGACGATGCGCTCGTCCGGTACCACTCCCGTCGATGCGCGCTGCTGGTGGACGTATTCGACGAGCGAGCTCGCCGTCGATTCGTCGCACAGATATCGCTCGGCGAGCGCGGCGATCTGCTCGGCGGTGCGAACGGCATCGAGCTCGCGACGGAGCTCGCCGACGCGCGGCGCCAGATGCACCGATCGCGCGGCGTACTCACCGTGCCAGAAGGGCATCCGTGCCGGAGCGCCCGGCGCCGGCGTCACGATCACGCGGTCGTGCTCGATCGCGTTCACGCGCCAGGTCGAGGAGCCAAGCTGAAAAACGTCGCCGACGCGCGTCTCGTGCACGAACTCTTCGTCCAACTCGCCGAGCCGGGTGCGATCGGGAAGATTCACCGTGTACAGCCCGCGATCGGGGATCGTACCGCCCGAGATCACGGCGACCATTCGCGACGCGCGCGACGATATGAGGGTATCCGTCACACGGTCCCAGCTGATGCGCGCGTCCAGCTCGGCGGCGACGTCGGATGGATACTTGCCCGAGAGCATCGCCAGCACTTCATCGAACGCGGAACGCGTCAGCGCGTGATACGGATACGCCCGCCGAACCAGATCAAACAAAGCGACGCTCGTCCAGTCGTCATCGATGGCCACTGTCGCCACGACCACCTGCGCCAGCACGTCGAGCGCATTCTGGACAACGCGCGTCGGCTCGACGTCGCCGTCGCCCATCGCCTTGACCACGGCGAGCAGCTCCATCGCATCGTCACGGAACGTGGGCATGAACACGCCGCGGCTCACTGCATCGAGCGAATGTCCCGCGCGGCCCACGCGCTGCAGCCCATTGGCGACGCGCTTCGGCGATTGCAGCTGGAGCACGAGATCCACGGAGCCGATGTCGATGCCAAGCTCGAGAGAGCTCGTGCTGACGAGCGCGCGCACCGCGCCCGCTTTGAGCGACTGCTCGAGCATGAGCCGTCGCTCGCGCGACAGCGATCCGTGGTACGGAAGCGCCAGTTCTTCGCCGGCGAGTGCGTTGATCCGCGCCGCCATCTTCTCGGCCTGCGCGCGATTGTTGACGAAAATCAACGTCGTCCGCGCCGTGCGCAGGTACTGTAGCACCATCGGCGTGACCGACGACCAAATCGTGCCCCCCGGATGGGCGAGGTCTTCGACGGGTGATCGAATCGACAGCTCGAGCTGCTTCACCAGACCGCAATCGACGATCCGACACGGTCGCGGCTCGTTCGTCGCCGGGTCGAACCCGACGAGAAAGCGGGCGATCTCGTCGAGCGGGCGTTGGGTCGCGGACAGGCCGATGCGTTGCGGCGGCGCCTGGCACAACCGCTCCAGCCGCTCCAGCGTCAGCGCGAGGTGAGCGCCGCGCTTCGTTCCCGCAATCGCGTGAATCTCGTCGATGATCACGGCGCGCACGCCGCTGAACATGCCGCGACCGCGCGTCGTCGTGAGCATGATGTGCAGCGACTCCGGCGTCGTGATCAGCACGTGCGGTGACTTGCGGATCATTCGCGCTCGCGCCGACTGCGGCGTGTCACCCGTCCGAACGGCGACGCGAATCTCGGGAAAGGCTTTGCCGGCCTTCTCGAATCGCTCGCGCAGCTCGCTCAGCGGCCGCTCGAGATTGCGCTGGATGTCGTTGTTGAGCGCTTTGAGCGGCGAGACGTAGAGGATCTGTACCGCGTTTGGGAGCGGCTCTTTGGCGCCGTCCGCGATGAGCTGGTTCAGCTCCCAGAGAAACGCGGTGAGTGTCTTGCCCGTGCCGGTCGGTGCAAGGATCAGCGTGCTCGCGCCGCTGGCAATCGCCGGCCATCCTTCACGCTGCGGCGCGCTCGGCTCACCCAACGCCTCGCGAAACCACGCGCGGACGATTGGATGAAACGGCTTGAGCGCCGGCGGAACGCGAGGGGCCATTTCGAAAGACTAACGGCCCCTCGCATCTCCGCGCGAATTACATCAGGATCGGCGAATTCAGCGTGATGCGGAGAGCCGAACCCGCCGGTAGGCAGCCCTCGTAGGACTCGCCGGAGCGCGAGATGGCGGCGCCGGTCGCGGCACCGGCCGCGGCGCCGATGATCGTTCCTTTGGTATTGTGGCCGATCATCTGGCCAAGGATGGCGCCGGCGATCGCGCCGCCGACGACCTTCTTCTTCTCGGCATTCGGGTCGGCGTTGGCGATTTTCGTCTTCTCGAGCGGCGACATCGTCGACACGTCGCCATTCACCTCATACGTCTTCTCGTTGATGACGAGCGACCGGATCCGGAAGGCGATTTGCGCCCCGTCGCCGTTCTGACCGGCGTTCGTCGACGCTACCTCGAGCACGATCGTCGAGCCGGCGGGGATCACCGCGCCGTTCGAGCCCGTGACCGCCGAGTTCAACGTGGCGACGATCTTGTCGCCAGGCCGATTCGTGTTCGTGCAAACCTTCGCCCCGCTCGTCAGACCGAAGCCTGTTCCCGTGCCGATCTCGCCGCGCGCCGGCGCGGCTGCCGGCGCCGGTGTCGGCGCTTGGGCGATTTGAGTCGGCTGCACGACCGGCGTCTGCGTCGAAGGCGGCGGAGCGACGGGACGTGGAACCTCGGCCCGCGGCTCGGGACGACGCGGCGATCGCGAGCGCGGCTGCGGCACCGGCGCTTTCTCTTGCGCCGGCGCGGGCTTGGGCGTCGGAGCTACCGCCGTATCCTGAAAAGTCGGCTGCGCCGTCGGCTGCTGTGACGCGAGCGCCAAGTCGCGCGCGAGCGCAGAATCCGTCTCTGCCTTCGACTGCGCGCCACGATCGCCGCAGGCCGCGGCGTATGAGATCAACGTCGCGAGGGTGACCCAACTCCCCACCGCCCGGTATTTCGTCATCGTTCGTTCTCCCCTCTCCCAAGAGCAGGTCTTCAACCGCGTCGGACCGACGAGTATAGACGCCAAATTGTACCCCGTCGTTAGGCCGGGGTTCTGTCCGCTAGCGTCTGTATTTAGACGGACACGCTTGTGGCGGGATACTCTGACGGCGCCGAGACGGGGACGCGGACCGGGAGAAAAACCGAGAACGTGCTCCCCTCGCCGTATTTGCTCTGCACGGCGACCGACCCGCCAAGGCGCTCGAGCAGCTTCCGCGTGATGCTGAGCCCGAGCCCGGTTCCCGGAAACTCGCGCGTTCGCGACTGGTCGACCTGCCGGAAGTCTTCCCAGATCGCCTGGAGATCGGAGGGGCGGATGCCAATGCCCGTGTCGATTACGTCGATCCGCACGCCGCCGGGCGCGCACTCGGCCTGGACCGTCACACTGCCCTTGTTGGTGAACTTGACAGCATTCGACAGCAGGTTGAGCAGCACCTGCTTGATCTTCGTCCGATCGGAGTAGATGACCGGACAATCCGGCGAGACATCGATCGTAAAATCCAGCTGCTTCTTGCGCACCATCGGCTCGATCTGCTGCGTGACTTCGGTCGTCACCTCGCGCAGCGACACGTCCTCGAGATGCAGCGGCATCTTACCCGCCTCGATCTTGGCGAGATCGAGGATGTCGTTGATCAGGGCGAGGAGATGCTCGGCGGCCGCGCGCCCTCGCAGGAGTGCGTCACTCTGCCGTGGATTCACTTCGCCGAGCACGCCGTCGAGCATGAGCGCCGAGTAGCCGATCAGCGCGTTGATCGGCGTGCGCAGCTCGTGCGACATGCTCGCCAGGAATTCCGACTTGAGCTTGTTCGCGCGTTCCACTTCCTGTGACTGCCACTGCAGCCGCGCGTTTTGCTCGGCCAGGTCGGCGGTCGCTTCGCGAATACGCTGTTCGAGCTCGCTGTTCAACCGCTTGAGTGCCTCGTACAGCCGCTCGTTCTCGACCTGCTTCGTGAGGTCGTGGAGCACCGACACGATCGCGATCGGTTCGCCGCGCTCGTTTTTCACTTTGCCCGACACGACTTCGACGGGCAGCTCGATGCCCGTCCGCGGGAAAACGAGCGTCATTCGCTCCCGCCGCGAATCGTCGTCGAGCAGCGCGAACTCGGAGATGAACGACGTGAACTTCGTATCGTTGCCGCGGACCGCAGCGAGCTGCGAGCGGCTGCGCGCCTCCGCTTCACTGTGAAAGAGCTGCTCGGCCTGATCGTTCATCAGGATGATGTTCGAGCGCTCGTCGGTCACGAGAATCGGATCGGCGACGTTTTCGAGGACGAGATTCAACCGGTCGCGTTCGCCGCGAACCGTGATCTCCGCCTGTCGCACGCGCTGCACTTGTCGCTCGAGCTCGTTGGCCGCGCGCCGCAGATCGGTGACGTCGCGCAACACCGACAGCACGGCGTCCTCGGGTCCGACGCGCTCGCCGAGCGGATGGGCGAGGACCTCGAACAGGAGGTCATTTCCCTCGTCCGGGTCGACCAGGTTCAGCTCCCGCGCTCCGCCCTGTGCGGCCCCCATCATCGCCGCCTTCGACAGGAAGGACGTAAAGAGCAGATTGTTCAGCTCGATGGCGCGCCGTCGGCCGGCCGAGTCGTCGTCGCGAACATGGAGCAGACGATCAGCGCGCTGATTCTGTGCGATGATGTCGTTCGCCGCGTTCGTGATGACGATCGGGTCGGGGAGCGAATCGACCATCAGTGTCAGGCGTTCGCGCTGCTGCGACAGCCGTTCGGTGTGCTCGCGCGAGTCCTCGAGCGCCGCCAGCCGCCCCATTACTGGGCTGGCCAACCCGAGAATCTCCCCGGTTTCGTCGATGACGGTCGCGTCGCCGGGACCTTCCAACAACACGACGCCGGCCGGCGCCACGCCAACTCGCCGCTCCGGCGTATCGAGCACGCTGATCGTGCGCGACGCCACCAGCTCGGTGGCACGCGCCGGGGACATGGCGCCGGGAGCGCCACGGTAGCGAGGCTGCGACATTGGAAGGGCCAGCCACTGCTCGAATCCGGCGAGGGAACGCGGTCCGAGCGGACTCGTTCCTTGAATCCGAACGAGGGCGAGCGCGCTGATGACCAGCGGGCTCGACAAATCGCTCAACGGAATCGCGAATTCGCCGGGCTCGACGTTGAGGCCGATGGCGGCGACGAGCTCGACGTTCTCGTGATTGGAGTCCAGCCGGAACATCGCCGCGCGTTTCGAACCGGCAAGCTCGGCGAGCTGCGTCAAGAGGAATGACGCGGCAGCGCGAAGATCTGGCGCCTCGGCCAAGCCCGAGAGGAGACCGGCAATCGAGCGGTCTCCGAGCACTGCCATGCTACGCTACCCCACCGTGTTAGCCGTTGCGAAGCTCGAGTTGCCGGCGCAATTCGGCGTTCTCCCGCTGCATGCGCTCGAGCTCGTCGCCCGCGCCAATCTCACGGGGTCGCGAGATCGGCGATGTGATGCCGACAGCTTCCGAGTACTTCAAATATGTGTCGATGGACGCGACGACAATGCGCGCTTCCACCGTCACCAGATCGATGCCGACGAGTGAGACCCGAACCCAGGCATCGATCACGATACCCTTATCCAGTACGCGATCCAGAACGTCGATCAGTGAACTGCCGCTAGGCGTGCGTTCGACAGCCATGTTCTCCCGTCCTTGAGAGGCTAGGGTCGATTACAGCGAGGCATGATGCCGCCCATCACTTGCGAGACGACTTGGACACCGACCCGCCCGACGACCCCGCCGATCCCGCGAGGCGAATGAGCTGTTCCTCGATCCGTGTCAGCCGGGCGTCGAGATCGGGAGCAACCGCGGGTGCACCAGGTCCAGACATTGTGAGTCTCGGATCGTTGCGCCACCAATTGAGTCCGATCTGTTCCGCCTTGTCGATCGAGCACACAAGCAGACGGACCTGAATGGTCAGGAGCTCGACATTCGCCAGGTTGATCTTGATGTCGCCGGCGATGACGAGGCCCTTGTCCAGCACGCGGTCGAGAATGTCGTCCAGGCCGTGCGTCCGTGTCGGTTTTACGAGCTCGGGCATCTGTCTGTGGTCAGTGGCGGTCTCGGCTACCTCAGCCTTCCCAACGGACCGAGGTCGATATTGAGGTCCTCATCGGTCAAACCGAAGACCTCTTTTAGCTCGTCCATCCTGTGGTTCAGCTTGA
>DATLPC010000106.1:0-7281 GCA_035535975.1 Gemmatimonadaceae bacterium | reverse complement strand
ACTCGGCGCTGAGTAGCTGTCACAGCTGTCATCCTGAGCGAGCGCAGCGAGCGAAGGACCTATTCTGATTTGCTGCGGGGCTGGTCGAACCACCCCGCAGCCAAATCCTCCCAAAGAGGATTCGTTTGTTCGATGAGCGCGACCTTCTTCGACCGAAGCCAACCCTTGATCTGCTTCTCGCGAGCGATCGCGTTTATTGGATTTGGATGGCTTTCGAAGTAGACCAGTCGGATTGTTCGATAGCTGGCAACAAAACCGATTGTTGAGGCTCGATGCTCCCATAATCGCCTCACCAAATCGTTTGTCATACCGACGTAAAGTCGTTTCGAATGACTCGCGAGTATGTAAGTGAAATAGGGCGCCACACAAGCATTTTGTCCGCTCAACGCCGCTGGGTTAGCATCATAGGAATTCACAACAGGTCCTTCGCTCGCTACGCTCGCTCAGGATGACTGCTACCGCGGTTTCACAGGCCAGCTCTTCAAACTCGCTCAAGTACCCGCGGGTACTCGTCAAGCTTTCCGGCGAAGCCCTCGCCGGTGAGCGAGGCTTCGGCTACGACTTCGACGTCGTTTCCCGGCTCGCGGACGAGATCCTCGCCGTCACCAAGACCGGCGCTTCGCTCGGCCTCGTCATCGGCGGCGGCAACATCGTGCGGGGGTCCCAGCTCTCGAAGACCGGCATGGATCGCGTCGCCGCCGACTACATGGGTATGCTCGGCACCGTGATCAACGCGCTCGCCGTGCAGGATGTCCTCGAGCGAAAGGGCATCGACACCCGCGTGATGACGGCCATCCGCATGGAGGAGCTCGCGGAACCGTATATCCGCCGCCGCGCCATTCGACATCTCGAAAAGGGCCGCACCGTCATCTTCGCGGCGGGTACCGGCAATCCGTATTTCTCGACCGATACGGCCGCCGTGTTGCGGGCCATTCAGATCAAGGCCAATGTCATCATCAAGGCGACGAGCGTCGAAGGCGTCTACTCGGCCGATCCGAAGAAGGAACCGAGCGCCAAGCTGTACGAAGAGATCAGCTTCCGCGATGTGATCATGGAAGAGCTCAAAGTCATCGACCAGACCGCGAGCACGCTGTGCCGCGAGAACTCGCTGCCGTTGATCGTTCTCAACATCCACCGTCCGGGCTCGATCGTCGCGGCCGTCCGCGGCGAGCGTGTCGGCACCCTCGTTCGATGAGCTCCATTCAACAAATCCTGAAAGACACCCGCGCGTCGATGGACAAGGACATCGCGCACATCAAGCACGAATTCTCGTCCGTACGGTCGGGCAAGGCGACGCCCAACATGCTCGACACCGTCCGCGTCGAGATGTACGGCCAGCAGATGGCGCTGAACCAAGTCGCGACCATTAATGCGCCCGAACCGCGCGTCCTCATCGTGACGCCCTTCGACAAGGGGCAGATCAAGATCGTCGAGAAGGCGATCCGCGAATCCGGTCTCGGCCTCGAGCCGTCGGCCCAGAGTGGCATCATCCGCGTACCGCTCCCCGCGATGAACGAGCAGCGGCGCAAGGAGCTCGTGAAGGTCATTCACAAATACGCCGAGGAAGGCAAAGTCGCCATCCGTCACGCGCGGACACACGCGCGTGAGGGGTTCAAGAAATTGAATGGCGTCTCCGAGGACGACGTGAAGCACGCCGAGAAGGACGTTCAAAAACTCCACGACGACTACATCCACAAGGTCGACGAGTTGATCAAGGCGAAAGAAGCCGAGATCATGGAAGTGTGAGCTCCGAGCTCGCGCGTCGCGTCGCCTTCGGAGTCGTCGCGGCGCCGATCGCGATTGGGATCGTTGTCTACGGGGGCGCCCCGCTCGCGGCGTTGCTCGCGATCGCGTCGGCGCTCGCGGCCTGGGAGTTTTTTCGAATCGCGCGCGCGTCCGGTCAGACGCCCTTCGACGATGTCGGCATCGCCCTCGCCGGATTGCTGCCGTTGCTCGTGCACGCGCGGTACCTCCAGCTCTACGATCCGTCCGGAAAAGTGAGCGCCGTCGAGATTGCCGCCATCGTCGTCCTCGCGCTGCTTGCGCTCTCGATCTGGAAGCGCGGCGTGACCGGCCAACCGCTCGGCGCCGTCGGCTCGACGGTGCTTGGCGTGGCATATACGGGCGGGATGCTCAGCTTCGGCTACGCCCTCCGGTATCACGAGTACGCGTTCGCTCCCGCGAACCTCGCGCTCGGCGGAAGAACGTTCACCATCCCGAGCGGCGGACTGCTGCTGCTCTTGCCCCTGATCACGACGTGGGCCTCCGACACGGGCGCCTACGCGCTCGGACGGGCGATCGGTCGCCACAAGCTCATTCCGTCCGTCAGCCCGGGAAAGACCGTCGAGGGCGCGATCGGCGGGCTGCTCGCCAGCATCCTCGTCGCCTGGCTGTTCACGCAGTTCGTGCTTCATCCCGCGGCTCAACTTGGCTTTCGCTGGCGGCCCGTGGGAGTGATCGCTGTCGGCGCCGTTATCAGCATCGCGGCGCAGGTCGGTGATCTCGCTGAATCGCTGCTCAAGCGCGAGGCGGGCGTGAAAGACGCATCGCACATCATCCCCGGTCACGGGGGAGTGCTCGACCGCGTCGACAGCTTGCTCTTCGTGCTGCCGGTGTCCTTTGTCGTCTTCGGATGGCTGCTGACGTGGGCGCCCGCGTGACCAACGACGGACGACGCGGTGTCGCCGTGCTCGGATCCACCGGGTCGATCGGAACGGCGGCGTTGCGCGTCCTCGATCGGCAACGCTCGCGCTTCCGCGTGGCCGCGCTCACCGCGTTCAACAACGCGGAGCTGCTCGAGGAGCAGGCGGCGCAGTTCGCGCCGTCGTTCGTCGGAATGGTGAAGAACGGTTCGCGCGATGCCTGGCGCGCCGGCGGCCAGTGCCTCGTCGAAGCGGCGACGCGCGACGACGTGGACGTCGTGTTGAACGCCGTCGTCGGTGCCGCGGGGCTCGAGGCGACGCTCGCTGCGCTGGCGCGCGGCAAGCGCGTCGCGCTGGCCAACAAGGAAACGCTGGTCATGGCCGGCGGATTGGTGACCGAGGCCTGCCGTGCCGGTCGGGGCGAGATCGTTCCAGTGGACAGCGAGCACAGCGCGATTCTTCAGTGTATTACCGGACGACCCGGAGTCGAGATTCAAAGAATCATCATCACCGCGTCGGGCGGACCGTTTCGGCAATGGACGACCGAGCAACTCGAGCAGGCCACCCTCGAGGATGCGCTTCGTCATCCGACCTGGCGCATGGGTCGCAAGATTACCGTGGACAGCGCGACGCTCGCCAACAAAGCCCTCGAGGTCATCGAGGCCCACTATCTGTTCAACCTGCCGTACGATCGGATCGAGGTCGTCGTGCACCCGCAGAGCGTCGTTCACTCGTTCGTCGAGTTCGTCGACGGGAGCGTGCTTGCCCAACTTGGGGTGCCAAGCATGGAGCTCCCGATTCTCTACGCGCTGACGCATCCGGATCGCGTACCGGACTCCGGTGTACCTCGTTTCGACCCCGTGTCGCTGTCCCCGCTGACCTTCGAGCCACTGCGGGCGGAGCAGTTCCCGGCCTTCGCCCTGGGGGTTGCGGCGGGAAGACGCGGCGGTGTGGCACCAGCGGTCTTCAATGCGTCCAATGAGGCAGCCGTAGCCCTCTTTCTCGACGGGCGGATCCGTTTCGGCGATATCGGCGTAGCGATTGCGAGTGCGATCGATGCGCTGGCCGATTTGCCCGGCGACACGCAGGATTCCATACTGCGGGCCGACTCAGCGGCACGCCGGCACGTTCAGGAGCGCTTTGGATGTTGAGCACCATCTTTCCGATCCTCGCACCTATCCTGGTGTTCGGGCTCGTCATCTTCGTCCACGAGCTCGGACATTTCATCGCGGCGAAGGCGCTCGGCGTCTATGCGCCGCGTTTTTCGATCGGCTTTGGGCCGGCGATCTTCCGCAAACGCCGCGGTGAGACCGAGTACATTCTGGCCTGGCTGCCGCTCGGCGGATACGTCCGCATGGCGTCGCGCCACGACGCGGAAGCCGCGTTCCTCGAAGGTGGGAACGAAGAGTCTACGGCGCGACAAGAGAACGACCCGAATTTCGATCCGAACGCCATGATCCCGTTCGGCCCGAAACCGGTGCCGGAGAATCGATGGTTCGAGAGCAAGCCGCTCTGGGCGCGCGTCGTCATCCTGACGGCGGGCGTGATCATGAACGGACTGCTCGCCGTCGTCGTCGCGACGACGCTGGTCATGCGCGCGGGACAAGCGGACTACGAGTCGACCGTCCTTGGCGGTGTGGAACGGGAGCCGTCCATCCCGGCGCTGGCGCAGCTGCACTCCGGTGACACTATTCGCGCCGTGAACGGCAAAGCGGTTGCGAGTTGGCGCGCTTTGATCGAGGGAATGCTCGACAGTAAGCAGCAGATCGCGCTGACGACCAATCGCGGCGCCGTCGTCATTCCGCTGACCGACGACGGACCGGACGCGCGCGAGGTCGCGAGCCTACTCGATCCGTACCTGCCACCGGTGATCGACACCGTTTTCCCAGGCGATCGCGCGCTTCAGGCGGGGCTGCGCAAGGGTGACTCGGTCGTAAGCGTCGGCGGCGAGCCGATCTTCTCGTGGACGAACATGGTCGAGAAGGTCGGCGCGTCGCCCGAGCGACCGCTCAGTTTCGTCGTTCATCGTGGCGCCGGATTGGAATCCCTGACCGTGACCCCGAAGGCGGTGCACTCCGAGGGCGCTACTGGCGCGGACACCACGGTCGGCCGCATCGGCGCGGGCGCGCGGAACACGGCTCATCGCGTGCCGGTTAGTCTCGGCTACGCGATTCGCCTCGGGTTGCGCGAGACGAGGAGCGACGCGGGACAGGTCTTCCGTGTGCTGCGGCGCATTGGCACGGGGAAGCAGTCGGTGAAGGAGCTCGGTGGCCCGATCGCGATCACGCGGGTCGCGGTCAGCCAGGCGCGAAAAGGATTCGATGATTTGTTCGCGCTCATCGCGCTGCTCAGCATCAACGTCGCCGTACTGAACCTCTTGCCAATTCCGATTCTCGACGGCGGCCAAATTCTCATCAACGTCCTCGAGTCGGCGAAGGGCAGTCCGTTCAGCATGCGGACGCGCGAGTACATCCTGCGCTTCGGCCTTTTCGCGATCGCTTTGCTCTTCGCGATCGTGATGTACAACGACACGCGTGCCGGGTTTGCGAAGCTCTTTGGGTGGATCGGTCGACTGTTTGGGGCGTAACTCTCCCCTTTACAACAGCTTACCAGCCGATTACGCTTCAAAGCTATCGCCAAAAACATCGGACGCCGCCAAAAGGGCGGGGAATCAGCCACACAATGGGTTTCGACAAGGCCGCAACCATCGCGAAGTACCAGGCACACAGCAACGACGTTGGGTCGACACGTGTTCAGGTAGCGCTCCTCACCGAGCGCATCAACTATCTCACCGACCACTTCCGCGCCCACAAGAAGGATCACCACGGTCGCCGTGGCCTTCTCAAAATGGTGGGTAAGCGACGCCGGTTGTTGAACTACCTGAAGCGCACGGATGTCGAGGGATACCGGCAGATCGTCCAGGAGCTTGGACTCCGGTACTAGTTCACGGATGAGCACGACGGCGCGGGCGCATCGATTGCGGCCCGCGCGTTTTGCTATCCCCCACTCGTTCTTCTAACAGCCCCACAGGGGCAATCCAGCAATGATGCAACGCGTTGAAAAGACGTTCGCGGGGCGCAAGCTCGTCATCGAGACGGGCAGAATGGCCAAGCAGGCCGCCGGTTCCGCACTCGTCCAATTCGGGGACACCATGGTGCTCGCCGCCGTCACGGTGAGCGACACCCAGAGCCCGCTCGATTTCTTCCCGCTTCTCGTCGAGTACCGCGAGAAGACCTACGCTGCCGGCAAGATCCCCGGGGGCTACATCAAGCGCGAAGGCCGGCCCAGCGACAACGAGATCCTCTCGGCGCGCATCGTCGACCGGACCATCCGCCCGCTCTTTCCCGAGGGCTTCAAGAACGAAGTCCAGGTCTTCATCTACGTAATCTCGGCGGACCAGGAAAATGCGTCGGACGTGCTCGCGCTCGTTGCCGCGTCCGCTGCGCTCAACGCCTCGAAGATTCCGTTCGCGACGCCGGTCGCCGCGACCCGCGTCGGGCGCCTGCAGGACAAATGGGTCCTCAATCCGACCTTCCAGCAGCTCGCCTACAGCGACATGGATCTCGTGGTCGCCGGCTCGGCCGACTCGATCAACATGGTCGAGGGCGGCGCGCTCGAGGTCTCGGAAGAAGACGTCCTCGAAGCGTTCGGCGTCGCGCAGAAGGGCATCCGCGAGCTCATCGCCGCGCAGGAAGAGCTCCTCAAGAAGATGGGCGACGCGCGGCCCGCGAAGATGGAGTGGACCAAGTCCGCGGTCGACCACACGCTGCACGCCAAGGTCCAGGATCTGGCGAACGGCAAGATCAAGGACGCGCTCAACCAAAAGGACAAGCACGGTCGCATCGCCGCCGTCGAGCGCGTCAAAAAGGAGATCGAGACACAGCTGCTCGTCGATTTCCCGGACAACGGCAAGGACATCAAGACACTGCTCGGCGACGTCGAGTACAACCAGCTTCGCTCGCAGGTGCTCGACTCGGGCCTTCGCGTCGACGGCCGCAAGCCGAACGAGGTCCGGCAGATCACGATCGACACGAGCGTGATCCCGCGCGCACACGGTTCCGCGTTGTTCACCCGCGGCCAGACGCAGGCGCTCGTCGCCGCCACGCTCGGCACGGCGAACGACGTCCAGCGCTACGAGACGGTGAACGAGCCGAAGGAATCAACGAAGTCGTTCATGCTGCACTACAACTTCCCGCCGTTCTCGACCGGTGAAGTCCGTCCGATGCGCGGCACCTCACGCCGTGAGATCGGCCACGGGAATCTCGCCGAGCGCGCGCTGCAAGGCGTGCTGCCGGCGTTCGAGGAATTCCCCTACACGATCCGCATCGTCTCCGACATCCTCGAGTCGAACGGCTCGTCGTCGATGGCCTCGGTGTGCGGCGGCTCGCTCGCGCTCTTCGACGCCGGCGTTCCGATTCGCTCGGCGGTCGCGGGCGTGGCGATGGGACTGATCAAGGAAGGGAAGAAGTACGCGGTCCTCACCGACATCCTCGGCACCGAGGATCACCTGGGCGACATGGACTTCAAGGTCGCCGGCACGCGGAACGGCATCACCTCGATCCAGATGGACATCAAGATCGAGGGCCTCGATCTCAACATCATGAAGGAGGCGCTCGCGCAAGCGAAGGACGGACGCCTC
>DATLPC010000105.1:0-1378 GCA_035535975.1 Gemmatimonadaceae bacterium | reverse complement strand
GTTGCAGAAAGAACAGCCGCTGTTCGGTCGACGTAATCGTTGTCGTCGATGCTGCCGAGCAGTGCGCCGATTCCGCCACCGTCATCCAGCGGCAGCTCGAAATCATTCGTTCGATCGAGCGATCTCTCGGCACGAGCCGAGAAGGTCGACAGCCCTCGTTTGAGGGAAGCGCGCACGCCGCCGCGAACGGTTTTCTCTGTCCAGGCCCAGCCGCCGAACCCGCCGACGCTGAGTCCCGGAATTTGATCGCGGAATTGAACGGTCGCAGCTAAACCCGTATAAAAGCCCTCTACTCGATTGAATCGAATCATCTCCGACGTGCGAACCGGTACCAGGTCGAGACGCGGCGGGCCTCCAGGCCGCCACGCGTCGGGACCGACGTCATCGAAATCATCCGCGGTGACACTCGCGGTCGCGACGCCAAGCTCCTGCCGCCATTCGCGATATCGGCTCATGCTGTCACCGGACGAGTAGGTCACGCGAATTCGCGGCGTGGTGGAGTCGGATAGGGCTGCGCCGGTGTCGACGGCGAAATCAGCGAACCGCGACACGAGCCGGAACACCGACCGCGTCTGCCCGAACAGGGCAATCGTCGCCTGAAATTCGGTGCGCTGGAATGCCGGTAGCCAATACCGTCCGCCCACCTCGGCGTTGACGAATTCGCCGTAGGCTACCGCCGTAAGCCCCGGCATTCGTGACCGAATGGAGCCGCCAGTTGGCCGTCCGCCGAAGGCGACGAACCGCCCGCGCATCCGCACGATTTGAAGCCTATTCGCGTCGAGGTCGATCTCACCGTCGAACAGTCCGAGACGGCGGCCGGATGTGACACGGGGGGTGACGCGAATGCGGACGATCGGAATCGAGCGGTCGCCGGCGCGGAGCACCGTCACGGTGTCTCCGCCCGCAAAGTGATAGTACTCGTCGCGATCGCGGGCGAACGGGTGCACTGCGATGATTTGATCGCGCGTATCACCAGCGCGAGCGGGTCCGAACGAGGCACCGAGTCTCAGTCTCTCGCCATACAACGACGGAATGGTCCAGCCGCGCACAATGCTGAGCGCCGAGTAGGGCACACCGACGCTCTGTGAGCGATAGCCGACGACGTGGAGGTTGTATTCGCCCATGCCCCCCCAACGAGCGGTCGACGCGAGCTGTTCGATTTGCGCGGCGCGCTCGCGGCCGAGAGTGTCGCGAACAATCAGCGACAGCTCGGTTTCGACGCGCGCTTCGTAGCCGCGAAACTCGGGCGGAGGCGTTCGGTTGTTCGTAGCTGCCGCCGCTACGATGTCGCGAACCGTTTGAGACGCGTAGATGGAATCTCCTCGCGCGGTGGATCCGGATGCCGCGACGATTTGCGCGAGCGTGATGGAAAGCGCGG
>DATLPC010000104.1:0-47975 GCA_035535975.1 Gemmatimonadaceae bacterium | reverse complement strand
GTGGCGGCGGTGAAGCCGGCGTTCTTGCGCAGCGTCCGCAGTGCGAAGCGAACGTCGGCGACGAGCTCCTCCCCCCGATCGCGACGCGCGCGCGTGCGGTCGCGCAGCGCGCCTTCGCGGCGCAGCTCGGCGTCGATCGCGCCGACGTCCCCGAACGCGCGCGCGGCGGCACGTCGGGCCTCCTCGGGCGACATCCCGCGTTCGATGAATTCCTGAGTACGCATCTCGATGTGGAAGCGCAGCTCATCTCCGACGTCGCGAGCGCTGTCGTCGCGGAGGTCGGATCGGCGGATAATTCGGCGCATCGCTTCTCCCTCCTATGCCGGCGACGCGGTGAGCGCCTTGCTCACGGCCGACGAGAAACGGGACCACCGCTTCGTCTCGGCGCGGAGCTGAGCGCGGCCGTCACCGGTCAGCGAGTAATATTTCGCTTCGCGACCCGTATCGGTCACGCCCCATTGCTCGGCCAGCCAGCCACGTCGGCCGAGGCGATGCAGAGCGGGGTAGAGCACACCCTCTTGGACGATGACATCCTCGGAGGTCGTCTCGCGAATCCAACGGCCGATCGCGTAGCCGTGGCGCGGCCCCCAACTGACCGCCTTGAGGATGAGCAGGTCGAGCGTTCCGGTGAAAATGTCAGAGCCGGCCATACAAGCGCCTCGGTATCCCTTTGTGACATAGGTATAAAATGGGGCGACCCCTATGTCAACAATGCATCGAGGGCGCGCCACCCGACGCCGCGCATTTATAGAAGCTGTCCTCGAAACCCCGCGTACCGAGGGCTACATTCAGGCGGTTCTCACCGGGATCGACTCAGTGACCGTGCCCTCTTCCAGGCTGGCGGGGTTCGTCGCGCTTTTCGCGACCGCGCTTCCGCTCGCCGCGCAGGATACTTTGCCGCGCCGGCTGCCCCCCGTCACGGTGACTCGCGACGCCGGACGGTCGCCGCTCGACCTGCCCTTCGCGATCAGCAGCACGCGTCCGGATTCGCTCGTGCCGGGCCTGACGCACACGCTCGTCGAGCAGTCGCTGGCGCTTCTGCCGGGCGTGACCGTGGCGAACCGCACGAACCCATCACAGGACACGCGGGTGTCGATACGCGGATTCGGCGCGCGCTCGCAGTTCGGCGCCCGGAGCATTCGTATCCTGCGCGACGGGATGCCGTTGACGCTCCCCGACGGACAGACGCCGATCGACTATCTGGATCTGGAGTCGGTCGGCCGGGTCGAGGTGATTCGCGGTGCGTCGGCCGCGCTGTACGGCAACGCGTCGGGCGGCGTGATCGACCTGCGCTCGATCGACCCGCCGGCGACGCCGCTCGCCGTGCAGGCGCGCTCGTTCAACGGCGGCGCGGGGTTGCAGCGATACACCGCGCTGGTCGCCGGGTCACCGGTCGGCTTCGGCGTCGAAGGCAACATCGGCCGTACGAAGAGCACCGGCTATCGCGACTACTCGCACCAACAGCTCACCAACGCATTCGTGCGCGCGACGCGCACGCTCGGCAGCACCGACGTGGCGTTCGTCGGAATGGGCCTCGACATGCCGCTCGCCGAGAACCCCGGCGCGATCACGAAGGCGCAGGCCGATACCGCCCCGTGGCAGGCGGACGCGCTGTCCATTCAGAAGAAAGCGCGAAAGACGGTGCATCAAGTCCAGCTCGGATTGTCGGCCACGCAGCATCTCAACGGGACCGGAGAGCTCTTCGTGCAGGGCTATGGCGGAACGCGCACGCTGTACAACCCGCTCACGTTCGCGGTGGTCGGCATCGATCGCCGACAGAGCGGCGGCGCCGTGCGCCTCACGCTGCCGTGGTCCATCGGTCCGGCGTCCAATCGGTTCAGCGTCGGCGCCGATGCACAATGGCTCGATGACGCGCGAAAGAACTGGGCAAACTGCAACGCCGTTCCGACGGCCAATGCCAGCTGTCCATCCTTGGCGAGCGAGAAGGGTGCGCTGTCACTCGATCAGTCGGAGCTTGTCTCGAACCTCGGGCCCTACGTGCGCGACGAAGTCGAGGTTGGACGGGTTCGGGCAACCGTCGGCGTTCGATCGGATCGCGTACGCTTCGAGCTTCGGGATCACTATCTCGCCGACGGGCGGAATGATTCGGGCGATCGCACGATGCGCGCGGTGAGTCCGATGTTCGGCATCGCCGCCCGTCTCTCGCCGCTGCATTCGGTATACGGCAATGTCGGCTCCGCGTTCGAGACACCGACGACGACGGAGCTGGGCAATCACGCGGACGGAACGGCCGGTCTCAATCCGGATCTCAAGCCGCAATTCTCGACGACATACGAGGTCGGCGCGAAGGGTCTCGCCGCGAGCCGCCTGCAGTACGACGTGGCGCTGTTCGACATCGAGGTGCGCGACGAGCTGATTCCCTTCGGAATCCCCGGCGGGGCCGGCCGCACTTACTACCGCAACGCCGGCCGCACGCGACGGCGCGGCGCGGAGTTGTCGATCGGCACGGACATCGGTCCGGTGACGACGACGGCCGTCTACACGCGGTCGAACTTTCGTTTTCGCGATTTCGTGAACGCCGGCGTTCAATACGCGGGAAAATCGGTTCCGGGAATTCCCGAGAACCAAGTGCAGGCCATCGCCACGTGGCACCTGCCACGCGCTTATGCATCGGCGGAATTTGTCGCCAAGAGCCGAGTCTTCGTGAATGACGCCAACGCCGCGGCAGCGCCCGCGTACGGGCTCGTCAACGCTCGTGTCGGCGGCCTCGCGTCGTTCGGCAGGCCGTGGCTCTCGCCTGTCATCGGCGTTCAGAACGCGTTCGACCGAAAGTATATCAGCTCCGTCGCCGTGAACGCGGGACCGAATGTCGCGACGACGAAGTTCTACGAGCCCGGCGCGGGGCGCCTGTGGTACGTTGGACTCAGCGCAGCCACTAACCCCTGGTAGCCGAGCCATTCCACAAACTCCAAGAACTCCGAGCCGCGCCACGGCGCTGCCGATGCAGCCGGGAACGATCGAGATTCGATCCGTCTCGTCGCACGAGGAATTGCGCGCGTGCGTCGAGCTCCAGATCGACATCTGGGGCGAATCGTTCACCGACCTCGTACCGGCGAGCATCCTCAAGGTCGCCCAGCGGATCGGCGGCGTCACGGCCGGCGCGTTCGACCGCGCCGGCACGCTGATCGGTTTTGTCTTCGGTTTGACCGGAGTCGAGCAGGGCCGCGTCGTTCACTGGTCGGACATGCTCGCCGTACGTCCGGACGGGCGCAACCTCGGACTCGGCCGAAAGCTGAAAGAGTATCAGCGCGACATGGTTCGGTCGATGGGCGGTGAGGTCATTTACTGGACCTTCGATCCGCTCATCGCGCGCAATGCGCACATCAATTTCAATCGGCTCGGCGTGCGCGTGGCCGAGTACGCCGAGAACATGTACGGCGTCACCGAGAGTGCGCTGCACGGCGGTTTGCCGACCGACCGTCTGGTCGTCGCCTGGTCGACCGACGACGGCGATACGGCGGGGCGACTCGCTGAGGCACAGCGCGCGCTCGCGTCGTCCGATTGCCGTGAGGCTCCGGTCGCGACGGATGAATGGATCCGCGACGTGGAAGACGCGTCGATCCTGCCGTACTGCATCCGCGTCCCGATTCCGCGCGACGGTGAGACCATGCTGCTCGAGGATCCGCAGCGCGCGCTCCGTTGGAGAACGTCGGCACGCCATGCGATTCGATGGGGGCTGGAGCACAGCTATACCATCGACGCGGTTCTCGCCGAAGAGGGAGACGCGCAGGCCTACTATCTGATGACGCGAACGCCGCGCCAACATCTCACGCTCGATCGATGACCGCGACCTTCGCCGTAACGGATCTCGTCCCGGAGATGCTGCGCGGCCGTCTGGTGACGCTCCGCCGAGAGCTGCATCGCCAGCCGGAGCTTGCGTTCAACGAGGTTCGCACGTCGCGTTCGCTCGAAGCCGCGCTTCGCGAGCTGGGAATCGACGACGTGCGTCGCGTTGGCGAGACGGGGGTGGTTGGACGCGTCCGCGGTCGTAACCCGTCGTCGCCCGTCGTGGCGGTGCGCGGCGACATCGACGCGCTTCCCATTCAGGAGGCGACGGGCCTTTCTTACGCGTCGGTCATCCCGAACGTGATGCATGCGTGCGGTCACGACGTTCATGCGTCGTGGGCGGTCGGCGCGGCGGCGCTGCTGGTGAAGGAGCCGGCCGAAGGCGACGTGCTCGTTGTCCTCCAGCCGGCCGAGGAAGTGGGGAAGGGCGCGCTCGCCGTTCTCGAGAGCGGCGCCCTCGACGGTGTCGCGGCGATTTTCGGCGGCCACGTGGACCGACGATTCGATGTCGGGCAAGTGGTGGCCGACGAAGGGCCGCTCGCCGCATCCGCGGATACCTTCGAGATCGAGCTCGTCGGCGTCGGAGCGCACGCGGCTCGTCCGCACGAAGCGCGCGACCCGATTGTCGCCCTCGCCGCCGTCGTGACCGCGCTCCAAGCGATTGTGTCGCGGCGGCTGAATCCCGCCACACCCGGTGTCGTGAGCATCGGAATGGTGCAGGCCGGGTCCGCGCCGAATGTGATTCCGGACCGTGCGCGGCTGTCGGGCACGGTGCGCGCCGTGGAGCCTCAGTCACGTGGTCTCATGCTCTCCGAGGTCGAGCGTGTGTCGCGCGAGGTCGCCGCCGGATACGGCGTGGAAGCGAAGGTCGCCGTCGATCGCGGGACACCGCCGATCGTGAACCCACCGCTCGCCACGAGATGGGCGCGCGAAGCGGCAAACGACGTCGTCGGAGAATCCAACGTCGTGCCGCTCGGCTTCCTGAATCTCGCGGGTGAAGATTTTGCGCACTACATGGAGCGCATTCCGGGGTGCTTTCTACGCATCGGTGCGCGTGAGGCGGGAGGGCCGGTGATTCCGGCACACTCGCCCGTTTTCTATCCGGCGGAGGAGAGTCTCTTCGTCGGCGCCGCCGTGCTCGCCGCATGCGCCCGCGTCGCCAGTCGTGAGCTTGCGGCTGGCCGCTAACGGCGGGGTAGGCGGGACCGTTGCGGGGGCATGTAGGGAACGTCTTGTTTTCAACTGGATTGATAGCGGAACAGCTACGCTCGGCGGGGTAACGGTAGCGACCCCGAACGCGAACACTTTTCTACAGTCGTGACTCGTTTTTTTTCTGCCCGAACCTGGCTGACGCTCGCCGCGGCCGCGCTCGCCGCCTGCGGCGGTGACTCGACGAGCCCCAGCGCCGGGCCGCCGGCGAAGATCGATCCGATCAGCGCGCAAAACGGATCGGCTCAGGTCGGCACCGTTGTGCCGGGCGGCATCGTCGTCAAGGTGAGCGATGCGTCGGGACATCCAGTCGCCGGGACGAGTGTCGCGCTCGCGGTCACGCTCGGCAACGGCGTGACCATGCCGCGGGTTGCCGTCACCGATGCGAAGGGCGAAGCGACGGCGACGTGGACGCTCGGGACGATCATCGGTCAGAACGAAGTGACGGCGAACGTCGACGGTGTCGTCACCTCGGTGCGATTCACCGCCACCGGCGTGGCTGGCCCGGTGACGAACATCGCGATCACGCCGCAGAACCCGCGATTGCTCGTCAACGTCGATTCGGTGCGCGTGTCGGCAAAGAGCCTCGACGCGTTCGGGAATACCGCGTCGCCGGTTCCGACGCTCGTATCGCGCGATCCGACGCTCGTCACGGTCGACGCAACGGGTCTCGTTCGCGTGGTCCGCCGCGGTGCCGGGACATACGTCGTCGCGACCGCGGGCGGCAGGTCGGACAGTGTGCTGGTCACGGTGCTCGCCGCCGGCCAGTCGATCTGCACTGCCGCCGCGACGCCCGTGGAAATGAGCGTGGGACAGGTCATCACCGACGTGTCCGGCCAGGCCTTCTGCGTGCATTCGACGACAGCAAACGCCGAGTATGCGTTTATCCCGTTCTACGACTCGGGCGTGCCGAGTGCGTCGACGAACGTCGAAGTGCGGGGCCTCGGTCTTCAGGCAGTCCCGTTGCCGTCGCTGAGTCTGGTCCCGCGAGCGAACGTCATCCCGGTCGGCCCGACGATCGTGCCGAACGATGCGTTCGAAGCGGGACTTCGATCACGCGAGCGAATGGAGGCGGCGCGTCGTTTCGGAAATTCGGGAGCGCGCCAGGCGTTGCGCAGTTTGGCGGCGACCTCGACCACGCTCGCCGTGCCCGCCGTCGGCGATCTGATGAAGTTGAACGCCAACGCATACGACTTCTGTGACAACCCGAGCATGCGCGCCGGTCGGGTGATGGCGGTGACGGAGAAGGCGATCGTCGTCGCCGATACGGAAAATCCCGCCGGCGGTTTTACCGCCGACGAGTATCGCTCGATCGGCGTGACGTTCGATACGCTGGTCGATCCGGTCGATCGCGCGGCGTTCGGCGCGCCGAGCGACATCGACAACAACGGTCACGTCATTCTCTTCTTCACGCAGGCGGTGAACGAGCTGACGCCGGCACAGTCGGGGACCGTGACGCTCGGATTCTTTTACGCGCGCGATCTCTATCCGAAGACGACGGCGCCTGGTCCGTGCGTCGGAAGCAATGTCGGGGAGGTGTTCTACCTTCTCGTCGCGGATACGGCGGGCGTCGTGAATGGCAACAAGCGATCGAAGTCTCTCGTCACGGCGCTGACCAACGGCACCGTGGCGCACGAGTATCAACACCTCATCAACGCCTCGCGGCGGATGTACGTGAACTCGGTCGGTACGGCGTTCGAGGAGCGTTGGCTCGATGAAGGCATGGCCCACATCGCCGAGGAGCTGAATTTCTACAAGGCGGCGGGGCGTTTGCCTCGGACCAATCTCGACGCGAGCATTTTCTCCGACCCGGCGCTCGTGGCCGCGTATTCGACGTTCAGCATCAATAATTTCCGCCGGTACGCGCTGTACCTGGCGAGGACCGAGACGCAGGGTCCCGTGGGCGTCGACGCGTTCGACGACGATCTGCAGACGCGCGGCGCGATCTGGAGCTTCCTGCGGTTTGCCGCGGATCATGTCGCCCCGGGCAATGAGAACAGCCTGTGGTTCAAGCTGGTCAATGCCCATACGAGCGGTATGACCAACCTCACGAGCGCTCTCGGAGTCGCTCCCGGGCCGCTCCTGCGCGACTGGGCGATATCGGTCTTCCTCGACGACAACGCGGCCTCGGCAGACGCGCGCTTTCAGCAACCGAGCTGGAACGCGCGTAGCATCCTTACGGGAGCCGGTACCTCGACGCCCTTTCCGCTCGTGACGCGCCTGCTGAGCGACGGATCGCAGCTGTCGACGAGCCTTGTTGGCAATGGCGTCGCGTTCCTGCGCTTCTCGGTGCCAAACGGACAAGATGCTTTGCTGACCGCCACCTCCGGCGGACAAGCACTGCCGTCGACCGTGAGGCTTTCCGTCGTGAGGATTCGCTAGCCGACGCTTCGCACTCTCCCCCCCAATCCCTCCCTCTCTTCTCATGCGTCGTTCTATTCTCGCTCTTTGCACATTGCTTCTCGTCGGTTGCAACCTCGATGTCCCCACGCCGGAGGACAACCCGAGTGATCCGACCAAGGAGGCGTTTGCCACGTCGCTCAACATCGACATCCCGACGATGCAGAAGACCGCGTTGGGGGTGTTTTACAAGGACATTACCGTCGGCACGGGCGCTCCTCTGAGCACGCGTCGGCCCGTCTTGGTCGATTATGCCGCGTTTCTCCGCAACGGAGCGCGGATTGACCAAGGGATCTCGACGCCGATCGATCTGACGCCGGGCAACTCGATCACCGGATTCGGCGACGGCATGCTCGGAATGAACGTGGGGGGCGAACGCATTCTGGTGATTCCGTCGGCGCTCGCGTACGGCAACCGCAACGACATCCCCGAGATTCCGCCGAATTCGACGCTCATTTTTGATGTCCACCTCGCTGCGATCCCGTAGCGCGGTATACGGCGGGCGATAGCTTATGCGCCATGTCCGCCTCGGCAGATGAACGCCCGCTCTGGACGCCGTCGGCGGCGGACCTCGAGCGCGCCAACCTAACGCGCTTCATCGCGCAAGTTCGCGCGATCGGAGACGGCGCAGAATCGGTCGCCGATTTTCCGACCTTGTACGACTGGTCGATCAAAAATCCCGAGCTCTTTTGGTCGGAGGTGCGGCGCTTTTCGGGCATCGTGGCCGGGCCACCAGACCCGGCGATCGCCTGCGAGCGTGTCCTCATCGGTCGAAATCGTGTCGCGCCGCCCGACCCGGAGCTTGGACCGGTCTGGTTCGTCGGGACGACGCTGAACTTCGCCGAGAACCTGTTACGCCATGACGACGATCGCGAGGCGATCGTGGCTTGGAACGAGCACGGACCGCTGCGTCGTCTCACCTGGAATGAGCTACGCGGTGAGGTCGCGCGTGTCGCGGCGGCGCTACGGCGATTGGGGGTGAAGCCCGGCGACCGCGTCACCGGATTCATGCCGAACATCCCGGAGACCGTGATCGCCATGCTCGGCGCGACCGCCGTCGGGGCCATCTGGTCGTCCTGTTCGCCCGACTTCGGCGCCGCCGGCGTACTCGATCGATTCGGGCAGATTCAGCCCCGCGTGCTGTTCTGCGCCGAGAGCTATTTGTATTCCGGGCGCGAGATCGACTGCCTCGAACGTGTCCGAGAGATCACGGAAAAAATTCCCGAGATCGAGCGCGTGATCGTCGTGCCATATCTCGGCGAGCCATCGGATCTGTCGGGCATTCGCGGCGCGACGACCTGGAGCGACTTCGTCGGCGGGTCGTCGGCCGGCGAAGCAGTGACATTCGAGCATCTGCCCTTCGATCACCCGCTCTACATCATGTACTCGTCGGGCACCACGGGCCTGCCGAAATGCATGGTACACGGCGCCGGTGGCACGCTCATTCAGCATTTGAAGGAGCTCGCGCTGCACAACGATCTGACGCGCGACGATCGGGTGTTCTACTTCACGACTTGCGGCTGGATGATGTGGAACTGGCTCGTGTCCTGTCTCGCGCTCGGCTCGACGATCGTGCTCTACGATGGCGCGCCGCTCATCCGTCGCCGCCCGATTCTGTGGGACATGGCTGCCGAGGAGCGTCTGACGGTCTTTGGCACGAGCGCCAAGTGGCTCGCGCTCGCCGAGAAGGAAGGCCTGCGACCGATCGAGACGCATGATCTGAGCGCGCTGCGCGCCATCCTTTCGACGGGAAGCCCGCTCGCGCCGCACAGCTTTGACTACGTCTATCGCGATGTGAAGCGTGACGTGCGGCTGAGCAGCATCAGTGGTGGCACCGACATCATCTCCTGTTTCGCCGGCGGCAATCCGATTGGGCCCGTTTGGCGGGGCGAGCTCCAGGCGCTCGCACTCGGGATGAAGGTCGAGATCTTCGACGAAAGCGGAAGGCCGCTCGTCGGAGAACCGGGAGAGCTCGTGTGCACCGCGCCATTTCCGAGCATGCCGGTGGCGTTCTGGAACGATCCCGACGGCACCAAATACCGCGCGGCGTATTTCGAGAAGTATCCGAACGTCTGGCGGCACGGGGATTGGGCCGAAATCACGCCACACGGCGGAATGGTCATCTACGGCCGCAGCGATGCGACGCTGAATCCTGGTGGTGTTCGCATCGGCACCGCGGAGATCTATCGTCAGGTCGAGCAGTTACCGGAGATCGTCGAGAGCATCGTGATCGGGCAAGACGTCTCGACCGACGTCGGCGAAGACGTTCGCATCGTGCTTTTCGTCCGCTTGGCGCCGGGAGCGGAGCTGGACGACGCGCTCAAGGAGCGTATTCGCGCGCAAATTCGGCTCAACGCCAGCCCGCACCACGTGCCGAAGAAGATCATTCAGGTGGCCGACATCCCGCGAACGATCAGCGGAAAAATCACCGAGCTCGCCGTCCGCGACGTCATTCATGGCCGGCCCGTGAAGAACGTCGATGCGCTGGCGAATCCGCGCGCGCTCGACCTCTTCCGCGACCTGCCCGACCTTCGAGTCTAGTCGCGAGAGCCGCGCGGCAATTTCGGTTGGGCAGCGTCGATCGCGGCGCGGGCTTCCGCCGCGAGCTGCTGGGCGAGTGTGCGCAATCCGTCTCCACGGCGGTTGCCCGCGGTGCGAAGAATTCCGCGAGCAACGCTGTATGCGAGCCCCACATTGCCGAGCCAGAGGGCCACGCCAAGGAGTGCGCTATGCGTGCCGACGCCCACGGCGACCCACATGCCGCTCGTGCCGCCGCCGTAACCGCCCATGATTCCGCCGAACAAACCGCCCGCGAGATTGCGCAGATTCTCCGACACGCGAATTGTCGTCTTGCCTCCGCGCGGAACAACGGAGACCTGTACGTTGCGCCGCCCGGCGGCTTGCCAATGTAACGATCGTCCGACGGAGCCGAGCGCTCCCGACTCGCCGACGTTGCGCCGAATGACGTCGAGCATGAGATCGTAGTCGCTCGTTGGCATCTCGCCATCGACGACGACCTCGTACTCGAGACGAGTCGGCGATCCGAGAAAGCGATTCGCCGCGGTGGTGCGATCGGCAATCACCGGTGCTTCTTGCGCCGGCGCCAAGCCGTGCTCGGCGAACACCTGCTCGACGTACTTCGCCGGAATACCCGCTTCCACGGCGGAGTCCCGGATTTGCGTGAGACGAAATCCGCGTGTGACCTCGGCGTCGCGCGCCGGATCGCGAGGATCGGCTACGACGGGCCGCGGGGTCGTTCCCGTCAGCGCCTGAAGATCGGCGGCGCGCTGCCAGATCTGTTGTGCTTCCGTATCGGAAACGAGCCTTCCCGGCGCGCGCGGCGTCTCCGCCGGGCGATCGTCGGCGAGGTGCACCAACTCGAGCGCGTCGGACAACTCGGCGCAATTCTGATAGCGCGCCGCGGCGTCCTTCGACAAGCACCGATCGACGATGTCGGCGAGTGGGCGGGGGACGTCCTGCGCTACGGTGTGTAGCGGTGGGGCGCTCTTTGTGACATGCGCGATGAGAACGGCTGACGCCAGCGTGGCGTCGAAGGGAAAGCGGCCACTGGTCGCGAGGAAGCCCACGACGCCGAGTGAGTAGATGTCGGTGCGCGCGTCGATGCGCTCGCCAGAGACCTGCTCCGGGCTGACATAGTACACCGTGCCGAGCACTTGCCCGGTCGCGGTGAGGGGTGCCGCCTCGGCGAGGCGCGCGATGCCGAAGTCCGTGACCATGGCGCGGCCGGTCTTTGCGTCGAGGAGAATGTTCTCGGCCTTCACATCGCGATGGATCACGCCGTGCGCGTGCGCGTAACCCAACGCCGCGGAGACGTCGGCCATCACGCGGACTGTTTCGCGCGGTGTGATCCGGCCAAGGCGCCGGATCCGCTGGGCGAGCGATTCGCCGTCGACGTATCCCATCACGAAGAAAACGTGTCCCGCGATCTCGTCCGCGCGATGAATCGGAACGATGTTCGGATGTGAGAGTCGCGCGGCGGTGCGCGCCTCGCGCAGGAAGCGCTCGCGTACGACGGGGTCGTTGGCGAGATGGACCGGCAACGTCTTGATCGCAACCTGCCGGTCGAGGCGCGCATCGCGTGCGAGATACACGACGCCCATGCCACCGCGCCCGATCTCGCGCTCGAGCTCGTATTGTCCGGCGAGCGCGGCGGCGAAGCGGGTGAACGCCTCCGCGTCAGCGGGGTTGGTCATGGGTGAGCCAGTCAGCGGGGACGGGGGAGTGGCAGTCACGTATATAGAATATCCAACCGCGGTGCATCGCGTAGCCCTTTGACCTGGGCCTGCTCGCGCTTTCATTTCGAGAACGGCAGCTACCCTCGAAGGGGATGATTCAAATGGCGACGCAGACTATGCCGCTGGGGACGGAAGCACACGACACGTTCCCCATCAATGGCACCGACTTCATCGAGTTCTACGTCGGCAACGCCAAGCAGGCGGCGATCTTCTATCAGTCGGCATTCGGGTTTCAGGTGACGGCGTATCGCGGGCCCGAGACCGGTGTGCGGGATCGCGTCAGTTACCTCTTGACGCAGAACAAGATCCGCTTCGTGCTCACGTCCGCGCTTGGCCCCGACGGCCACATCGCCGAGCATGTACGCGAACATGGCGACGGCGTGCGCGACATCGCCTTGTGGGTCGACGACGCGCGCGATGCTTACGCGAAAGCGATCGAGCGCGGCGCCGAGTCGGCGTACGAGCCGCGCGTGCTGCGCGACGACGACGGACAGGTCGTCATCGCGGGGATCAAGATCTATGGCGACACGATGCACTCGCTCGTCGAGCGACGCGGTTATCGCGGCGCGTTCATGCCGGGCTTCCAGAAGCGCGAGCCGCATTATCGCGCGCAGCCGGCCGGTCTGCTCCACGTCGATCATTGCGTGGGCAACGTCGAGCTGGGGAAAATGAACTTCTGGGTCGGCTTCTACGAGCGCGTGATGGGGTTCAAGAATCTCATCTCCTTCGACGACAGCGACATCTCGACGGAATACTCATCGCTGATGTCGAAAGTGATGGCGAACGGCAACGAGCGCATCAAATTCCCGATCAACGAGCCGGCGCACGGGAAGAAGAAGTCTCAGATTGACGAGTACCTCGAGTTCTATCGCGGGCCGGGTGTTCAGCATCTGGCCCTCGCAACCGATGACATCATCGCCACGGTGACCGCGCTTCGCGACCGTGGAGTGGAGTTCCTGCGAACGCCGTCGACGTACTACCAGGAGCTCCAAGGCCGCGTCGGCAAGATCGATGAGCCGGTCGAGACGCTCGAACAACTGGGCATTCTCGTCGATCGCGATCCGGACGGTTACCTTCTCCAGATCTTCTCCAAGCCCGTGCAGGATCGTCCGACGCTCTTCTACGAGATCATCGAACGCAAGGGCGCGCGGAGCTTCGGCAAAGGGAATTTCAAGGCCTTGTTCGAGGCGATCGAGCGCGAGCAGGCGGCGCGGGGCAACTTGTGAATCGGAGCGGGGACGATGGATCCTTCGCTTCGCTCAGGATGACATCCGAGACCTAATGCCGATCTACCACACACTGGGCGAAGTCCCGAAGAAGCGGCACACCGTCTTCCGAAAGCCGAACGGCGGCATCTACGCCGAAGAGCTGATGGGCCACGAGGGCTTCACCGGAACCTCGGCGTTGCTCTACCACGTGCATCCGCCGACCACGGTGAAGTCGGTGCGACGCTTGTGCGAGACCGCGTTCGAGGCCGATCCGGACCGCGCGCTTCGGCATCGCCACTTTCTCACCTCGCACGCGAAACACGGCGGCAGTCCGACGCTCGATCGCATCCCGCTCCTGTTCAACCAGGACATCGCGATGCTGTACGTCGAGCCGGACAAACAGGACGAGCATTACTATCGGAACGCGCAGGCGGACGAGCTGGTGTATGTCGCGAAGGGCAAGGGCGTGCTCGAGACGGTGTTCGGCGAGCTGCCGTTTGGCGAGGGCGATTACCTGGTCGTTCACCGCGGCATCTTGCACCGCTATCGCTTTGAGTCGGCGGGTGACGCGCCGAAGCTCGTCGTCTTCGAGAGCCGCGGACACGTGCGCTGGCCCAAGCGCTATCGCAATGAGTTCGGCCAGTTGAAGGAGGGTGCGCCCTACTCGGAGCGCGACATTCGCCGGCCGATGAAGCTCAACACGCACGACGAGATGGGCGATTTCCGCCTGCTCGTCAAACAGTACGACGGAATCAACGAGCTCATTCTCGATCACCATCCGTTCGACGTCGTCGGCTGGGACGGCTACTTCTATCCCTGGGCGTTCAACATCCGCGATTTCGAGCCGATCGTGGGCCGCGTCCACCAACCCCCCCCGGTCCATCAGACGTTCGAGGGCGACGGATTCGTGGTGTGCTCGTTCTGCCCGCGGCCCTACGACTTCGACCCCAACGCGGTGCCGGCGCCGTACAATCACAGCAACGTGGACTCGGACGAAGTGTTGTACTACGCGTCGAGCGAGTTCATGAGCCGAAAGGGGATCGAGTTCGGCTCGATCACGCATCATCCCGACGGGATTCCGCACGGCCCGCATCCGGGTCGGGCCGAGGCCTCAATCGGCGCGACGCACACGAACGAGCTCGCGGTCATGATGGACAGCTTCCGCCCGCTCAAGGTGGCGAAGCAAGCGCTCGCGATCGAGGACCCGAACTACCATAAGAGCTGGGTCGACGCACAGCACGCCGGGTTCAACCCGCCGACTACCTGAAAACAGCGAAACCGGCGCGTCGCAGCCTCATTGCCGGACGAACTTCGCAATCGCTGTCCGCGTGTACTCGGACAACACGAGTGTCCCACTCATCTCGGCGCGTTGATCCAAGAGCGTCGGCCAGTGCTCGGTTCCCGACCACGCGATCTCTTTGATCCGCTGCACGGCGGTGGGATTGGCCTGGCTCAGCGTGCGCGCCGTCTTTGTGACGGCCGCGTCGAGATCCGTGGGTGTGGCGCACAGTTGGGAGTAAAGACCATGTCGTTCGCCCCAATGCCCATCGCGCCAGTCAGCGTCGAGAGCCATCGCGGCGAATGGTCCGGGTCCGACCTTGCGTTCGATCGCCGGTCCGACGACGAACGGCCCGATTCCCACCGCGAGCTCGCTCAAACGCAGCGCCGCGTTCTCTGTTGCGATCGCATAGTCGGATGCCGCAACGATGCCAACGCCTCCGCCGACCGCCTTGCCGTGCACGCGCGTCACGATCGGTTTCGCACACCGCGTCATCGCGAGGATCACGCGCGCGAAACCGAGGAAAAACTCTTTCCCGGCGTCCTTGTCGCGAATCGACGCGAGCTCATCGAACGACGCGCCCGCGCAAAAGGCGCCCGTGCCGTAGCTGCGAAGAGTCACGACGCGCACGTCGTCGCGTAAACCGACGGCGGCGATCTCCTCGGCCAGGCCGCGAAGCACGAGCGAGGGAAGCGAGTTGCTCTTCGGGTGACCGAAACACACGTCGGCGACGCCGTCCTCGACGTACGACGATACGCTGCCCGTCGCTGCGAGCGGAGTGTGCGAACCCATGGTCGTCGGACGCGCGAGCGCGTTAACGCATCAGGCGAACGCGCAATCCGCCGCGCAGTGTCGTCACCGTTGTGTTCTTCAAAGCGTCGCAGCCGCTCGCCGCGCAGATGCCGGTCGTCGATCCGTAACCGCTGCCGTAGCGGGTGAGTCCGAAGACGTACGTTGCTTCGGAAAAGACGGCGAAGCGGTCGTAGATGTGCTTGTCCAAACCGCCGCCCAAGGCGACCTCGCCTCCGGAGCGGCGCTGCTGCCTGGTCTTACCGCTGCCCGCGCTGCCCGTGTACTGGATCTCGCCGGGCCGCCAGTCGATGAAGCCCAGCCCGACGGTGAAATGCGGCATAACGTAGGGCGCGGGTACGCGAAAAATGATGTTCGTTATGACTTCGAGGACTCCCGCCGAGCCCGCGCTGATCGAGCTCACGCTGCCGCCATTCGGGGGTATGAACTCGGTGAGAAAGCGGGGCGTGTCGAGCGGTAGGGAACTGTAGGCCGCGGAAAGCGCGAACCCCACACGCGAGACACCGCTTTGTCCGCCATCCCAGCTTTCCCACGCGATCGATGCGCCTTTGCCGGGCCTCCAGTCTCGGAGGCTTCCTTGCGCGTTCACCGGCGTCATGGCGCCGGCGCCGACGCGAAGATACGCGCCGGGTACGAGGCCATCGGCGAATCGATCGACTTCCTGCGCGAAACCGGCGCCGGAGGCACCAAACAGAAGGATGAGGGCGAGCGACTGATAACGCATGCGACCGCTGAGGAGGAAGGGATGCTCGGAATCTATCCGCGCGGCTCGGCCGAGCACTAGATTTCAAACATGTGGTGCACGCAAGACATACAGGGAGACACGTGATGGCGCCCAAACCCGCACAAAACATGTCCCCCCCCGCGCCCAGTGAGGATCCGGCGCGTGTCGCCGAATTCGAGGCGCGCATCGCTCGTGGCGAATCGATCGAGCCGAAGGACTGGATGCCGGAGCGGTATCGCCGGCAGCTGATTCGAATGATGTCGCAGCACGCGCATTCCGAGGTCGTCGGAATGCTGCCCGAAGGGAACTGGATCACGCGTGCGCCGACCCTGCGGCGGAAGATGTCGTTGCTCGCCAAGGTTCAGGATGAAGCGGGCCACGGACTCTACATCTATTGCGGCACGGAGACGCTCGGCGTCGATCGGCAGCAATTGATTGACCAGTTGCTCGACGGTACGGCCAAATACTCGAGCATCTTCAACTACCCGACGCTCACCTGGGCGGACATCGGCACGATCGGTTGGTTCGTGGATGGCGCCGCGATCGTCAATCAAACGATGCTCGCGCATGCCTCGTACGGACCGTATGCCCGAGCAATGGTTCGAATCTGCAAGGAAGAGAACTTTCACAAACGCCAGGGCTATGAGATCATGGCGACCCTCGCGTCAGGCACGCCCGAGCAGCGCGCGATGGCGCAGGACGCGGTGAATCGTTGGTGGTGGCCGTCGCTCATGATGTTCGGCCCGTCGGACAAGGATTCGCCGAACTCCGAGGAACTGACGCGCTGGGGTGTCAAGAAAAAGAGCAACGATGAGCTCCGTCAGCGGTTCGTCAATCTCACGGTCGCTCAGGCGAAGGCCATCGACCTCGTGCTTCCCGATCCCGAGCTTCGTTACGACGAGGAGACCGAGAACTGGCACTTCGGTCCGATCGATTGGGATGAATTCTGGCGCGTGGTGAAGGGCGACGGACCATGCAACCGCGAGCGATTGGCGGCGCGTCGCGCGGCGCACGCCGACGGTGAATGGGTACGCGCGGCGGCGACCGCGTACGCCGCGAAGCAGGACCGCGAGTCGGCCGCGTAACTCAGAACTTCAACGGCGGCGCACTTGCCGCCGTGTTCACGATCATGGCAAACGATACGACAACCACGACGCAGGGAACCTCCGACTCGCAGTGGCCGTTGTGGGAAGTCTTCCTTCAACCGCCGAAGGGCGAAGCCCATGAGCACGCGGGCAGCGTTCACGCGACGACTGCCGAGCAAGCGCTGCAGAACGCGCGCGACGTCTACGCCCGGCGCGGCGAAGCCGTAAGCATTTGGGTCGTGCCGAGCGTGTCGATCACTGCATCGACGCCGGAGGACATGGGCCCGTTCTTCGATCCCGGCAACGACAAACCGTATCGCCACCCGCAGTTCTACAAAGTTCCGCGCGGGATTCGCGTCTGACGACTGATTCGATGTCTAACCCCGCGCTGTTCGACTACCTGCTTCGCCTCGGCGACGACCGTTTGGTGCTCGGACACCGACTGTCGGAGTGGTGCGGCCACGGGCCCATCCTCGAGGAGGATATCGCGCTCGCCAATATCTCGCTCGACTTGATCGGCGAAGCGAGCCTGCTCCTCAAGCTCGCGGCGTCGGTCGAGGGAAAGGGGCGAGACGAAGACGTCCTCGCCTACTTCCGCGATGCGATCGAGTTTCGGAACGCGTTGCTGGTGGAGCTGCCGAAAGGTGATTTCGGCTTCACGATCGTCCGCCAGTTTCTGTTCAGCGTGTTCTCGCTGTTGTTGATGGACGCTCTACAGAAGAGCCGCAACACGGAGCTGTCGGGGATCGCGGCGAAAGCGGTGAAGGAATCCCGATACCATGTTCGCCACAGCGCGCAGTGGGTCGTGACGCTCGGCGCCGGCACCGACGAGAGCCACGCGCGTGTCCAGGGAGCGTTGAACGACCTGTGGCGCTACACCGGCGAGCTGTTCGCCGCGGACGACGTCGATCGCGCGGTCGCGGCGAGCGGGGATGGGGTGGACCCGAGCACACTCGAGGCGGCGTGGCGAGCGCAGGTGCTGCCGGTCCTTGAACGTGCCGGGCTTCAGGTTCCCAGTGCCGGCTACATGCAGCGCGGCGGGCGCGACGGCCGGCACACAGAACACCTCGGCCACATGCTGAGCGAGATGCAGATCCTGGCGCGATCACATCCGGGGGCTTCGTGGTAACGCGGGCGACCCCAAGCCGCGAGGAGCTGTTGGCGATCCTCGATGAAGTGAAGGACCCCGAAGTGCCGGCGGTGAGCGTCGTCGAGCTTGGCATCGTGCGCGACGTCGCGGCGACCCAGGCGGGGGTCGAAGTAACCATTACTCCGACGTATTCCGGGTGTCCGGCGATGCGGGAGATCGAGAGCGACATTCGTGAGGCACTCGCGGCGCATGGCTTGGGTCCGGTGGAAATTCGTGTTGTCTATTCTCCGGCGTGGACGACAGATTGGATTGGGCCTGCCGCGAGAGCGAAGCTCGAGGCGTACGGCATCGCGCCGCCGGGTGTCGCTGAGCGTGACGAGCTGGTCTCATTGGAACGTCGCGCGCGACGAGTCCGCTGTCCGTTCTGCAAATCGTCGGATACCGAACGCAAGAGCGAGTTTGGATCGACGGCGTGCAAGTCGATTTGGTTTTGTCGTTCGTGCCGGCAGCCGTTCGAGGAGTTCAAGGCGATCTGATCAACGAGTGTGTGGAGATTTGTTGCGGGCGCTGTTGACATTCTGTTGAAACGAACGACGTGAGTGGGTTACACCCTTCGGAAAACTTTCTCGATTGACGCGCTTCGATTCGCATTGCACTTTGGTCCTACGTCAGTTGCGGATACGGTCTATCCCGTTACTGAACGAGCTCGAGTGGGACGCTGCTTGGGCACCTTGTGAGGCGTTGGTTCGACAGCGCTTCACCGGTCACGAGGTCGCTGGACGTGACTTGTCGCTTTGCCGAATTCCAGAGCACCGGGGGGACCGAGACCCTCGGGAAAAGGGAAGTCGATCGGGCTCCGCACGTTGGAGCGTCGAACCGGTTGATCGAATCCCGCCAGCGAAGAGATGCCCCTCAGGGTGCGGCGTGCCGCCCCTGAGGGGCTTATCATTTTTGCTCGCGATCGCGCTCGGTGCCATCGCGTTTCAACGCACCGCGGCCCAAGACTCCGTCGCCGCGAACGATCGCTATGCCGCGGTCGCGCGCACCCTCACGACGTTCATCGAGCACGAGCGCGCCGCGAAGGCGATCCCCGCGATCTCAATCGCACTCGTCGACGGCTCACGCATCGTGTGGGCGCGCGGCTTCGGGTGGGCAGATTCGGCCAAATCGATTCCCGCGACTGCGAGCACCGTGTACCGAGTGGGATCGGTGTCCAAGCTGTTCACCGACATCGGAATCATGCAACTCGTCGAGCGGGGCAAGATCGATCTCGACGCGCCGATCCAGCGCTACCTGCCCGATTTCCATCCGCGCAATCCCTTTGGCGGATCGATCACGGCGCGCGAGCTGACGTCTCATCGCGCCGGATTGGGCCGCGAGCCGCCGGTCGGCAACTACTTCGACGACACAGGCCCATCGCTCGCCGCAACCGTCGCGAGCCTGAACAAGACGTCTCTCGTCTATGCGCCGGGTACTCACACCAAGTACTCGAACGCCGGTATCGCCGTGCTCGGGTACTTGCTCGAGAAGACACAAGGCGAATCGTTCTATCCGTACTTGAAGCGCGCGGTTCTCGACCCGATGGGCTTGCAAAGCAGCGCTTTCGAGCCGCTCCCCGCGCTTCGGTCCCGGCTCGCCAAAGGAACCATGTGGACGATCGACGGCGCCCGCAACGACGCACCGACGTTCGAACTGGGAATGGGCCCGTGCGGCAGCATGTTCAGCACGGTCACCGACCTCGGACGCTTCCTGCAGATCATGTTCGCGCGCGGCGCCGTCGGCGACGGACGCCGCCTGCTCGCTACCGCGACGATCGACTCGATGTGGACGCCGCAGTTCGCGCCGCGTGGCACTCGCACCGGGTACGGAATCGGTTTTCGCATTGGTGAGCTCGACGGGCGTCGCTTCATCGGCCACGACGGCGCGATTTATGGCTTCGCGACCTCGTTGCTCGGCATGCCTGACGATTCGCTCGGCGTGGTGGTGGTGGCGACGCTCGATGGGGCGAACGCGGTCACCGATCGAATCGCGACGTCCGCGCTTCGCCTGGCCCTCGATGCGCGCGCCGGCAAAACGATCACGTCAATCGATACGACGAGCGCGTTGTCGCCGGGGACTGCCTTGGCGCTCGGGATGGGCCGGTACGAGAACGCCAAGCTTGCATACAACCTCGACGAATACGAGAACCGTCTCTTTCTCGTGCCGGCGCGTGGCGGTTCCCGCGCGGAATTACGGCGCGCTCCGCATGGTGAAGCCGGTGAGCTCATCACGGACGACGCGCTGTCGTATGGAACACGAGTGCGGCTGCTCGATGCCGCGCGGATCGTCGTCGAGGGCGATACGCTGCGCCGAGTGCCGCGTCCAGTCGCCACAATTCCGATCGCGACGCCCAAACCGCCCGCCGCGACGTCCGAGTTTACCTCGCTGATCGGTGAGTACGGCTGGAATCACGACGTCCTCTTCATTCGCGAGAAGGACGGTCGACTCAACGCGCTCATCGAGTGGTTCTTCGAGTATCCGCTGACGCGCGTCTCGAAGAACGTCTATCGATTCCCCGCGTACGGGCTGTATGACGGCGAGCAGATCGTGTTCAACGGGCCCGCGTCCGCGCCGGCGGCAGCGGTCGCGGCGAACGTCACATTCAAGCGCCGCGAGCTTCCGGCGGACAACGATCGCGTCAACGCGCAGATCACGCCGGTGCGAAAACCGTCGGAGATGCGAGCAGAAGCGCTCGCCGCGCAGCCACCAGCGGAAAACCGTCCGCGAACGGCGGACCTCGTAGAGCTGCGTAGCCTCGATCCAACGATCAAGTACGACATCCGTTATGCGACGTCGAACAACTTCATGGGGACGCCGTTCTATTCGTCAGCTCACGCCTTCATGCAGCGGCCGGCGGCCGAGGCGGTCGTGCGTGCGTCGGCCGAACTGCGAAAGCTCGGCTACGGCCTGCTCATCCACGATTCGTATCGTCCCTGGTACGTGACGAAGATGTTCTGGGACGGGACGCCGCCCGACAAACACATCTTCGTCGCCGACCCGTCGCAGGGCTCGCGACACAACCGCGGCGCGGCGGTCGACCTCACGCTCTACAGCCTCGCAACGGGCGTGCCGATCCGAATGACCGGCGGCTACGACGAGATGACCGACCGCTCGTTCCCGCTCTATCCGGGCGGCACATCGCTCCAGCGCTGGCATCGCGACCTGCTTCGGCATGCGATGGAGGCCCAAGGCTTCACCGTGTACGAAGCCGAGTGGTGGCACTTCGACTACAAGGATTGGCGCAGCTACCCGATCGGAAACCTGACGTTCGAGCAGCTGGCAGCGCGGAAATAGCTCGGCGACTCGGCGATTGCTAGTCGGCCATCGGGGCAGTTCTGCGCTTGGCGAACACGGCGCCTCCCAGCGCGACCTCAGCTCCCATCCCCATCGGGATGTTGAAATAGGGCGGACGGGATGGATTGCGACCGCGCGCGGCCGCCTCGGCTTGTGCGTAGCGCACCTTATTTGCCTTGACCGTCTCGAGGGCCTCGAGGAAATATTCGATCGGCTCTCGCGTTTCCTCGTTCCGCGCCCGATCGAATGCGTAGAGCAGCTTCCCGTCATCGACGAGCCGTTTGAGGTCGGCGCCCGACAACTGGTCAGTCGCCGCGGCGAGACGTGCGACGTCGAGCGTACCGACGCTGGCCGGCAGGCGATCGCACAGGTCGCGAAGAATCGCCTCGCGCGCCGATTGGTCGGGGAGCCGCGTCTCGAGCCAGAGCTCGATGCGTCCCGATCGCACGAGGGCGGGCGGCAAACTTCCGACATCCATTGCCGTGAGCACGAGACAGACGCCGCCGGCGCTCTCGCTCTCCAATCCGTCGAGCATCGTGAGTAGGTAGCGATAGAGGCCCGGATCTTGTCCCTCGAAGATCACGTCGCTGTCGTCGATGAACACGACCGACGGAGCATTGCGCATCGCGGCCTCGAACACGCCGTGCAACTGGTTGTAGAACATCGGCGTGCCGGCGATCACCGTGCCGTCGACCAAGAAGAATTTGCCGCGGAGTCGATGAGCGAGCGCGCGGCCGACCGTCGTCTTGCCCGTGCCCGGGGGGCCGGCAAGCAACACGCCGCGCTTCGGTTTCAGCGAAAGCTCCTCCGCGAGCTCGCTGTGCTCGAGCGGCATGATAACGTTGGCTTCCAACGCGCGAATGACGTCGTCCATCCCCTTGAGGTCTTTGAGCGAGACGGTCTGGACTTCGCCGAGGTCGACATTGCTGATGAGTTGCGCGGCGCGGAGATACTCGATGAACGTGTCGGTGGCCGTCGAGCCATTGAGTTTTTCTCGTGTCGATTCGCAAGCCCGGCGCAGTTGACGTGCGTTCATGCGACGAGCGAACCGGAAGATCTTTGCGAAATCGAGCGCCTCGACCTGATCGGCGCTCAGGTACGCGCCGCACACTGCCTGGTAATCGTCGACCGTGAGCTCGCGGATTCCAACGCGCGCGCCGGCGCGCATGAGAGACGGCATCAACGCTTCCGAGGCGATCACCAGCGTCGATCCACGTTCGGCGACGCGCTCGGCGAGCGCGGTTGTCGCGACGGCGATGAATCCGCCGCGCGGATAGGCGCGGCAGCCCTCGATCGTCTGCGCGAGGTACTGGAAGTCGTCGACAAGCACCACCGGATTGGCGTCGAGCGCACTGCCGACCATGTCGTAAAAGGCATCTTCGATCGCCAGCGGGTGATGCCCATTCACCGCCGACTCGAGCGCCGGCGCGCCAAGCACCGTTCCGCCCAAGCGGTCGGCGAGACGATCGAGGATCGTCGTTCGCCCGGTTCCTTGATTCCCGAAGAGCACAACCACCTGACCGGGGACCGCCGCTCGCACAAGCTCGTCAAAGGCGATTTGCTGCGTCGGAGTAAGTGCGTGGCGATTGGTCATGACGGTGCTCCGAAAGAGAGGACGACGACCGCGGGGCCGAACTATGTGATAGTCGGCCGGTTCGCGAAAGTTTCCGTCTTTTGTATGGGCTACGTCGCCAGCAAGGCCTCGATGCGCGACGCGATGAGCTCGACACTCGGCAGCACCGCGTCGAGAAGCACGGGGTGGTAGGGCATCGGAATGTCTTCCACGGCAACCCGGTCCACGGGGGCGTCGAGACTCCAGAAGGCGTCCTTGGCGACCGTCGCGGCAATTTCGGCGCCGAACCCGGCCGTGAGATTGTCCTCATGAGCGATCAGGCATCGCCCGGTCTTGCGAACAGATTCGAGCACCGCGTTCCGGTCCCACGGCGCGACGGTCCGCAGGTCGATCAGTTCGACTCGATCGCCGAAGTTCTCGGCCGCCGCGACACAACGGTGCACGAGGGCGCCCCAGCTCACGACGGTGATGTCGGTCCCGGCGCGTAAGACGTTCGCGACCCCGAACGGGATCACGAAGTCGTCTCCGGGATACCGCGAGCTGCCGTCGCTGGTCATGAGCAGCGACCGATGCTCGAAGAAAATCGTCGGATTCGCCCCGCGCATGGCGCTGCGCAAGAGACCGACAGCGTCCGCGGCGTTGGACGGCATGGCCACCTGCCAGCCATACGCGTGCGCGAAACGCACTTCGTCGCTCAGGCTGTGCCAGGGGTCGCCGACGTCTTTTCCGAAACCGCCGGGCATGCGGACGACAATTGGCGCCGCGAACCGGTTCGCCGTGCGCCACCGCAGGGTGCCGCAGTTATTGAGCTGTTCGGCGGCGGGGTCCGCGTACTTTCTGAACTGGATCTCAGCCACCGGCATCAACCCGGCGATCGCCATGCCGACGGAGCGGCCGACGATCCCCTCTTCCGAGAGACTCGTGTCGAACACACGGCCGTTGCCGAACTGCTTTTGCAGGCCCTCGGTGACCAAATGCACGCCACCCTTTCGTCCGACATCTTCGCCGAACACGAGGACCTTTTCGTTGACCTCGAGCTCGTGCCGTAAAGTGCGCCGCACGGCCTCGGCGAAACGGACGACCTCATTTCCTTCGGCTGCCTCGGTCGTTCCAGCAAGCGCGGCGCGTTCGACGCGCGACAGCCCGCCCAATGCCTCAGGTGACTCGGCCGAGTCGTCGGCGTACAGCCAACGCGCTACGGTTGCGGGATCGGGATCCGGCCGAGCGCGCGCCGCGTCGAGTCCCGCTTGCACGTCGCGGCCGACCTCCGCCTCGAGCGCGGCCCACTCCGGCTCGGACATGCGCGACGGAACGAGAAACTCGCGCAGACGGGGAAGCGGATCGCGTTGCGCATCGGCTTTGATCTCGGCGTCGGTCCGGTAGCCTCGCTGGTTGTCTGGTCCGGAGTGGCTGCACAGGCGCGGAACGGTCAGTCGCACCAGCGCGGGACCATTCCCGGCACGAACATGGTCGACGCACTCGGCGAGCAACGCCGCGCTTTCCGCCGGGTTGGTGCCATCACCGTCGCGAGTAAGGAGATTCGTGAAGGACGCGAGATTGCGCGCGATGTCGCCACCCGGCGTCTGCATGTCGCCGCGCACCGAGATCCCCAGGCCGTTGTCTTCGATGTAGAAGAGCATTGGTAGGGAAAGCGTCGTCGCGATCGTGAGTGCCGACCAGAAGCCGTTTGTCGCGACGGATCCTTCGCCGCCGAGGACGACGCCGATCGCGCCGTTCCACGTATCGTCGCCGAGAACGTCGGCGTGATAGCGAATCGCTTGTGCCCATCCGGCGCACGGTGTGTACTGCGATCCGACGTCGCCGGACATCGGTAGCACGATCGGTCCATCGCGATTCGGCAGGTTACAGACGACGCCGATATCGCGGCCATCGCTGAAGCCTCCGGCGCGCCCGAGCGGGCTCGCGAACGCATCCTCGATGCTCAGTCCGAGCGAGAGCAGCAACGGGCGTGATCGGTAGTAGGCGCTGGCTGCATCATGCGGATGCGTGATCAGCGAGCCAAGGATGGCCTCGGCCACTTCGTGGCCACGCGCCGAAAACTGGTAGAGCACAAGATGTTCACGCGGAACGTTCGCGCGATTCTTGTTGGTCGTCTCCTCGATATCGTCGAGGGCTCGCGAGACGAGGGCGTGGTAGGCGATGCGGCGCCAATCGAAGCGCGATTCGGGCGGGGAGACGTCGGCGCCCTTGGGCGCCTGAGACGCGGACCGGGAACGTCCTCCTCGCGGAACCGGCGGCGGCAATGTAGTCACGTGCTGTAATCTGTCGTTGTCGACGCGGCGGCGTCTACTGCCCTGTAGGACGGGTAAGAGTATCTTAGGGTCAATGCCCGACATCCTCTGGAATAACGCCGATGGTGTGGCAACGGTCACGCTCAATCGGCCTGAGGTTCTCAACAGCTTCACCCGCGCGATGGCGCGCGAGCTCTGCGACGCGCTATCACGGGCCGGCGCGGACGACACGATTCGTGCCGTCGTGCTGACCGGATCCGGGCGGGGCTTCTGCGCGGGGCAAGATCTCGCCGAGGCGGCCCCCCGCGATCGGGCGATGCCGGACCTTGGCGATATCGTTCGCGACAGCTACAACCCGGTCATTCGCGCCATCCGTAAGCTGGAAAAACCGGTTGTCTGCGCGGTAAACGGCGTGGCGGCCGGCGCGGGGGCGAACCTGGCCTTCGCCTGTGACATCGTGTTCGCGTCCTCGGGGGCGACATTTGTCCAATCCTTTGCGAAGATCGGTGTCATCCCGGACAGCGGCGGGACGTTCATCCTCCCGCGGATCGTCGGTCTTCATCGGGCGACGGTGATGACGATGCTCGCCGAGAAGATGTCGGCCGAGCAGGCGCGCGATTGGGGTCTGGTATATATGGTTGTCGAGCCGAACACGCTGTTGGAGACGGCGACTGGGACGGCGCGTCAGCTCGCGACCCAGCCGACCCGCGCGCTCGGCCTGATCAAGCGTGGGTTCAACCGGTCGCTTGGCATCGATCTCGACGCGCAGCTCGACTTCGAGGAAGAGTTGCAGCGGGAAGCGGGTAAGACCGCTGACTACGCGGAGGGCGTCCACGCCTTCCTCGAGAAGCGACAGCCCGTGTTCACCGGCCGGTGACGACCCGACCCTCGGACGGGACGATGCTCGTCGGCGTCGTCGGCGCCGGAGCGATGGGAACGGGAATCGCGCAGGTAGCCGCCGCGGCGGGGGACCGCGTCATCGTCGCCGACGCCACGCCCCACGCGACTGAAAAAGCGCGAACGAGCATCGCCAAGACGCTAGACCGCGACGTCGAGAAGCAGCGCCTGTCACGCGGCGACGCCGACGCCATCTTGTCGCGGATCGATTTTCAAGAAGACGCGTTGCACGGCGACGCCGGCATCTACCGCGACTGCGATTTCGTCGTCGAGGCGGTTGTCGAGCGCATCGACATCAAGCAGTCGTTGTTCAAGGCGCTCGAGCAGGTCGTGGCCCCCGACGCCATCCTCGCGACGAACACTTCCTCACTCTCCGTCGCGGCGATCGCGGCGTCGTGTGCCACGCCCGGTCGCGTCGTCGGGATGCACTTCTTCAATCCGGCGCCTGTCATGCCGCTCGTCGAGGTCGTCCCGTGGCTGGCCAGCGACGGCGATGTGGTCAAGCACACGTACGACACGGCGCGGCGCTGGAAGAAACTTCCCGTCGTCGCGTCCGACACGCCGGGGTTCATCGTGAACCGCGTCGCGCGGCCGTGTTATGGGGAAGCCCTTCGTCTGTACGACGAAGGGGTCGCCGATTGCGCGACGATCGATTGGGCGATGAAGGAGCTCGGCGGTTTTCGCATGGGCCCGTTCGAGCTGATGGACTTCATCGGCAATGACGTGAACTACGCCGTGACGCGTACGGTGTTCGAGAGCCTGTTCAACGATCCACGATACAAACCGTCGCTCACGCAACAACGACTCGTCGACGCCGGCTTTCTCGGTCGCAAGAGCGGGCGCGGCTATTACGACTACCGCGATGGCGCGTCGCGGCCGGAGCCCGACAAGGACCCCGCGCTCGGGCTGCTCGTCTTCGAGCGGATCATCGCGATGCTGATCAACGAGGCGGCCGACGCCGTCCTCATGCGCGTTGCGTCGCCGGAGGACATCGATCTCGCGATGACGAAAGGGGTAAATTATCCCAAGGGCTTGCTCGCTTGGGCGAACGAGCTCGGACTGCCTCGCGTGCTCGGCTGGCTCGAGCGTTTGCACGCGGAATACGGCGAGGACCGCTACCGGCCGAGCGCATTGTTGCGACGGATGGTTCGCGACGAGCGCCGATTCTTCCAATGAGCGACGCCCAACGGCTCGCCGAGCGCGTCGTCTCGGCCATGATGGCGAAGGACGCGTTCAGCCAATGGCTCGGCGTCGAGGTGGTCGATGTTCGGCCAAGCGGCGCGACGGTGCGGATGGAGGTACGACCGGAAATGCAGAACGGCTTCGGTGTATGTCACGGCGCGATCCCGTTCGCGCTCGCCGACAGCGCGCTCGCGTTCGCGTCGAACACGCACGGCAACATCACGCTCAGCATCGAGAACAGCATCACCTATCCGAAGGCGATCGCGGTCGGCGACGTGCTGACCGCGACAGCCGATGAAGAGAGCGCAACAAAACGCCTGGCGTTCTACCGCGTCGCGGTGGAACGCGGGACCGAGGTCGTGGCACTCTTCCGCGGAACGGTGTACCGAACGAATCAACCACTGATCGCGGAATCCGAATGAACAACGCCTACATCGTCGACGGTGTGCGCACGGCGATCGGGAATCTTTCGGGCGGACTGAGCGAGGTTCGCGCCGACGATCTGGCGGCGCACGCGATCGCACGCCTCGTCGCGCGGCACCCGACGCTCGATCCCGCCGACGTCACCGACGTCATTCTCGGCTGCGCGAACCAGGCCGGAGAAGACAATCGCAACGTCGCTCGCATGGCGTCGCTCCTGTCGGGGCTTCCCGTCACGGTTCCCGGTGAAACGGTGAATCGCCTTTGCGCATCGGGGATGAGCGCGGTGGCCAGCGCGGCGCGCGCCGTGAAGATCGGCGAGGGTGACATCTACATCGCGGGCGGCGTCGAGAGCATGACGCGCGCGCCGTATGCGATGTCCAAAGCGAGCAAGCCATTCGCGCGCGACGTCGAGCTGTTCGACACGAGTCTCGGGTGGCGCTTCGTCAACCCGAAGATGAAGGCGAAATACGGTACCGACTCGATGGGCGAGACGGCGGAGAACGTCGCCGAGCAGTACAAGGTCACACGGGGAGATCAGGACGCGTTCGCCTTGCGATCGCAGCAGAAGGCGGCCGAGGCACGCGCGACCGGCCGGTTGGCGAAAGAAATCGTCGCGGTCGACATCCCGCAGCGAAAGGGCGATCCGAAGTGTTTCGATCAGGACGAATTTCTTCGTCCCGATTCGACGCTCGAGATACTGGCGAGATTGAAGCCCGCGTTCAGAGCCACGGGGGGAACCGTCACCGCGGGCAACTCGTCGGGGCTGAACGACGGCGCGGCTGCGTTGCTCGTCGCGTCGGACGAGGGGCTGAAACGACTTGGCGCGGTGCCGCTGGCGCGAGTCGTCGCGACGGCGGTTGCCGGCGTCGAGCCGCGGATCATGGGGATGGGACCGGTGCCGTCGACGCGCAAGGTGCTCGCGCAAGCGAAGCTCGATCTCGCGGCGATGGACGTGATCGAATTGAACGAGGCGTTCGCCGCGCAGTCATTGGCGTGTCTTCGCGAGCTCGGTTTGCGCGACGACGATCCTCGCGTCAATCCGAATGGCGGGGCGATCGCGCTCGGGCATCCGTTGGGGATGTCTGGGGCGAGACTGCTGTTGACGGCCGCCCAGGAGCTCGAGTTGCGCGGTGGACGTTACGCGCTGTGCACGATGTGCATCGGCGTGGGGCAGGGCATGGCGACGATCATCGAAAGGCTGTCATCCTGAGCGAAGCGAAGGATCTACTTTCATTGACCAGACACGAGATGGGGACGATAGATCCTTCGTCGCTGCGCGCCTCAGGATGACAGTGTTTTCTTTTGAAGGCATCGTCCCGGTCGTTCACGAAACCGCGTTCGTGCATCCGAACGCGAGCGTGACCGGCGACGTGATCATCGGGCGCGACGTGTATGTCGGACCGGGTGCGGCGATTCGGGGCGATTGGGGAAAAGTCGTCATCGAAGACGGATGCAACGTGCAGGAGAACTGCGTCATCCACATGTTCCCGGGTACGACCGTCGTCCTCGAGGCCAGCGCGCACGTCGGACACGGCGCGATCGTGCACGGAGCACGGATTGGCCGGAACGCGCTGATCGGAATGAATGCGGTGATCATGGACAACGCGGTCATCGGCGCCGAATGCATCGTTGGCGCGCTGACGTTCGTCCCGGCGGACACGCAGATCCCGCCGCGAAAGGTGGTCGTCGGGAGTCCAGCGAAAGTCGTCCGCGACGTGACCGACGATATGGTCAGCTGGAAGACGGAAGGCACACGACTCTATCAGTCGCTGCCGGCGCGGTTGCACGCATCGCTGATTGCTTGCGAACCGTTGCGGCGGATCGAGGATCGACAGTCGATGAGCGATCGGGCCGGCGGCGAGCAATATCGAACTTGGCATCAGACGAGAGAATCATGACAACGAGTATCGCGGGGGCGAGCTCACGACTCGTCGGCGTCGCCGGCAACGAGCCTCGCCGTCTCGAGAATTACGTGCGCGGCGAATGGCAAACGGGGAGCGGACGGGGAACGGATCTCTTCCACGCCGTGACCGGAGCGAAGATCGCCGAGGCGTCGACCGAGGGGATCGACTTCGGCGGCATGGTCGACTACGCTCGCCGCGTCGGCGGCCCCGCGCTGCGGCGCATGACGTTCCATGAGCGGGCGCTGATGCTCAAGGCGATGGCGCAGTATCTCATGTCGCGAAAGGACGAGTTCTATGTCGTGTCGGCGGCGACCGGCGCGACGAAGTCCGACTCGTGGGTGGACATCGAGGGGGGCATCGGGACGTTCTTCGCGTATGCGTCGCGCGGGCGGCGCGAGTTCCCCAACGAAACCTTCTACGTCGACGGCCCGACGGAGATGTTGTCGAAGGGCGGCACATTCGTCGGCCGGCACATCTGCGTTCCGCTCGAGGGCGTGGCCGTCCACATCAACGCGTTCAACTTCCCCGTGTGGGGAATGTTGGAGAAACTCGCGCCGACGCTGCTCGCCGGCATGCCGGCGATCGTCAAACCGGCGACGGTCACGTCGTACCTCACCGAAGTCGTGTTTCGCGCGATGATCGAGTCCGGCTTGTTCCCGGCCGGCGCGATTCAGTTGGTCTGCGGCAGCAGCGGCGACCTTCTCGAGCACCTCGACTGCCAATCCGCGGTCGCGTTCACCGGGTCGGCGGCCACCGGGAAGATGCTCAAGACGTCGCGGTCGATCGTCGAGAACAACGTGCGCTTCAACATGGAAGCGGACTCGCTCAACTATTCCATGTTGGGGGCTGATTCTGTTCCCGGTACGCCGGAGTTCGACCTCTTCGTCAAAGAAGTCGTGCGCGAGATGACGACGAAGGCGGGACAGAAGTGTACGGCGATTCGTCGAACGCTCGTCCCGGAGGGCATCCTCCAGGATGTGATGCGGGCGCTCATCAAGCGCCTCGAGACGACGACAGTAGGCGACCCGGCGGCCGACGGCGTTCGTATGGGACCGCTCGCGGGGCGCGGACAGGTCTCCGAGGTCCGAAAGAGCGTCGACGCCCTACGCCGCGTCACCGAAACAGTGTACGGAAATCTCGACGACTTCGCCGTCGTCGGCGCTGACCGCGAGCGCGGAGCGTTCTTCCCGCCGCTACTCCTCTACGCCAAAGATCCCTTTGCCGCCAACGAGCCGCACGACGTCGAGGCGTTCGGCCCGGTGAACACGCTGATGCCTTATCGAAGCACCGACGAGGCGATCGAGCTCGCGAAGCGGGGGAAGGGAAGCTTGGTCGGCTCGCTCTTCACCAGCGACGACAACCTCGCGCGCCAGGTCGTCCTCGGCACCGCGGCGTATCACGGGCGTCTCATGGTCGTGAATCGCGACAGCGCCAAGGAGTCCACTGGCCACGGATCACCACTGCCGCACCTCGTCCACGGTGGTCCTGGTCGCGCGGGCGGCGGAGAGGAGATGGGCGGCGTTCGCGGCGTGTTGCACTACATGCAGCGGACGGCGGTGCAGGGCTCACCGACGACGCTGATGCACGTCACGCACGAATACACCCCTGGCGCCGCGCGGCGTGAAGACCGCGTGCACCCGTTCCGCAAATACTTCGAGGAGCTCGAGGTCGGCGACGCGCTCGTCACGCCGCGACGCACGGTAACCGAGGCCGACATTGTGAATTTCGCCGGCATCAGCGGCGACTTCTTCTACGCCCACATGGACGACATCGCGGCCCGCGACTCGATCTTCGAACGCCGGGTCGCGCACGGCTACTTCGTTCTCTCGGCCGCGGCGGGACTATTCGTTGATCCGGCGCCCGGCCCGGTGTTGGCGAACTACGGGCTGGAAACGCTGCGGTTCGTGAAGCCCGTTTATCCGGGCGACACAATCCAGGCGACGCTCACCGTCAAACAGAAAACTGCCAAGGAGAAGAAAGAGGGGCAGGTGCCACAAGGAGTCGTGGCGTGGGATGTGGAGGTCCGGAATCAGGGCGCCGAGGTAGTGGCTGTGTATACGATCCTGACACTGGTTCGGCGAAAAGACTCGTTGGATCCTGAGGCGATTGCGACGCATACGCCGGGAAAGCGCGTCGATACGGACGGTAAGGCCAACAACGGTATTTGAACCACAGAGGACACAGAGGACACAGAGGACACAGAGGGCACGGAGGACGGCGCACGGCAAAAGCTCCGCCGCCTCAGTTCACCATGCGCTTGATGCCGTCGCGCAGGTGAAGTTCGTGAAAGTTGATCAGCAGTCCGACGCGCCGTCGGCCTAGCCGAAGGTAGGAAAGAAGCTGAGCCTCGTGAACAGGCAGGATTTTGCTGACCGTTTTGAGCTCGACTACGACTTGGTTCTCCACTAGAAGATCCATCTTGTAGGCCGTCTCAATGATGACGCCGTTGTAATCGATGGGTACAGCCACCTGCGACTGTACGTCCAGTCTTCGAACGCCGAGCTCATAGATCAAGCAGGCGTGATACGCACTCTCGAGAAGCCCAGGCCCGAGAGTGCTATGGACCCGCAGAGCGCTCGCGATAACGGCGCCTGTCAAATCGTTCAATTGCCGCAGATCGGAGCTCATGGGAGGCAGTCCTCTGTGTCCTCCGTGGCCTCAGTGTCCCCTGTGTTTCAAAAGCAGTTTCGCTGTTACCCGTCATGCGGTCGTCACGCAATACAAAACGGGCGCGATTCAAAATGAATCGCGCCCCCTTTTTGTCCGAGAAAGAGCCGCCAGCTACGGCACGATCTTCGTGCTGTCCCGCACCGTCGGGTACTTGATGCCGAGCTGCTCGAGATACGTTTTGTGCTTCGTCGGGTCGAAGTAGAACTTCTTCATCTCCGGACGCAGCCGGTCCATCATGACCTTGTTCATCCAAATCGGGGGCTTGTCTTCCGGACGCATCAGCGGGTAGTACTTGATGTCCTTCGTCTGCACGTTGCGGAAATAATCCCACGCCTGTGAGATGAGCGTCGGCTTCGTCATGAGATCGAGCGTCGTCAGCGCCTGAACCTTCGCGCCCGCCGTCGCGCCCTTGTGCGCGATCGGCGTCGCCATCGAGATCGCGTTCGCCCAGTTGTGTCCCGGCAGACCGGGAATGTTGCCGGGAAAGCGGAGCGTCACGGTGGGAACGTTCCACGAGACGTCGCCGATATCATCGGAGCCACCGCCCTGGAAACTCTCCGGACGCGGCGGTGGAGGAAGCTCGCCCGTTCCGTTGCCGCCAGCGCCGCCGCCACGCCCCCCGCGCCCGCCGCCGAGTCCGCGCGGCGTCTGGCCGAGCTCCTTCTGAATTCCGCGCGCGAGCTCCTGGTCGGCCTCCGAGTACTCCGGCATGCCGACCGTCTTGATGTTCTCGTTCATCTGATACGCGATCACTTTGTTGAAGTGACCCGACCAGCCGCCGCCGACGATGTCGACGCCGACGAGCTTCGTGCTCGTCATCATCGCCGCGGCGCGCGCGAGCGTGTCGCCGAGCGCGAACAGCGCCTGCACCTTCGGCGCGTCCTGCTCGCGGAAGTAGTACCACACCGTTGCCGTCGGCGGCACGACGTTGGGCTGATCGCCGCCGTCCGTGATCACGTAGTGCGACCGCTGGGTCAGCGGCAGATGCTCGCGGCGGAAGTTCCACGCCACGTCCATCAACTCGACGGCGTCGAGCGCCGAGCGTCCCGCCCACGGTGCGCCCGCGGCGTGCGAGCTCGAACCCTGAAAGTGGAACTGCGCGCTGATCAGGGCTGCTTGGTTGCTCTGGCCGTACGTCACACCCATATCGTTGCTGATGTGCGCGAAGAGTACCGCGTCGACGTCCTTGAACATTCCGGCGCGCACGAAATACATCTTGCCGGCCATCAGCTCTTCGGCGACGCCTGGCCACAGGTGAATTGTGCCCTGGATATGCTCGCGTTCCATGATCTTCTTCACCGCGATCGCCGCCGTGATGTTCATCGGAACACCGGCGTTGTGTCCTTCGCCGTGTCCCGGCGCGGTGGCGACGATCGGATCCTTATAGCCGACGCCCGGCTTCTGGCTCGCCTGCGGGATGTCGTCGATGTCGGAGCCGAGCGAGATGACTGGCTTGCCCGAGCCCCACGTGGCGGTCCACGCTGTGGGAATGCCGGCAACGCCGCGCGTCACCTTGAAGCCGTTCTTCTCGAGAATGCCGGTGAGGTACGCGCTGGTCTCGAATTCCTGGAAGCCAGGCTCGCCGAAGCTGAACACCTGGTCGACCATTTGCTGCGTGAAGGTCGCCATGCTGTCGACGAGCCGCATCGCTTCCTTCTTCATCGCTTGGAGCTTTGCGTCGTCGGGCGGGATCGTGACGGGGAAGGTGACTTCGGGGCGGTTGTCCGGTCCGCCTTGGCCACCGCGCCCCTGAGCGGCCAGCGCGGCGGGAAGTATCGATCCGCCGGCGAGCGCCGCCGTGTAGAGGAGAGTGCGTGACGTCAGTCGCATAGTGATAGGTCGAGGAAGGGGAGGCGAAGCGCAGGTGTACTGGCGCGGCGGGTTCGCGCGCCCGAACGTATTCTTCACGGTGAACACTCCCGCCGCAACCGCGACGCACGATTAGCGCGGGCGGCCTCGGTCCTCAACCCATCGTCGATGCGCGGACGTGCTGCTCTCATCTCCCTGGTCGTAGCTGCCGCCATCGGTTGCGGTGGCGACCAACCGGCGACGCCGCCCGGCGGTTCTCCATCGACGGGAGCGGCGAGCGGCAGCTTCGATCAACTCCAGCGGGCCGTGCTCACGCCGAGCTGCGCCGCGTCCGAGTGTCACGCGTCGGCGTTGCCGACGAGCGGCAACCTCGCCCTCACGCCGGCGGTCGCCTACGACAATCTCGTGAATGCCCGACCGGCGAGCCTGGCGGCCGATCGGGACGGGCTGAAGCGCGTCATCCCCTTCAAGCCGGACAGCAGTCTGCTGTTTCAGAAAGTGGTGCTCGCCCTCGCGGCCCATAACGGCGAGTACGGCAACATTATGCCCGTCGGCTCGCCCGCGCTGACGCAGGGGCAAGTGGATTTCATAAGGAAATGGATCGAAGCGGGCGCGCCGCGCAGTGGCGTGGTTGCGGACAGCACGATGCTGGCGAGCAAGACCCTGCAAAGCGGAGCGACCTTCGCGCCGCTGGTCGCGCCCCCCGCGGGCCAGGGATATCAGATCCACGTCGACTCGTTCGGCGTGAAGGCCAACTTCGAGCGCGAGCTGTTCGTCTATCGTCCGCTGGGCAATGCCGCCGACATCTACGTGCGTCGCATCCAGACGGCGATGCGGCCGCTCAGCCATCATTTCGTGCTGTACAGCATCGATCAGACGATGGCGCCCGGCTGGCCATGCACGCCGCAGGCGAATGTAGTACGCGACATCCGAAATCCCGACGGGTCGATGAATCTGCTCAACATGATTCCGATGGCCTGCCACGTCTTCATCGCCGGCGCGATGAGCCAGACTATGGATTACACCTTTCCCACTGGCGTCGCACTTCAACTGCCGGCGTCGTTCAGCGTCGACATGAACGTGCACTACGTGAACCGGACGAGCGCGGAAGTGCCCGGCGAAGCCTACGCGAATCTGTTCACCGTTCCCGCGTCGCAGGTGACGAAGGTCGCGCACTCGCTCAATATGTCGAACACGTCGATCTCGTTGCCCGCGGGAAAGGAAACGACGATCGAAAAGATCTTCGTCGTCTCGCAGACGACGACGGTGTTCATGCTCACCTCACACATGCACCAGCTCGGGACGCGCTTCCAGATCAAGATTGTCGGCGGATCGCGCGACGGAGAGCTGGTCTACGAGAGCGTCGATTGGGAGCACCCGGCGCAGACCTCCTTCGCGACCCCGATCGTGCTGGAGAAAGGCCAGGGGCTCAAGTCGGTGATCACATGGAACAACACGACGAGCCGCACCGTCACATTCGGTCTGCAGAGCACGGACGAGATGGGGATCATTTTCGGGTATTACTACTAACTGTCGTCGTGAGGGACCGCCCCTGCCGTCATCCTGAGGGAGCGAAGCGACCGAAGGACCTACTGTGAATCACCAGTGGCCGGCCACGAAGTGAGGAAAGAAGGTCCTTCGCTTCGCTCAGGATGACAGCATCGCCCGTTCAACATCGGCGAGCGTTGCGTCGATCTCGATTGGACGATTGGCACGATCGGGGGCGGGCTCAGTGTCTTGATGGTACGCGACGACCGCGCCCGGATCCTTGAGCACGTGACCCGTCAGTACCGCGACGACGCTCTCGTCATCGCCAATGGTTCCCGCACGCCGGAGCTTCGCGACGCCCGCGACACTCGCCGCGCTCGCTGGTTCGCACCCGACGCCCGACGCGTCGATCACCGCCTTGGCCTCGAGAATCTCGGCGTCGGTTACCGATTCGACGACGCCGTTCGTCTCTCGAATCGAGCGTACGGCGCGATTCCACGACGCCGGCGCACCGATGCGAATTGCCGTCGCGATTGTTTCGGGCTCGACCCGCATTCGCTCGGCGAATCCGCCGGTGAAGCTTCGGGCGAATGGCGCCGCACCCGCCGCTTGAATGGCCGCGATCCGCGGAACGTGCGAGATCAAGCCGAGCGAGCGTGCTTCGCGGAGCGCTTTGCCGAATGCCGCCGTATTCCCAAGATTGCCCGCCGGTAGCGCGATCCAATCCGGCGGAGACCAGTCGAGCTGCTCGAGCAACTCGAACACGATCGTCTTCTGCCCCTCGAGGCGAAACGGATTCACCGAATTGAGCAGCTGGACGCCGAGTGCGTCGCGCGCTTCGACGGCGAGCGCGAGACACGCGTCGAAGTTGCCGCGCACGACGAGCGTCCGCGCGCCGTAGGCGATCGTCTGTGCGATCTTGCCAAGGGCGACGCGGCCCGCGGGGACGAAGACGAGCGCCGGAAGTCCCGCCTGCGCGGCGTACGCCGCAAGTGATGCCGAGGTGTTCCCGGTCGACGCGCACGCCACGGCCCGCGCGCCCGTGCGTCGCGCTTGAGTGATCGCGACCGTCATTCCGCGATCCTTGAACGATCCGGTCGGGTTGTGGCCCTCGTGTTTGATCCAGAGATCGTCGACGCCGGTCCACCGGCTCAATGGCTCGCGCCGCATCAGCGGCGTGTTGCCTTCAGGGTGCGTCACGACATCGACGTCAGCGGCTGTCGGCAACACCAGCTCGCGATATCGCCACACGCCCGACTGCTCGCACCCGCTGACCTGCCCGCGACGCTCGGCGAACATCTCTTTGAGCGACGAGGGATCGCTCGACAGCTCGTGCGCGATCTCGAGCAATCCGCCACACGCGGGACAATCGCCGCGCGAGTCGGTTTCCGGGATTCGGGTGCCGCAATCCTCGCAGACCTGGACCGATCGTTGTTCGATCATTCGTCGTCGCCGAGCAATCGCGCGCCGCGCTGATCGACTTCCGCGACGCGACCTGAGGAGGGAATGCCGACGTTTCGATAGGCCGCGACCATCGCGTCGCACACCTTTGTCGCTGAGTCGTTGCCATCGCACAGCGCGAACGAGGAGGGCCCAGCGCCGGAGATCGAGCAGCCGAGCGCTCCTGCCTCGAGCGCCGCGCGCTTGGCGGCATCGAAGCCCGGCAAGAGCGGGGCGCGCGCCGGCTCGGCGATCCGATCATCGACGGCGCCGCGAAGGCGAGACAGGTCGCCGGTGCAAAATGCCGCGACCATCGCCGCGACCGCCCCGGCTTGGGCGACCGCGACGTCGAGATCGACGGAGCGGGGGAGAACCGCGCGCGCCTCGGCGGTGCGGAGTTGCATTGCCGGATGAACGAGCACGATCCGAAGTGCCGGAGGGACGGGAAGTCGGTCGAAGTCGAACGGCTCAACCGAACGAATGAGCAGGATTCCCCCGAAGAGCGCCGGCGCCACATTATCGATGTGCCGTCCGGAGAGCGTTCGCTCCGCGGCGTAGGCGGACTCGAGAACCTCGAGCTGACTCAGGGAATTTCCGATCAAAGCATTCGTCGCGACCGCGCCGGCTACGGCTGATGCGGCGCTCCCTCCCTGGCCACCGGATAACGGAAGGCCCTTCGTCACCCGAAGGGCGACGCCGGCCGAGGTTCCCCCCGATTTGCGGATGACTTCGCTAGCGGCGATCGAGGCCGCGTTCCGAGCCGGGTCGACCGGCAAGCTTTTGTGACCCGCCTGCTCCAAATGGACGCCCGGTACGTCCACGAACCGCGCGTCGACGATGTCGCCGAGTCCCGTGACGGCGCACCCAAGGATATCGAGTCCAGGGCCGAGATTCCCGATCCCGCCGGGGGCGTACGCGCGAACGACGTGGGGGCGGTCCGGCGATTTGTTGTCCGAAATCAGCGAACGGTTCGTCACGGCGGACATGTGGGATCGCATGTTGGTGCAGAAATCACTTTACGTGTCACTTGACTAAGTCCTGCTCACCGTTGAAAATCGGGCATGTCGGTGTGACGAAAAGGCCCTTCCTCGGGTTGAGATGCCGAGAGGGTGCAGACCCAACGTAAACGCGTTGTAGGCTGAATTTGCGTGACGGGTCGCCGTTGCTGTCGACACCACTCTCATTTTCCCCCCCCGCTCCACTCCACTCTTCGGAGGCGTCTCCGTGCGTCGTCGAACCATCGCATCGCTCGCCGCGTTTCTCGCGTGCGCGCCGATCCCGCTACTCGCCCAAACGCGCGAGATCACGGGAAAGGTGACGCAGGCCGGAATAGGTACCCCAATTACCGAGGCCACAATCGGCATCGTGGGCGCCCAGTTGGGCATCCGAACCAATGAGCGAGGTGAATATCGCCTCAAAGTGCCCTCCGGCGACGTCCAGATTCTGGTTCGCGCGATCGGGTTCAAGCGACAGCAGAAGATCGTAACGTCGTCTCAGTCGACGGCGGACTTCGAGCTCGAGAAGGACGTCCTTCAACTGGAAGGCGTGACCGTAACGGGTCAGGCCACGACGGTCGACAGGCGCAACGCGTCGACGGCCATCGCGTCGGTATCCGCCGAAGACATCGTCGCCGTACCGGCGAAGACGATCGACGGCGCGCTCCAGGGCAAGATCGTCGGCGCCTCGGTCTCTGAAAACAGCGGCGTCCCGGGGGGCGGATTCCAGATTCAGATCCGCGGTGCCACGTCGATCAACGCCTCTGGAGATCCCCTGTTTATCGTCGACGGCGTCATCTACTCGAACAATTCCGTCGCCGGTGGCCTCACCTCGGTCACGCGCTCGGGCGGCACGACGAACTCGACGCAGGACCAGACGGTCAACCGCCTCGCCGACCTCAATCCGAACGACATCGAGAACATCGAAGTCCTGAAATCGGCCGCGGCGACGGCGATCTACGGCTCACGCGCCACGAACGGCGTCGTCGTCATCACGACGAAGCGCGGAAAGGCCGGTCAGACTCGCTATAACATCACGCAGCGTCTTGGCTCGCAGGAAGCCGTCCGGCTCCTCGGCTCGCGCCGTTTCGCGGATTACGCCTCGGTCAAGCCGTACCTCGGCTCCTCGGCGCACGCCGACTCCTTGGCGAAGGCGAACTGCACCCCGACCTGCCCGTGGTATGACTGGCAGGGCGACCTGTACAACAATCACACGCCGTCGTTCGAGACCGTCATCTCGTCGTCGGGTGGGGTCAACGCCACGCGCTATTACGCGTCGCTCAACGACCGCCAAAACCACGGCATCGAGCAGAACACCGGCGCGCGCCGGACGTCGGGCCGCCTGAACCTCGATCAGACGATCGGCGACAAGTGGACGGTGAGCGCTGGCCTCGACATCACGCACAACTTCGTCCAGGACGGCTTCGGCAACAACGACAACTCGGGTACGAGCCCGATCTACACGTTCGGCTACGCGCCGGCGATCTACGATCTGCACCAGATCGACCCGGTGACCGGGCGCCTGGTGTACATGTGGATGAATGGTGGCGGCGCGGCGACCTCGAATCCCTTCGACGTCGTCCACTCCGTCGAGAACAACGAGGATACCTGGCGCCAGACGGGTAACGTCCGCCTCGGCTACTCGCTGCTCTCGTCGGTGAAGAACACGGTCCAGCTCACCTACATCGGCGGCGTCGATCGCTTCCAGTTCGAGGGCAACCAGTACTCGCCGAACTACCTGCAGTTCGAGCCGCAGGACACCTTCCTCGGCACGTCGCAGCAAGCGTCGACCGACAGCCGGTTCATCAATCAGAGCTTCAACGCCGTCTGGACCTATTCGCCCGGCTTCCGCTTCCTGAACTCGGCGCAGACGTCCGTCGGTGGAACGTACGAGACTCAGCGCACGAACTTCTTCAACATTCGCGCGCGTGGACTGCTGCCGACTCGTGTGATCGCGAACCAGACCGGGTCGACGGACTTCTCGTCGAGCCAGAGCATCAACGAAGTGCGCGACCAGTCGAAGTATTTCAACGAGCAGATCATCGGCTTCGATGAAAAGCTCGCTCTCGGCTACGGCTTCCGCTCCGACCGTGGCAGCAACAACGGCGACCGCACGAAGTTCTACACCTACCCGAAATACTCGGCGAGCTATCGTTTCGTCGAGCCGCTCTCGAAGATCACGTCGAAGGTGGACGAGCTGAAAATCCGCGCGTCGTACGGTCAATCGGGCAACCGTCCGAACCAGGGCGTGCGCGACGTCACGATCGCGAGCGGCGGCGTCATCGGCGGCCTCGGGTCGCTGTCGGCGTCGAGCACGCTCGGCAACCCGGCAATCAAGCCGGAAGTCATGAACGAGACGGAGTGGGGCGCCGACATCGCGATGTTCCGCGGGCGCGTCTCCGGCGAGCTGAGTCGCTACCAGCGCGTCATCAAGGACTTGCTCGTGAGCTTCCCGCTGCCGCCCAGCTCGGGGCTCGGCAGCCAGACGATCAACGGCGGCCAGCTCTCGTCGCTCGGCTTCGAGGCGGGCTTGAACCTCGTGCCGCTCACGACGCGTGATATGGAGTGGACGATCCGCACGACGTACCAGCACAACCGTCAGTACGTCGACAAGCTGCTGGTGCCGGCGTTCGGCGCTCCGGGCGGTTCATTCGCGGCGTCGTACGGCCGCAACCGTATCACGACCTGCGACATTCCGACGCTCGTCACCTCGAAGGGCGTGAAGTACAACAGCTGCGCCCCGGGCTCCAACGTCTCCACGCTGATCTGGGGCAACGTTCCCTTCTCGTGCCTGAACACGACGGACGCGGCGACGGGCGGGCTCGTCGTGAACACCGGCTCGGACGGTTTGCCGTGCCACCGGATCTTCCCGGGCGACAAGTCTGTCACGGGCCAGGTCGTTCGCGACTCGATCATCGCGGACGCGGCGCCGCTCGGTCAGACGTCGTTCCTCAACACCTTCCGCTACAAGAAGCTGACGGTGTCGGGCCTCATCGACTGGCGCATCGGCAGCCACACGTCGGACATGACGAAGAACCTGTTCGACGAAGGCGGCAACTCGCGCGACTACGATGACGGTTCGCCTGACGCTACGAAGGGTCTCGGCGCCTACCGCTACGGGATCTGGGCGGCCAACAACATCGCTCCATACATCGATCTCGGCACCTACGTGAAGTTCCGCGAGATCAACGTCACGTTCGATGCGCCGTCGGCGTGGGCCCAGAAGCTTCGCGCTCGTGAGATGCGCGTCTCCGTGCAGGGTCGTAACCTCGGCATGAAGTCCAACTATTGGAGCTTCGACCCCGAGTTCAACAACTTCGGCAACCAGAACTTCAACCGCTTCATCGATCTCGCGCCGTATCCCACGAATCGACAGTTCTTCTTCAGCATCGACCTGGGGTACTGAGCCATGATGACGACTCATAGAGGATTTCGGATGCACAAGAAGGTCATGACGGCGACGGTGCTCGCCGCGACCGTTCTCGGATGTCAGGCGGGCGACCTGAACGTGCCCAGCCCGAACTCGGCGACGGTGTCCGGCGCCACGTCCGATCCGACGGCGCTGCAGCTGCTGTTCACGGGATTGTTCAGCGACATCCGCGGACAACGCGGCAACATGATTCTCCAGAGCGCCGTGTTCGGCCGCGAAGGCTACGTTCTCTCGCCGCAGGACGGCCGTTTCGCGACCGTTCCGCTGATTGGCGTGGTCATCGGCGGCGTCACGAAGATCGACCCCGCGGTCGGCTTTGCGAACAACCCGTGGGCCGGCGAGTACGGCGTGCTGCGGGATCTCTACAACTTCAAGAAGGCCATCGCCGGCAACGCGACCCTCAGCACACAGCAGAAGGCCGGCGCGACCGGCCTCGCCCAGACGTTCGAGGCGTACATGATGGCGGATCTCGTGCAAGCGCACGACTCGCTTGGCGCGATCACCGAGATCAAGGACGACGCATCGCAGCTCGCGCCGTTCGTGTCTCGTGATTCGGTGTACAAGTTCATTATCGGGTCGCTCCAGCAGGCGATCACGAATCTGAACAACGGCGGCGCGGCGTTCGCGTTCACGCTGCCGCCCGGATTCGCCGGGTTCAACACTCCGGCGACGTTCGTGAAGTTCACGCAGGCGTTGTTGGCGAAGGAAGAGGCACACTACGCGACCGCCGGCGGCGGATCCGCGGCGTGGCAGGCGGCCATCACGGCGCTCAACGCATCCTACCTCAACCTGTCGGCGACGACGCGCGCTGCGCTCGACGTCGGGCCCGTCAACACGCACGGTGTGTCACCGGATTCACCCAACCCGTTTGCGACGAACACCAACCTCTACGCCCACATGTCGCTGCAGCGGGACGCGCAGCTCAAGGCGAACGGTCAGCCTGACGACCGTTATACGAGCAAGGTGAAAACGGGCCTCCCGTCGCGGTCCGGTCCGGTCGTTGGCGGCCTGCCGACGACGGAAACGACGACGCTCGGCTTCAGCATTTGGCCGGCGCAGAACTCGTCGGTGGCGATTCTCCGGAACGAAGAGCTGATCCTGCTGCACGCCGAAGCCATGCTCGCGACGGGGAACAAGGCGGCAGCCATCGCGGACATTAACACGGTGCGTGTGAACTCGGGCGGCCTCCCGCCCACGACGCTGACCGCATCGTCGTCGGATGCGGCGGTGCTCGATGGCATTCTGTACGAGAAGCGCTTCTCGACGTTGATGGAAGGCAACCGCTGGATCGACATGCGCCGGTACGGCAAGCTCGACCAGCTTCCGCTCGACGTTCCCTCGGGCCCGAATAAGAATTTCGTTGCCAGGGTCAACCCGATTCCACAATCCGAATGCCTCGTGCGTCAGGGGCAGTCGGGCGAGTTCCTCGGTCCGAATGGGCTCAACAACTGCGCCCCCTGATCTGGGGTTGCATAGTTGGTCGTCTAATTGATTGAAGGCGAGGGCCGGGATCGAGATTCCTCGATTCCGGCCTTTCGCTTCGTTCAGGAAGCAATACGCGCCCGGCAGGGTACTATTCGCACACTCTCTCAGTTGCTGTGATTCCTATGCATTTCAGATCTCGTTTGCTGTGCGCCCCATTGCTTCTGTTCGGTCTCATGTCGGTTGCCGGCGCGCAGCTTCCAACCGCTCTAGCTCGCCGAGACAGCGCCCAGCGCGCGCGCAGCTTCGGCACGATCGACGGCGCGGTCAGCGATACCAATCTCGTCCCGCTCCAAGGAGCGTTCGTCTCGATTCTTGGGACGCCGATACGCGTCGGCACGGGACCGAATGGCCGCTTTCGCATCGTCCGTGTGCCGGCGGGCCAGTATTTGTTAGTCGTGAAGCGCGTGGGCTACCGTCCCGTTTCGAGCGTCGTGGACATCGCGGCCTCGGATACGCTGCGTGTGTCGTACACCCTCGCCGAAGCGCAGGCCGTAACGACGCTCGGTACGGTCGTCGTCAGTGAACCGTCGACCGCCGACCGGCTCTCCGGGTTCGAGGCGCGCAGAAAGCTTGGCGTCGGTCAATTCCTGACGCTCGATCAGATCAACAAAGCGAATACCGTTTTCACGACGGAGCTCATGCGAAAGTTCACGTCCGTCAACGTTTCGCCGAGCCACACGAGTGTGATCACGGAATACTTCGCGCTGAGTGCCCGTGAGGGCGGCAACCCGTCGATGGGCGCCTGCCCAATGCAGGTCTATCTGGACCAAGTGCCGCTGCCGACGCCGTTCAATCTCGACCTGCTGCCGACCCCTAAGGACCTCGCCGGGATCGAAGTGTACGCCGGCGCTTCGACCATACCAGCACAGTTCGCCGGTTACAACCGGGGCTGCGGCGTCATTCTGGTCTGGACGAAGGCGGGCTCCTGATCGATCTTCACCGTCGCCTGCTCGGGCGACGGGACATGTCCATTATCACGCGGGTTCTCCAGGCTGGGGCTATCGCTGCATTCGCGGCGGGCAGCCTCGCGGCACAAGTCGTTTCCGGCACTGTCGTGCTGCGCGACAGCTCGGCGGCTGTTGGCGTGATCGTTCAGGCGAACGACCCGCGCGGCAAAGCCGCCGGCACCGCGCTCACGAATTCCCGCGGCGAATTCCGCCTGCCATTGCCCGGTGATGGCCGGTTCGATCTCAAAGTCCTGCGCATCGGCTATCGCCCGACGCCAGGTCCATCGGTGACCGTGAGCGGCGGCCGCGCCGGACCGGTTCGCATCGTGCTAACCGGCGAGGCTGTCATCCTCTCGGGAATCAATGTGCGCGACCGGGAGACCTGTCGCATCAGCGCCGACAGCGGGATGATGGTCGCCCGCCTCTGGCAAGAAGCGCAGAAGGCGATGCAAACCGTTCAACTCAGCGCCGAAGGCGAGCCGCTCGTCGCCGAATGGATCGAGTACGATCGGACGCTCGACTCCACCGCGCGACTGGTGCGCGCGCAACGCGTGCGAACGACTCGAGAGGCGACGACACACGCGTTCAAGAGTCGTCATTCCGCCGAGTGGCTCGATTCCGCGGGATACGTCGTTACGGACGGAGGCGGCACGACGTTCTTCGCTCCCGATGCCGACGTCTTGTTGTCGGAGCGGTTTGCCAGCGCACACTGCTTTCATTTGCAGGAACCGCCGCGGGAAGCCCCGACGCTCATCGGCGTCGGATTCACGCCGGCTCGCGACCGTCGCGACGCGAGTGATATCGAAGGGATTGTCTGGCTGGACCGTCGGGCCGGGGAACTACAGCTGTTGGAGTTCAAGTACACGAATCAGCCTGATGCCGCGATGCCGGCGGAGCCGGGTGGCCGGGTCGAATTCCTGCGCGTGACTGGTGGTCGTTGGCTGGTGAGTCGATGGAACGTTCGAATGCCTCAGCTTGGGCCTCGTTCCCGGACGACGAGCGACGGGTTGGGCCGTGTGGTGATGTCGGCAACGACAAGCATCGTGCGAGCCGTGCAAGTCAGCGGGGGAGAGGTGACGCGCGTGATGCAACGCGACACCGTGCTCTACACCGCGCTCGGACCGGCCATCAAGATCGACGTGGTGTCGCGCGATTCCGGCTTCTCTGGCGCAGGCGCGCGGCTTTCGCTCGAGGGCACGAACTACAGTGCGACGGCCGACGCGAATGGGCGTATTCGATTTACTCCGGTCCTCGGCGGCCGATATCGAGCCGAGCTCCGCGCTCCGATGCTCGACTCACTCGGCGTGCCGCCGGTGTCGCTCGAGGTCGAGGCACGCATCGACGACCGCGTCGACACGGTCTTGCTTCCCACGCCGCGCGACGTGCTGCTCCGCGTCTGCCCGAAAGATTCTGTCGCCGACGGCGAAGGCTTGCTGCGCGGCACGCTGGCGACGGAGCACGGAACGGCACTCGCCCACGCGGCCGTCGTCGTTACTTGGCAGCGCAACTTCGACATCATTGACGGCGCACGACGAGACTTGCTCCGATACACCGAAAAGACGCTCGGCACGCTCAGTGACGGAAAGGGAACGTGGCGCATCTGCGGTGTTCCCGTGAACACACCACTCACCGTGCGAGTGCTCTCCGATTCCGGCGCCGACGTTCGCCGCACTCGACTCGCCGGCGTGTTCGGCGCCGTGGATCTGGTCGCGCGGCCGACGGTCATCGGCGAGAAGTCGAACCGAGAGCTTCTCATCCCAACGGGCGCCAGCCCGAGCATGGCCGCCGCCCTCGTCGAGTTCTCCGTGCTCGACCTTCGCGGCGCGCCACTCGCGAATGCCCAGCTCGAAGCGCGTCCGAAACGCGGGCCAACGCGAACGGTCGTCACAGGGACGTCCGGTCGCGCGCTACTGCCGGACGTCGAACCTGGCGTGGTGGAGATTCAGGTGCGACGCGTTGGATTCAAGCCCGGCCGGCTTGCCGCAACGATCGAACCGGGGCGCAATACCGTACCAATCGTCATGACCGAAGTTGACGCGCCCGTGCTCGACACCGTGCGCGTCGTCGGAGGAGTGTTGCGATCAGGCCGGGGTCGGTTCGACGAGTTCGAGACACGGCGCGTGCTCCGGGCGGCCACGGCGACGATCACGAGCGACGACATCAAGCAGCGAAACCCTGTGAGTCTTTGGCAAATGCTGACGGGGATTGCTTCGATCAAGGTCGTCGACACGATGAGCGTGACGGTGGAGAGTGCGCGATCGAATCTCTCCCGGTTTGGCGCCTTGGTCCCGTGCTATCTCTCGGTCGTCGTGAACGGCATCCCACAGCGACCGAAGCCGGGCGCCGGCGCGTTCGATCTGCGTGATTTGCCGCCGCCGGCCGATATCTACGGCATCGAGGTATTCGCTGGAGGCGCGTCAATTCCGGTGCAGTACGGCGGCACCGGTGATGGGAAGCTCTGCGGGCTCATCGCGATCTGGACGCGCTGACGACAGTTACGGCTGTTTGTAAACGGTGCCGCCTTTCATGACGAGTTGGACTTGGCGGATGGCGGAGATGTCCTTCGTCGGATCGCCCTTGACCGCGACGAGATCCGCGAGGTAGCCGGCCTTCACGGCGCCGAGTCGGTCGCCCATGCCGAGCATCTTGGCGTCGTTGATCGTCGCGGCGCGAAGCGCCTGCAACGGAGTCAGCCCGTTCGCCACGAGACCTTCGACTTCACGCGCGTTGTCACCGTGCGCGACCGGGCCGGAGTCGGCGCCGTTGCAGATCGTCACGCCGGCGGCCATCGCCATCTCGAGGACGGCCTTCTTGTTTCGTCCACCGACTGAAACGGTCGGCACGTAACAGACGCCGCGTTCGGCCATGAGCTTGAACACTTCGGGCGTCCCGTTGTCGCCGTGCTCGATCGTCTTTACACCGGCGAGAACGGCGCGCTTCATCCCTTCGGCGGTCGTCGCGTGCGCGGCGACGTGGCGGCCGGAGCCCTCGGCCACGGTCACGGCCACGTTGAATTCTTCCTGCGTCGGCCCAGGCATCGCTTCACCGTTCGGGCCCCAGCGATAGTCCGCGTAAATCTTGATCCAGTCGGCGCCGTGCTTGATCTGGTCGCGCACGACGCGCGTGAAGCCTTCGACGCCGTTCGCTTCTTCGGCGCCCTGGGGGATGTCGTCCATGTACTCGGTCGTGAAGCCCTTCGGCGCGTACTCGCCCGTGACGACGATGGCGCGCGTCGTGACCCACATGCGGGGACCGGGGATGATTCCCTGGTTGATCGCATCGCGAAGGCCGACGTCGGCATAGCCCGCGCCTTCGGTGCCGAGGTCACGCGCGCTGGTGAAGCCGGCGAGCAGTTGCGCCTTGGCGTGGTTCACCGCGCGCGCCACGCGGAGCGCCTCGTGCTCGTGGAGCACCTGGTCGTTCCACGGCGTCTCGTTGTACGGGTGGAGCAGGAGGTGCGAGTGCCCCTCGATCATCCCCGGGATGAGCGTCGTGCCGGCAAGCTGAATCGTCGTCGCGTCCGCGGGCGCCGAGACTTGCGCCCGCGGCCCGGCAGCCTCGATGCGATCGCCCCGCACGAGCACGACCCAGCCGTCGTGCGGCGCGTTGTCGATCGCGTCCCAGACCCGATCGGGGACGAGCAGGACCGGCGGCCCGGCCGGCGCCGCGGCGCCCCGCCCGCCTCCGCGCCCCTGCGCGTTAGCCGCGGTCGCGACGAGAGCCAGCGAGAATGTGAGAAGGGCAGTTGTGCGCATGAGTGAGAATGGACCTATAAGGAAGGATTGAACCCGAAACGCCCCCGAATTGGAGTCTGACCCCAATTAGAGAACGCTAAATGGAGTCTGACCCCAATTCGGGGTTAGACATCGGCTGGGGCCTCGTCGTGCTCCACGGGAAGCTTGGCTTCAGTCCACGCCCGGTAGCCGCCTGAGATGTTCGCGACGTTGGTAAATCCCTGCGCTTGCAGCAGACTCGCGGCGACAGATGCTCGGGTGCCGCCATGACAGTGGACGGCGATCGGTGTGTCGTGCGGCAGATCGCGCGCTTTGCGAATCAGATCGCCGAGGAAGTAATGGCGGGCGTTGGGGAGGTGACCTTCCTCCCACTCGGCGCCGCCCCGGACGTCGATCACGGTGCGCTCGGTGCCACTCGCCACATCATCGACGCTCACTTGCTCGACACGTTCGAGCTCACCGAACTCTGCCTGCCATTCGTCCCGCGCCCGCCGGCCCGCGCGTCCGATGATCCGATCGAGGCCGATGAGGGCGAGCGTGTGTCG
>DATLPC010000103.1:0-17521 GCA_035535975.1 Gemmatimonadaceae bacterium | reverse complement strand
CTTTCTTGTCGTCGACGCGTTCGCGGTCCTATGGATTCTCGGATACGCCCGGGCGGGCGATGATGCGTCAGCCGAACGTGCCGATTACCCTGACCCAACCGCTCGTCGCCACCGGCGCGTACGGCACGACGCGCACGGTCACAGAGGTCGGTTTCGCCGGAGACGATCCGAGCACTTTCTCACTTGCTCTCGCGCAAGCACCAGCGTAAGGTTGCGCCATAGCGTGTAACGCTGGTGTAACGCTGCTCCGAGTCGTGCACGACGCCCGCGCAACCGACCGCGAACCCACCCGTCGCGCACGATTCACATTTGCTCACCGCCGCTCCACCATAGCGGCCTTGGCTTCCCCGCTCAGGAAGGGGTCTCATGATCGCATCGATGTTTCGATCGACTCGCCGAACATTAGTTCGCGCGAGGCACACCCGCATTCCGCAGTCGCTGTTCGGCGTCTTCGTTGCGGGATTGACGCTCGCGATGGCGCCACACGCGGCTCGCGCCCAGGATAATTCCGTTTCCGGCCGCGTCGTCGCGGCGGGATCGAATGAGGGGCTCGCCGGCGCACAGATCACCGTGAGCGGCGGCACGCAACGCGCCGCCTCCGACGCCGATGGACGCTTCCGCATCACCGGCCTGACCGGCACCGATGTCCGGCTCGACGTCCGACGCATCGGCTACCGCACCGTCCAGGTGCCGGCGCGCGTCGGCGCGACGAACCTCATCGTCTCGCTGACCAGCAATCCCACCAGCCTCGAGGCGGTCGTCGTCACCGGCACCGTCGGCGCGTCGCAAAAGCGCGAGATCGGAAACGCGATCGGCACGATCAACGCCTCCGAAGTCGTCGCGACGGCGCCCGTCATCAACATGCAGGGGCTGCTCAACGGCCGCTCGCCGAGCATTGTCGTCATGCCGACGTCGGGTCAGGTCGGCACCGGCTCGCAGATCCGCATCCGCGGACAGGGCAGCCTCTCGCTCGGCAACTACCCGCTCATCTTCGTCGACGGCGTTCGCGTCAACAACGATCCGGCGACCGGACCGGTCAGCCAGGCGTTCGGCTCGTCGCCGATCTCGCGCCTCAACGACTTCAACCCCGACGACATCGAGTCGATCGAAGTGCTCAAGGGACCGAGCGCCTCGACGCTCTACGGCACCGAAGCGGCGAACGGCGTGATCAACATCATCACGAAGAAGGGCGTGAGCACCGTGCCGCGCTGGAACGTGACGTCGCGCCAGGGCTGGAACTACTTCGCCGATTATCGTTCACGCTTCCCGGTGAACTACGGCGCGCGTCGTCTGGCGACGGATGCGCCGTCGGCGAGTCCGTCCGGCCCCGTCGAGGCGGTCAACTTCGATTCGCTCCTCGTCGGCGCCTGCGGCGATTCGATCGCCACGCGCATCGGCAAGAAGTGCGACATCTTCCGCACCGGCCGCCATCAGGAGACGGATGTCGCCGTGTCGGGCGCGGCGGGTCTGCTCAACTACTACGCGAGCGGCAATCTCCTCAACGACCAGGGCGCCGAACCGCGCAGCAGCCGCGTGAACTACAGCGGCCGCATGAATCTTTCGATCTCGCCGTCCAAGACGGTCACGATCGGCGCCAACGTCGGCTACGTCACCGGCCCGACGAACCTTCCGTGCGACGCCGGCTGCGGCGGCTACACGTGGACGACGCTCTCCGCGACGCCGAACAACTACAACCTCTCCAACCGTCACGGCTTCCACAGCAGCCTGCCCTACCAGTACGATCAGACGGTCGTGCTGTGGCAGGACGTGGATCGTACGACGGCGAGCGTTCGCATCGAGCATCAGCCGACGTCGTGGCTGTCGCAGCGTTTGACGCTCGGCGGCGACGTGACGCGCGAAGGCAACAACGAATACGATCCGCGCGTCGACTCGCTCCAGTCGCTCGGCTTCCGCGACATCAACGAGCGTGACGTCGTCGATCGCTCGCTCGACTACTCGGCAACGGCGACCTGGAATTACAACCCGACGTTCCGTTTCACGACGTCCGTCGGCGCGCAGTACTTCACCGAGAGCATCCACTCGGTCGACGCCAGCGGCTCGGTCTTCCCGACGCCCGGCCTCAAGTCGGTGACGTCGACGGTGAACCGTAACTCGCCGAGCGAAGGCTTCAGCGATAACAAGACGCTCGGCATTTTCGGGCAGGAAGCGATCGGCTGGCGCGATCGCATGTTCGTCACGCTCGCCCTGCGCTCGGACGATCACAGCGCGTTCGGCGCGAACTTCAATCGCGTGCTCTTCCCCAAGGCGTCGTTGAGCTGGGTGCTGAGCGACGAGCCCTGGTTCCATGTACCGTTCGTCGGCAGCAACTTGGGCGAGCTCCGCTTCCGTACAGCGTACGGTCAGTCGGGTAAGGCGCCGGTCGCGTATTCGTCGATCAAGACGTACTCGCCGACGGCCGGTCCGGCCGATGCCGCCGCCGTCACGCCGAACACGATCGGCAATCCGAACCTCGGTCCGGAGCGCGGCAAGGAGCTCGAGATGGGTTTCGACGCGAGTGGCTACAACGACCGCGTCGGTATCGAATTCACCTATTACAACAAGAAGACGATCGACGCGATCCTCGACAAGATCGTCGCGCCATCGTCCGGACAGGCCGGCACGCAACCGATCAACATCGCCGGCATCCTCAACCACGGCTTCGAGCTGACGCTACGCGGCACGCCGTTGCGCCGTCAGAACCTCAGCCTCGACCTTTCCGGCGAGTTCTCGACGAACGACAACGAAGTCACCGACATCGGTATCCCGGGCCAGTACTTCGTCGTCGCCGGCACGTTCGCGCGGCATCAGGTCGGGTATCCGGTATTCGGCTGGTTCGAGAAGCGCGTCGTCTCGACGAGCATCGACCGCAATCCGGCGAGCAAGACGTTCGGCGTCGCGACGAATCCGATGTGCTCGGATACGATCCCGGGATCGCACGGCAAGGAAGGCGGCGCGCCGCGTCTCTGCGCCGGTGCGGACGGTCGCTACGGCACGTCCGACGATGCGCCGTCGGTGTACCTGGGTCGCTCCATTCCGCCACGCGAACTGTCGTTCAGCGGCACGCTCGGCCTCTTCAAGCGCTTCCACGTCACCTCGATGGTCGACGTGAAGAACGGCGCCAAGAAGCTCGACGGTAACACGCGCGTCCGCTGCGGCATCTTCGGCCGCTGCCAGGAGAACTTCCCGGCGACGTTCGGCGCGTCGATCGACTCGATCCGCGCGGTCCAATCGCAGTCGAGCAGCAACCTCGTCGACTTCCTCGTGGCGCCGAACAACTACGCCCGCTGGCGCGAGCTCACGGTCACGTTCGACGTTCCCGAGCGCTTCTCGCAGAAGCTCAACGCCTCGCGCGCCACGCTCGCCGTCTCCGGCCGCAACCTCGGCATGACGACGAATTATCAAGGGTTCGAACCCGAGGCGATGTTCCTCGGCGGCACGCGCGGTGGTAACACGTCGTGGGAGCAAACAACGTTGCCCCAACTCAGAACGTGGATCGTCTCACTCAATCTGAACTTCTGAGGATAGCGCACACATGACACGCATCTCTGAAACGATCATGCGAGCGCTCGCCGTCACCGCGGTGCTCGGAACTGTGACCATCGTCGGCTGCGACCTCGGCAAGACACTCGAGGTCCAACCGGCCAACCTCATCCCCGCCGTCACCCTCGAGACGCCGGAAAACGCGGCCCTCTTGGTCGCCGGCGCGGCCGGTGATTACGACTGCGCCTTCAATTCCTTCGTCGTCGTGGGTGGGCTCATCGGCGAGGAGCTCGAGGACGCCCTCCAGACGGCCGATCGCTGGCCCTACGACCAGCGCAGCGTGGCCGCAAACCAAGCTCGCTACTCACAAAACGGGTGCACCGCGCTCGGGCTCTATCAGCCGCTGCAGGCGGCTCGAGTGTCGGCCAGCAACGTTCGGCGGTTGCTCGAGGGCTGGACGGACCTTCAAGTACCGAACCGTCAACTCAGCATCGCGCGCATGGCTGCGTACGAAGGCTGGAGCAAGCTGCTGATCGCCGAAGCCTTCTGCTCGACCGTGTTCTCGACGGTGAAGGGCGAGGAGATCGACTTTGGCACCGAGATCTCGCGCGCGCAGGCGCTCGACTCGGCCATCGCTACGTTGACCACCGCCATTTCGACGGCGCAATCGGTCGGCGGCGCGGCGGCGGACAGCATTCGGTACTTCTCGCTCGTCGGCCGCGCTCGCGCCTATCAGGACAAGGGCGACATGGTGCACGCGCGGGCTGACGCCATCGTCGTGCCCGCGGCGTTCGTCTGGAACGTGACCGCGTCCAACACCAACACCCGCCGGCAGAATCGCATCTTCCAGGAGAGCAACCCGGCGACGACGCCAAGCTCCTCGGTCGGCGCGCGCTACCGTCAGGCGAGCTACACCAGCGATCCGCGCATCAAGGTCCAGAACCTCAACCGCCTCAGCAACGGTACGAATGTGCCGCTCTGGGCGCAGACGAAGTACACCGCGGTCACCTCGTCGATTCCGGCGGCGACCGGCACCGAGATGCAGCTCTTGATCGCGGAAGCCGACATCGCGTCGAATCGCGCCAATACGCTGGCGATCATCGCGACGATGCGCGCCGCGGGAAGCCAGCCGGCGTACACCGGCGCCACGGCAACCGATGACCTGAACGAGATCATCGATCAGCGTCGTCGCGCGTTGTTCCTCACCGGCACGCACCTCGGCGACATCATTCGGTACAACCTGACGGTGACGCCGGCAGCCGGAACCAACACGCCGTGGAACCAGACGTTCGGCCCGGATAAGGGCAGCCAGATGTGTCTGCCGCTGCCGCAGGTGGAGTTCTTGAATAACCCGAAGCTGCATTAGTTCGGTGAGTACGCGCGGCTTTCGCCGCGCTGTTGGTAACATCAACTTCAAGGGGCGCCTCTCGGCGCCCCTTGTCGTTTTGTGCGGCCTTCAGCTCCCGATTCCAATGCGACCGATTTGTCGTCTGGTCTTGTTCTCGGCATCCGTCGTGGGATGCGCCGTCTTTCGTCCGTCGACGGTGGCCGGCCCGAAGAACGCGAACACCCGGCTGGCGCGTTCGATCGATTCGATGATCGGTTCTCGCGACTTCCGGAGCGCGAACTGGGGAATTCTCATCGTCGACCCCGAGCGAGGCGACACACTCTACTCGCACAACGCCGAAAAGTTGTTCATTCCGGCGTCGAACCAGAAGCTCGTCGTGAGCTCCGTGATGCTCGAGCGCTCCGGGCCCGAGTACCGCTACAAGACATTCGTCGTGGCGCAGGGCCGCGTCGCAGACGGGACGCTCGACGGCAACCTCGCGGTCATCGGGCGCGGCGATCCGACATCGAGCAACCGCATGAAAGGCGACGCGATGCTGCCGCTCCGCGCGATGGCCGATTCCCTCTGGCAGCGTGGAATTCGTCACATCACCGGAGACATCGTCGCGTTCGGCGACGCGATGCCCGGTCCTGTCGCCGGCGGGGGCTGGCCGTGGGACGCTCTCGACGGAAACTCGTACGCCGGCGTCGACGAGCTGTTGTTCAACGAAGGGCTCACGACGATCCGTGTGCGTCCCGGTCCGGGGATTGGCTCGCCGGCGGTCGTCGAGACGGGTCCGGCGAAGACGTATCCGGTCGTACGCATAAACGCGCTGACCGTTGCCGCCGATTCGACTGCGTCATCGACTGCCGGACGTGGTGGTCGCGGCGGCGGACGCGGCGGACGCGGTGGCGCCGGAACGCGGCTCACTGTCCACAACGACACCGGAAGCGCGACGGTCACGCTGCGCGGTCAAATCGCGATGGGCGACAGCGCGACGCTCACCATTGCCCAACACGATCCGGACGCGGCGTATGTTGCCGCACTCGCCGAGGCACTGCGCGATCGCGGCATCGTCGTCGAACACAACAAACCCGAGCCCTACGCGGGGCGCGCTGACACGCTGCTCACGCTGCAGTCGGTTCCACTGCGCGAAATTCTGCCGGCGATCATGAAGCCGTCGCAGAACCAGATCGCCGAGACCTTCTTGCGAACCATCGGCCTCGAGGGAACCGGCATCGGAACCGCCGATAGCGGCCGTCGCGTGATCGAGCGCCAATTCGCCGACTGGAAGATCGCCCCCGACGGTTTCGTGGTGCGCGACGGCAGCGGCTTGTCACGCAGCGATCTCATCTCGCCGGAAACGATCGTCCGCATTCTCGACCACATGCGTCGCTCGCCGAACTTCCAGATCTTCTACGACGCCCTCCCGATCGCCGGCGTCGACGGCACCATCGGTACCCGCATGCGGAACACTCCGGCCCAGGGCAACCTCCACGCGAAGACGGGCACCCTCCAGATGGTGCGCTCTCTCTCCGGTTACGTGACCACAGCCGACAAGCGTCTCCTCGAGTTCAGCATTCTCTGTAATAACTGGACGACCCCGCAGGCCGACGTCGATCGGGTCGGAGATGCGATCGGGGCGATGCTGGCCGGCGAGGGCAGGCGGTGAGTGCGGCGAGTTGGCGCGCGTGAGTGCGCTCGCGTTGCTCGCTGTGAGAACGGCCGCTCTCGCGGCCTGTGAGGACGCTCGCTTCGCTCGCTGTGAATAACACCAAAGGGCGCCGCAAAGCGCCCTTCCTAATTCGGCGCAGTTACCAACAGCGCGGCGCCAGCCGCGCGTCCACACAGCGAGCGCAGCGAAGCATTCCCACAGCGAGCACCAGCGAGCCTTCCCACACCTAAACAAACCCCTTGCCCGCCAGCCTAAACCGTATTACCGTCTATCCAGATAGACGGATATATGACCACTCAAGTTCTCGACCGCCTCAGCATTCTCGCCGACCGGACCCGCAGCCGGATCCTGTTACTCCTTGACAGGAATGAACTTACAGTCGGCGAGCTCTGTACCATTCTGCAGCTCCCCCAGTCCACCGTTAGCCGGCACCTGAAGACCCTGGCGGACGACGGCTGGCTCATGGCGCGCGGCGAAGCGACAACCCGATTCTATAAGCTGGTCGCCTCACGGCTCGACGACGACACGAAGGACCTCTGGGCGCTCCTCCGCGCGAAAATGGCTGGTTCGGCCAGCGCGAAGCAGGACGTGCAGCGCGCCGAGGGCGTGCTCGCCAAGCGTCGCGACAAGGCGCTCGTCTTCTTCCAGGACTCGGCCGGCTATTGGGACATGATGCGTACCGAGATGATCGGTGCGCGGACAGACTTGTTGGCGCTGCTCGATCTCCTCGACGAGAACTGGGTCGTCGGCGATCTCGGGTGCGGCGCCGGTCATATTAGCGATGCCCTGGCGCCCTGCGTGGCGCGCGTCATCGCCGTCGACGAATCCGGACCAATGCTCGCCGCCGCCGAGAAGCGTCTGGCCGGTCACTCCAACGTCGATCTCCGCGTCGGTACGATCGAATCGTTACCGATCGAAGACGAAACGCTCGATGCCGCGGTGCTCTTCCTCGTCGCACACTTCATCACCGATCCGGCCAAGGCGATGCGTGAGATTCGCCGCGTGCTGAAGCCGGGGGCTCGGTTGCTTGTCGTCGACCTCATGTCGCACGACCGCATTGAGTACGTCGTGCAGCTCGGCCACGTGTGGCAGGGCTTCGATGGAGAGCAGGTGAAAGAATGGCTCGAGCGGGCAGGCTTCAACGCGTGTCGCTACCGCCCGCTCCCCGCCGATCCCGAAGCAAAGGGACCGTCGCTCTTCGCCGCGTCGGGCAGAAAGAAGTAGGAACGCAGGACGCGACGCGCTGCATCGTCGCGCAACCACTCAACCGAAAGAGGTTCGTTTCAATGGGCGTCGCCGAGTTGATCGAGCAGCAGCAGACCACTGATCGTCCGCCGTTCAAAGTCCACGACCTCTCGCTCGCCGAGTTCGGGCGCAAGGAGATTCGCCTCGCCGAGCAGGAGATGCCGGGCTTGATGTCGATTCGCGAGGAATACAAGGGCAAGTTCCCGCTGCGCGGCGCGCGCATCATGGGCTCGCTGCACATGACGGTGCAGACGGCGGTGCTCATCGAGACTCTCACCGATCTCGGCGCCGACGTGCGCTGGGTGTCGTGCAACATCTTCTCGACGCAGGACCACGCGGCGGCCGCGGTCGTCGTCGGCCGGACCGGGACGGTCGAGAATCCCAAAGGTGTGCCTGTCTATGCCTGGAAGGGCGAGACGCTCGAGGAGTACTGGTGGTGCACGGAGCAGGCGCTGATGTGGCCCGACGGCGGCGGCCCGAACATGCTGCTCGACGACGGCGGCGACGCGACGCTCCTCGTGCACAAAGGCGCCGAGTTCGAGAAGGCTGGTCGCATCCCCGACTTCAATGCCGATCAGGATCCCGAGGAGTGGGGCGTAATCTTGGATCTTCTGCGCGGCGAAGCCGCGAAGAACCCCGGTCGCTGGACGAAAGTCGCCGCCGACATCAAGGGTGTCACCGAAGAGACGACGACCGGCGTGCACCGCCTTTATGAAATGATGAAGGCCGGCACCCTGCTCTTCCCGGCGATCAACGTCAACGACTCCGTCACCAAGTCGAAGTTCGACAATATCTATGGGTGTCGGCACTCCGTCATTGACGGACTGAATCGCGCCACGGACGTGATGATCGCCGGCAAGCTCGCCGTCGTCTGCGGTTACGGCGAAGTCGGGAAGGGCTGCGCCGAAGCGCTTCGCGGCCAGGGGGCGCGCGTCGTCATCACCGAGATCGATCCGATCTGCGCGCTGCAGGCATGCATGGCCGGTTATCAGGTGGTGACGCTCGAGGACGTCGTGAGCTCGGCCGACATCTTCATCACGGCGACGGGCAATTTCAACATCATCACCGCCGACCACATGGCGCGGATGAAGGACAAGGCGATCGTCGGCAATATCGGCCACTTCGACAACGAGATCGACATGGCCGGCCTGAAGAAGGTGAAGGGGATCGAGCGGATCAACATCAAGCCGCAATACGACGAATACGTCTTCCCCGACAAGCACTCGGTCATGATTCTCGCCGAAGGACGTCTCATGAACCTCGGCTGCGCGACGGGACACCCGAGCTTCGTGATGTCGTCGAGCTTCACCAATCAGGTGATGGCGCAGATCGAGCTGTTCGGCAACCCGAGCAAGTACGAGAAGAAGGTGTACGTGCTGCCGAAGTGGCTCGACGAGAAAGTGGCGCGGCTACACCTCGGGAAGCTCGGCGCGAGACTGACCGAGTTGTCGAAGGAGCAGGCGTCGTACATCGGCGTGCCGGTGCAGGGCCCGTACAAGCCCGACCACTATCGCTACTAGCCGCCCGATCTTTGGACGAAAACGGCGCCCTCACGGGCGCCGTTTTTTTTGCGCGCGCGACGCGGCTCGGACAACGGGCGCAGCGCTCGCCACTTGCGTCGTCGTGAGAAACGTCATCAACGCCGCGTCGAATTTGTCCGGTGCTTCGATCGCGGGGATATGGCCCACGTCCGGCAGCTCGACCATTGTCGCGCCCGGAATGAGCTTGGCCAGTTCGCGCCCTTGCGCGATCGGCGTCACCGCATCCGATTCGCCCCACAGTATCAACGTCGGGACGCCGATGGATTCATACAGGGGGCTCATCACCACCATCGATCGTTCGTGATTCAGCAAGAACGGTCGCAGCCAAGCGCCGAACGACGCCGTCGTGCGTTCGACGGTGAATTGCCGCTGAAACATCGCGATGTTTTCCGGCGTGACCGCCGCCCGGTTGGAGACGAGACGGCGAAGAAGTCTTCCGGTGAGCGCCGGATTCGTGAGGGTCGCCGCGACAAGTGCGTTTCGCAACGGCGCGATGGCCAGCACCGTTCGCAACATCAGCCGTTGGGGACGCACCTTGCCCATCTCGTCGAGACCCAGCGCGGCGTCCACCAGCACGAGCCGGGAAAAGCGCAGCGAGTCGAGAAAGTAGGCTTCCATGGCCGGCCGGGCTCCGAACGAGTGACCGACCAGCGTGATGCCCGTGAGATGCAGTGCCTCGGCGACGTCGAGAATCCGGCGTCCTTGTGCTTCGTCACTGTAATCCGCGTTCTCCGGTCGTTCGGAGAATCCGAAGGGCGGCATATCGACGGCGACGACGTGAAAACCGCTGGCGGCCAACGTGTCCATCGTGCGTCGCCAGATTTGACTCCAGGCTCCCGTGCCGTGAACGAACAGGACCGTCCGACCTTCCGGTGGGCCGTCTTCCTGAACGAACATCTGGAGGTCGCCGGCTTGGACGAAACGACCGTTGAGCGGGCAAGCCAACGACCGCTTGAGGGTCTCTCGATCGGCCGCTGCGAAGCGGAACCATCCGAGCGTGACGATCACGAGCGCGACGGCGATCGCCGCGATTCTCGTGATTTTCCGCTCTAGGGTTCCCAGTCGCCGCATCGTGACCGCCGTTCGAGACAGTTCGTCTTTTCTAATGAGTGTCGATCAGGCCGCGACCGGCGCCGCCGCCACGACTGCCTCACGCTCGGCTTCACGCGGCGACAACAGGTAAACGATCGTCAGCATGATCGTCGACAGAATCACATGCGGCGCGTTGAGCGCGATATTCGAGAGGATCGGCCTGTGATTCAGCGCACCGTCGATGAGGTAGAACACCGCGTCACACGCGTAGTACCAGCCGAAGGCGGTGAAGGCGAGCGTCGCCGCCTTTCGGGAGTGCAAGGCTCCGAGCAGGAGCGCGACCGCCGTGACGCCGTGGGTTACGTCGTCGAGTTTGCTCATCGCGAATAGGCCCCACATCATCCGCTCAGGACCGTCGGCCGTCATGTGCATCGACGTCGTCGTCTGAGGCATCCACCCCGATGCGACTACCAGACCGAACAGAATCGCAAAGCCGAACGCGAGCTTTCTCACCATCGTCGCACCCTCCTGCGTCCCGGAAGCCCGGGAATGAGAAGTCAAAGGACACTTCTCATAAGACGACCGGGAACCGGCCGAAGGCACGTTGGCGCGCCATGCGACGGGTGGCGAAAACCGGTGGCATCGCGCTCGGCGGGACGGTGCTCCTCGCCATCGTGATGGGAACCTGGGGCATGGTGCATACGCCCGTGACCCATCCTGCGCCGCCCAGAACCGTCAACGACATCACGCGGCTGAATCCCATCCCCGTCGCGGACGTCATTGTTCCAACGACCGTCGAGCAGATCGTCGCGGCGGTGCGCGCGCATCCCGGGCCCGTGTCGATTGGTGGTGGGCGCTACAGCATGGGTGGTCAGACCGCCGTGCGCGGCGGCATCCAGATCGACATGCGGAAGTTCAACCGCGTGCTGGCGTTCGATTCGATCCACAAGACGATCACGGTGCAGCCGGGCATCCGCTGGCGAGACATCCAGCGGCGTGTCGATCCGGCGAATCTGTCCGTGAAGATCATGCAGACGTACGCCGACTTCACCGTCGGCGGCTCGATGTCGGTCAACGTCCACGGCCGCTACATCGGTCTCGGTCCCCTCGTGCTCTCCGTTCGCTCGTTCAAGATCGTCCTGGCCGACGGCTCGCTCGTCGAGGCGAGCCCGACGACGAACCCGGAGATCTTCCGTGGCGCGATCGGCGGCTACGGTGGGCTCGGCGTGATCGTCGAGGCGACGCTCGATCTGGCGGACAACGCGAAGGTGAAACGCCACAACGAGCGGATGCCGATCACCCGGTACTACACCTACTTCAAGCAGAACGTCCGGGACTCGAGCAAGGTTGTCTTTCACAACGGCGACATCTATCCGCCGGCGTACGAGCGCGTGAATGCGGTCACGTGGTCGGAAACGAGCGATCCGGTCACCGTGCCGGAGCACATCATGCCCGAAGGCCGCTCCTATCGGCTCGATCGCTTCGTCTACGGAATGATGTCCGAGTGGCCGTTCGGCAAACGGATACGCGAGCACGTCGTGGATCCGCTGCTCTTCCGCGGCACGCCGGTCGAATGGCGCAACTACGAGGCGAGCTACGATGTCCGGGAGCTGGAGCCGGCGTCGCGCGAAAAGTCCACGTACGTGCTCGAGGAGTACTTCATCCCCGTCGAACAGTTCGACGCGTTCGTTCCGAAGATGCGCGCCGTGTTCCAGAAGCACCGCGTGAACGTGATCAACGTTTCCATCCGCCACGCGAAAGCGGACACGATGACGCTTCTCTCGTGGGCACCGCGCGAGGCCTTCGCCTTCGTCGTTTACTACAAGCAGGGCACGACGGCGCCGGACCGGCGCGAGGTCGGCGCCTGGACGCGCGAGATGACGGACTCGATCCTCTCCGTCGGCGGTACGTACTATCTCCCGTATCAGCCGTGGGCGACCGACGCGCAGTTCCTAAGAGCATATCCACGCGCGCCGGAGTTCTTCGCGCTGAAACGTCGGCTCGACCCAACGAACAAGTTCCGTAATACGCTGTGGGACAAGTACTATCTGCCGCGCCTCGATGCTTCGCGTGCCGACCTCGATCCACGGACGCGCGATCGCATCGACTCGGCGGGCACCTATCGGCGCGACGAAGGGCAGACATTCCTCACACACCCGGAGTGGTACATCGTCTATAGCTCCGATGAGTACGCCGCGTGGCTGCGCGACAAGTTGCCGACCGAGTTTCCTTATGCGGCGTCGATCGGGCAATTCTGGATCGATTACCGCGAGGCTTACCGACAGACGCGCCATGCCTACCCGTTCAACACCGGCTATCACGTCATGCTCGGCGTGATCGGAACGAGCTATTCGGCCGAGCTGGCGCTGAAGGGTCTATATGAGAACACTGTCGGCCGTTTCTCCGGTTGGACGGCCGATCATCAACTGAGCGACGAAGACCACTACGCCGCGGAAGTCGCCGCCGACTACGGCAAGTTCATTCACATCCGGCCGTGGTACGAGTACTCCTTCGCATCGAAACTGGGCCACGTGTGGACTGGACTCCCCGCATGGGGAGCGAGACCGTTGCGAAAATGGGAGCGAAAGATGTTCCTCTCCATGGAGTACGGCTTCAAAGCCGTGTACGCCGAGGCGATTACTCTGGCGACACACGCCGCCTACACGCCTCAGGATGATCGGATGCAGATGGTCGTCACCGGTTGGAGCGATAGCGTCGCGTCGCGCTATCCGACGATGAAGACGATGGCTCGTCTGGACGCCGTGCACACGCTCGTCTCGTCGCCGCGCTATGACGAGTTCCGCGACGCGTTGCTCGCGCTGTCGAGGGGCGACACGAGCGTTCGCCTCACCGAGATCGCGGGCAACAGAGAGATCCTGCTGACCGGCGTCGTTCCGGCAAACTGGTCGTATCGCGGAGCGGGGCGCGTTCTCTACACGCTCCCACTGCCGACGGACCGTCGTCGAAAGCGATACGCGCTACGCGTGCCCACCGAGGACTTGCTCGTCGCGCTCCGTCAGCTCCCGGGCGTCGATCACATCTACGACTACTAGTCGTTTCGACGGCGCTCGTCGAGCGCCGCGTCCATCGCCTCGATCAACACTTCCGCGTCCTCCAGCCCGAACGGCATCGGCGGCCGAATCTTGAGCACGTTGTGGTACGGCCCGTCCGTTCCGATCAGCACACCGCGGTCGCGCATTCGATTGACGACGAACGACGCTTCTTCCGTCGCGGGCTCCAGCGTCGTTCGATCGCGCACCAGCTCGACGCCGAAAAAGAGGCCCGATCCACGCACGTCGCCGATCACGGGGTAGCGCTCGGCGAGTGCTCGGAGATCAATGAGCATTCGATCGCCCACGGCCCGCGCGTGCTCTTGAAGCTTCTCCTCCCGAACGACGTCGAGCACGGCCATGCCGACCGCGCACGAAACGGTATTCCCGCCAAAGGTGCTGAAGAATTCCATCCCGTTGTCGAACGCGTTCGCGATCGCCCGCGTCGTCGCCACTGCCCCGATCGGATGACCGTTGCCGAGCGGTTTCCCCATCACGACGATGTCCGGAACGACATCCTGATCCTCGAACGCCCAGAAACTCGTCCCCATTCGACCGAGACCCGTCTGCACTTCATCGGCGATGCACACGCCGCCCGCCGCGCGCACGTATCGATACACATCGCGCAGATACCCGCTCGGGAGCACCAATTGGCCGCCGACACTCGGGCACGTCTCGGCGATGAATCCAGCCAGTCGCCGGTTTCGGGCCCGAAGTGAGCCGATGATTTCGCCGACGACCGCCGCGTACTTCGCTCCAGCCGCGGGATCGTTCCGCTTGAACGGTCCGCGATAGTCGTCGGCGATCGGCGCGACGTGCACCCAGTCGGGCGCGCCGCTTCCGCCCGGGCCGGCGTGCTTGTACGGGCTAATGTCGATCAGCGACGTTGTGTTGCCGTGATACGCCGCCTCGAGCACGATCATGTCCTTCGCGCCGGTGTACGCACGGGACATCCGCAACGCGAGCTCATTGGCCTCGCTCGCTGAATTCACGAAGTAGCAGACCTCGAGCTCGCGCGGCAACGTGGACAAGAGCTTCCCGGAATACTCGACGAGCTTGTCGTGCAGGTAGCGCGTGTTCGTGTTGAGCACCCGCATCTGTTCGACACCCGCGGCGACCACTCGCGGATGACAATGGCCGACGTGCGGGACGTTGTTGTATCCGTCGATGAAACAGCGGCCTTCGTCGTCGTAGAGGTACTGCATCCAGCCGCGGACGATCTTCACCGGCCGTAAGAACGCGAGGCTGAGATTCCCGCCGATTCGCTCGCGACGCGCCTCGAATGTCTTGGTCGCCGTCTTGTCCGGCGCCGGGAATCGCGAGGCCGGCACGCGCACGAGGAGGTTGGGATCGGGGCAGAGCTCGGTCCAACCGTGGCGCTTCGACGGCGGCGCGACTCCGGGGAAGTCGGTGCCGAGGCCGAGGAGGTCGAGGATGATCTGCAGGTGGAGATGCGGCGTCCAGCCGCCGTTCACGTCCGGGGCGCCGAGTGTCGCGATCGGCGCTCCCGCGTGAACCCGGTCACCGACGCGCAGCTCGCGAATCGATTCGCGGCTCAAATGCCCGTACAGCGTGAAGAACTCGTCGCCGCCGTCGGTCTCGTGCCGGAGAATGATGACCGGACCGTAGTCCTGCGGAAACGCATTGTCAGCGAACGCGTGGACGGTTCCGTCGAGCGGCGCAAGGACGACCGTCCCCGCTTCGGCAAACAGGTCGAGGCCGATGTGAATCGTGCGATGTTCGTCGGTCGGTCGCGGGCCCAGTGAGAATGCGGGCGCGACATAAACGAGTCGCGGCTCGTCGTAGCCGCCGACGGCGACCTCCACTCCGTCGTCCGCCATCTTCGCGAACAGCCGCTTGGTGAGCGTCGGTTCATCGTTGTCACGCGGGTCGCCACTCAGCAGCGGGCTATCGATCGACAGATCGACGATCATCACCGGCTCGTCGCGAACGTCGAGCTCGAGCACTTGCGCCGGGTCCGCCCGACGCAGGAACTCCAACACCCGCTCACGCTTGGCGACCGCAGGCCGTCCCGCGGCGTCGCGCAGCGTGACCTCCGCGAACCCGAACGGGATCGCGGCCAGCCGAGGAAGCGTTCGGCGAATCGGCTGCTGGCTCACCGCGAGATATTCATTCTCCGGCTCGCGGCGCGTCTGGTCGGCGGCGATACACACGCTCGCGCAGAGACGCATAGCGGCGAGCGGATAGACGGCCGCCAGCTCGACGTCGTCGAGGCGAACACGCTCGGCGAACCCGCGCACCATTGCCGCGGCCACATTCAAGGGATCGTCGGCGTCGAGCATCGAGTATGCGACGGCGATCGCCAGATCGGCGACGCGATAACTGTAGACCATGTCGCCGAAGTCGACGATGCCGCTCACTCGCCATCCGCGCAGCGGCGATGGGCCGCGCGGCTCGACGAGAATGTTGTGATCGTTGATGTCGCCGTGCACGACGGCGCGCGGCAGGCGGTCGAGGATCGGCGCGACCTTCTCGTCGAACGCCGCCGTCAGACGATCGATGGTCTCGCCGAGTTGGTGGTCGTCGATCGCGCTGCGATGCGCGGCGACGATGGCCCGTGCCGACGCGACATCCCAATAGAAATCGCGGTGAACGGCCGAATGATCGAACCCGACAAGGCCGGCGGTGATCTCCCCCGTTCTCCGACCGAGGTCTTCATAAAGCGCGACGTCATGATAGGCCGCGCGCGCGAGCAAGCGGCCGGGCAGGTGGTTTACTGCCCATACGAGGTGTCCCCGGTCATCGCTATCGCTCAATTCGGCGAATGGAGCACCGCTCGCCGTCGGTACGACGCGTGGCGTGACTTCCACGCGAGTCGCGAGATGTTGTAGGACGGCGTGTTGGGCGTCGAGGAACGCGCGATCCTCACCCGCATTGGCGATCTTGAGCACAATGCGCTGGCCATCGCCCTCGATCAGGAAGTTCTGATCGCGCTCGCTGGTCAATTCTCGCGCGCGGCCGCGCACCCCGAAGGAAACGGCAACGCGCTCGGCGTCGGCGACGCCAAACCGAGAGCGTCGCGACGTGGCCAACGGTGAAACAATCGATTCGGTCATTTCTTTTCGCCGCGGATCTCTTTCGGCACTCGGCCTTCGCGCGCCGCGCGCCAACCGTCTGCAATACGCACGACTTGGTACGCGCGCTCGAAGCGCAGCGTCTCGGAAATCCCCGAAGTCGGCGTATCATACCGCTGGGCGTACATGTACACCTCGGCTGTATCGCCTTGCGCGGCAAACACGGGCGAGAATCGAAGTACATAACCCGGCAGCCCGGCCTTGCATCGCGCCGTGCCCTTCGTCTCGCTGAGCGACGGCTCGCACGTGCCCTTGAAGATGCCTCCCTTCCGCGCCTCGGCCACGACGCCGGCCGAAATCTGGCCGTCGGCCTCGAGGCCCGGCGTCCGCGGCAGCTCGCGACGATCGAGGAGGAGCGACAGAGTGGGATCGCTGACGTCGAATGCCGCCCGCGCCGCCGCTTCATAGATGTTGGCTTGGGACGCCGCCGGCACGGTCATCACCGTGAGGCCGCGCCCCCGAACAACATTCGAGTCGTCGCGTCGACAGCCACTCGCGGTGATGAGAGCGAGGGCCGTCGTCGCGACGACTCGATGTGAAGACTTTCGAATGGTTCTAGTTACGATCGTCGTCGTCTTGGTCTCTTTCGTGGCCTTTGTGCTTCTTCGACTTGTGCTTGCCTTCGCGCCTCGATTCGGCGACGCGTTCGTCACCACGCTCGGAGCCCTGGATCACCCGGCCGTTCTGATCGACGCGTCGAGGATCGTAGATGACTTGCCCGTTCTGGTCGACACGTCGCGGATCATAGATGACTCGTCCATTCGGATCGACCCGACGCGGATCATAGACGACTTGTCCATTCGGGTCCACCCGTCGGGGATCATAAATTACCTGACCCGTAGGATCGGTACGTCTCGGATCATATACGCGTCCGCTCTGATCGTACACGTCCCGGCGCGGATCGCGATTGATGACGCCCGTCTGGTCGCCGTAGATGATTCGGCCGTTGGGCGGAACGCGTGCCGCGGCGGTCGCGCAGTCGGTCGGCGCGGGCTGATGGCCCGGCGGCACTCCGTCGATCCAAATCCGGCACATTCCCGCGGGCGGGCGTTGGCCCGGCGGCACCCCTCCGTTGC
>DATLPC010000102.1:0-2064 GCA_035535975.1 Gemmatimonadaceae bacterium | reverse complement strand
CGGGATGCCGACCACCGCGCGAGCGACGTTCAGCGCCAAAGGGCCTGGACCGCCGTCGGAGTTCGACAGGACGATGACGTTGAGGCTTTCGTCGGGCATGTACATGCCATACGTCGTGAAGCCGTTGATGCCGCCGCTGTGCCCGATCATCCGCTTGCCGCTGAGCTGTCCCGGCACGAGACCAAAACCGTAGTTGATCTTGGCGCCGCCGATCAACGTATCCGGGGTCGTCATGAGCGAATACGAACGCGCACCGACGACGCGTCCGTCGACCAGCGCGCGGTGCCACTTGACGAGATCGCGCACGGTCGAGCACAGGGCGCCGGCGGAGAACGGCTGCGTGATGTTCAGATACTCGGCCGGCTTCACCGTTCCGGAGCTCGCGGCATAACCATCCGCGAACTGCGGGTCCTTTGTTCTATCGGGACAGTAGCTCGTTTGCGTTAAACCGAGCGGCGTGAAGAACTGACGCTGCACATACGTGGCGTACGGCTGGCCCGTGACCTTCTCGAGGATCATGCCGAGCAGCACGTAGCCCGTATTGCTGTACGAGTATTTCGTGCCCGGCGCGAAGTCGAGCGTGTCCTTGTCGACGAACGCGACGATCTGCCGCGGCGTCATCGCTTCGCCCCAATGCTTTACCCACTCCGGTGAATCCGTGTAGTTGTGAACGCCCGACGTGTGAGTGAGAAGATGCCGGACGGTGATCCGCTCGCCGTGCGTCGGGACGTCGGGCAGATACTTCGTGATCGGGTCGTTGAGCGAGATCTTGCCCTGCTCCACCTCGCGCATGATTCCCGCGGCGGTGAACTGCTTGGTGATCGATCCGATCCGATAGACCGTGGACGCGGTGGCGGCGCGGTTCGCCTCGCGGCTCGCTAAACCATAGCCCTTCATCACGAGCGTATCCTTCCCGCGCACGACCGCGATTGATACCGCGGGCGCCTTCTTCAACGCCATGTAGTCCTTCGCCAGTGAATCGATGCGCGCGATGACGGCGGCGCCGTCGGATTCCTGGGCGGGGGTCTGGCCGGCGGCGGCGAGAAGGACGAGGGTAAACGACAGCGGGGCAACGCGCATTGCGGAACTCGGGAGGCGGCGGGCGGGCGGGCGGGCGGAAAGCCAAGGACCACTAGGACAATACGGCACGACGCGCCCTCGCGAAAGCGAGGTGTCCGACGGTCAGCAGATATGGACCGCGGTCGCCTTGAATCCCGCGACGACTTCCTTGCCGACGCCGAGTGACAGCTCTCGAACGGAACGCGCGGTCACTGCCGAGACGATCGGCGTTCCGCTCGCGTCGACGGTAACCTTCGTCAGCGCGCCCGCGGGCACGATCTCCGTGATTCGTCCGCGGAATTGGTTCTGCATCGACGACGTCGACGGCTCGGCGGAGAGCGACACCTCCTCCGCGCGAATGACCGCGTGCGCCGGCCCCCCCGTCGAGCCGACGTCACCGAGCGCGTAGAACGTGAGCGCTCCGGTCGTGAACGCGACGGGTAGCTCGGTCAGTTGGTCGTGGGCGGTGTCGAGCCAATCGGGAGGCTCGGCTTTGATCGGCCGCGTCGTCCCCGCGAACACGTTCTCGGCGCCGAGAAAGTCGGCGATGTAGGGCGACGCGGGTTTGCGGAACACATCCTCGGGCGTTCCCTTCTGCAGGACGCGCCCTTTGTCGAGCATGATCGCGACGTCGCCAAGCAATCCGGCCTCGGCGAAGTCGTGCGTCACCTGGAGCACCGTGAAGCGACGCTCGTAGTACAACGCCCGTACCTGGCGGCGAGCGAAGGTGCGCGTCCGCGGATCGAGCGCGCTGAACGGCTCGTCGAGCAGGACAACTTCGGGACGCCGCGCCAACGCGCGTGCAATGGCGACGAGCTGACGTTCGCCGCCGCTCAGCGACGCGACGGGTCGTTGGTACAAATCCGTCACGCCGAATCGTTCAGCGACGTCGTCGGCGACGGACTCACTCACCGCACCGTAGTGGACATTTTCGCGAACCCCGAGGTGCGGGAAGAGGAACGCATGCTGATAGACGATTCCAAGTCGCCGGCGCTCCGGCGGCGC
>DATLPC010000101.1:0-30606 GCA_035535975.1 Gemmatimonadaceae bacterium | reverse complement strand
TCGACGCGCATGGCGCAGGCGACGTCGAGGCGTTGCGCAAAACTCTTCGTGAAGCCCGCCGGCATGTGTTGAACGACGAGGACGGCCGCCGGGAGCGACCGGGGGAGTTTGGTGAGGACTGTGTTGAGGGCGCGCGGTCCGCCGGTGGACGCCGCGATGGCGACGACGTTCGTCGCCGGCGAGAGGGCGAGCGAATCGCGCTGGTCGAGTCGCGGGACGTGGATCGGCGTCGGCCGTAGCGGGGCAAGATTGGCGCTGGCCGCCGCGCGGAGCGCTTCGATGAGGCGTGCGGCGACGCGCGTGACGTCGAGGCTGATCGCGCCGGAGGGCTTCAGCACGAAGTCGACGGCCCCGAGCTCGAGAGCACGCAACGTCGCCGCTTGCCCGCCGCTCGTCGTGCCCGCGCTCAACATGACGACCGGCCGCGGTGAGTGCCGCATGATGCTCTCGAGCGCCCCCAGTCCGTCGAGCTCCGGCATGTCCACGTCGAGCGTGACGATGTCGGGATCGAGCGCCTCGATCTGCCTCAGTCCGTCGCGGCCGTTCCGAGCCGTGCCGGCGACCTCGAACTCGCCCGACTCCTCGACGATCTGCGTGATCATGCGACGCATGAACGCGCTGTCGTCGACGATCAGGACGCGCGGCTTCTCAGAGGACACGGGAGCCTTTGCGCAGCGAACGCACCTCGACGGCGCCGTCGGCGACGTTGAGGTAGACGCTCCGTCCGTAATCGCTCCCCGTGTCCTCGGCGACGATCGGGATCTTCGCCCCGGCGAGCACCTGCTTCACGGCGATGACGTTTCGTTCGCCGATGTTGATTCCGCCCGCCGGAATGAGGCTGCCGAACATGCTCGCGCCGCCGACGATCTTGGCGCGCATGCGATTCCCGACGGCGCCGAGGCTCAACATTTCACCGACGAGAATCGGCAGCACGGTCGCCGGGAACTTGGCCGGGTTCGACCGATCGCGTGACATCGATTCCGCGGGCAGCAACACGTGCGCGAGCCCGCCGATTTTCGCCACCGGATCATGGAGAATGATCGCGACGCACGACCCGAGGCCGATGGTCGAGATCGTCCCTGTCGTCGCGACGGCGTAGTCCGCGACGTGGACGCGAACGGTGCATGTATCGATCATCACAGGGGCCGCCGAAAGATCCGCTCGCGCGGATCGATGCCGATGAAGCGCGATCGCGCCGCCCCGAGGATCGTCTCGACCTTGCCGAGCACCAGGTACCCGCCCGGGGCGAGCGCGTCGAAGAACGCGTCGAACAATCGAGCCTGAGTGTCGCGGTCGAAGTAGATCAGAACGTTGCGACAGGCGATCAAGTCGAATCGGCCGGGCGCCGCCGGATCGTTGAGAAGATCTTTCCGCTCGAAGCGAACCATCGCCCGCACCGACGGCGAGACTGAAAACGGCGCGGCGTGCGTGAAATAGCGCCGCCGAAGATCGTCGGGGGTATCGGTGAAATCCGCCTCGGCGAATTGTCCCCGTTGCGCGGCGATGAGCGACGCGCGATCGATGTCCGTGCCCAACACGTCGACGCGTCCGATCTGAGAGAGCATCCCTTGCACCGCGGCGTGGCGGTGGAAGAGCACGGCGATCGAATAGGCCTCCTGCCCCGACGAGCACCCCGCGCTCCAGACGCGCAAGCTCGGCGTCTCGCGCGACCAGAGCTCGGGGATCACGGTCGTGCTGAGCGCACGATAAGTCTCCCAGTTCCGAAAGAGCTTCGTGACGTTGATCGTCAGCACATCGAGCAACTTGTCATACTCGGTCGCGTCCGCGTCGAGCAGCTCCGCGTAGTCGGCGTAGGTGTGAACGCCGCGCGCGCGCATACGCACCGCGATGCGGCGCGACAGGCACTTTTCTTTGTAGCTCGCGCACCCGAACCCGCGTTCGACGGTGATCTTTCGGGTGAGCGTCGACAGATCTCCCGGCGAGCGCTCCATGATTAGAACACCTGCCGAACCGAGTCGAGGTTGGTGCGAACGATGGCGTTGCTCGGGTCGAGCTCGAGCGCGCGCTCCCAGCAGCGAACCGCCTCCACCCGCTCCTGCCGGCGCAGGCGGATGTTGCCGATCCGCAGGTAGACGTCGGCGCCCAAATCCGGGTTCATCTTCGTCGCCCGCAGGTACGACTCCAGGGCGTCGTCATAGCGCGCCGCGCGGTAGCGCAGATCGCCGAGGTTCTTGTGCAGCTGAGCGAGCGATGCGTCCTCGTTCAACGCGCGCTCGGCCGCGGCGAGCGCGCCCTCGTTGTCGCCGCTGCGCTCGAGCACGACGCCGAGGTTGTTGAGCAGGACGGCGGCGTGGGGATGCGCCTTCACGCCGTCGTTGAGGATCGCGGCCGCCGCGTCGATGTCTCCGCTCAACGCGGCGGCGAGCGCGGCGTAGTGGAACCAGGCCGGCGTCGGCGCGCGCGTTCCGAACAGCGGGCGAGCGGTTCGAAACGCGGTGCTCGCCGCCGCGAGGTCGCCGGTGAGAAAACTCAAAACGCCAAGCGACGTATGAATGCGCGGGTCATCCCCGCCGCCATGACTGATCGCGTCGTCGAGCGCCGTGCGCGCCTCGTCGTAGCGCTGTTGTTGCTCGAGCGCAAAGGCGAGGTTGTGGAGAATCGCCGGATGCGGCGGACCCTCGCGGGCACAATCCGAGAACGCCGCGCCCGCCTCCGTCCACTTTCCCTGGCGCGCCAGCGCCAGTCCGATGTAGAAGCGGGCGGCACGATCGCTGCCCGGTCGAAGCTCGACGACGCGACGGAATTCGCGAATCGATTCGTCGAGCATGCCGGTCTTGTAGAATGCCACGCCGAGGTTCATGTGCTCGTCGGCGCGGCTCTCGGGAGCGTCCACCGTCGACGGCGAGGTGCGGCCGATCTTGTGGACGAAGCTGGCGGTCATCAACCCGTACAGCGCCTTGCCGACCTCGAACTCGACCAGCCCGGACGCATCCACGATGCCCTCGACGTCACGCTTCCCGTCGATCAGCTCGAGGACGACGAGCTGTTCCTCCGTGAGCTCGACCTCGGTCGCCATCGCCTTGGTTCGATCGACCTCGAAGACGAGATCGAACGTCGGGATTTTCTTTTCGATCAGACTCCATTCGTCCACGCGCCGCGCGCCCTCGAGCAGCAGCGACTCGGGGTTGATCGAGACGACATGCTCCGAGGCGTCGGGGAGAACGTCGGCGTCGAAGTTGAACGTCCCCTGGTTCCACGTGAACAGGTAATAAACCGCTTCGCGAATCTGGATGTCGATCGCGCCGTAGAGCTGCTGGAGCGTGATCGCGCCGCTCTCCATGAGCAGCTCGCCGAGGCGCGTATCGCGACGCTTATCCTGCATCGCGACGGCTTCTTCGAGCGCGCGGCGGCTCACCGCGCCGCTCTTGACGAGCATGTCACCGAGACGATCGCGCCGATTCACGACCGACGCGTAGCTGATGCGGCCCTTGTCGAAGTAGATGTAGCCGAAGTTGTTCCGGTGCGTGACGCTGAGGCAGCCCGTTTTCTTTCCCATCGCCAGGAGCTGTAACACGTCCGGGAGGCTCGCCTCCTTGAGGCTTCCTTTGATCGCCATCAGCGCGCCGTCGCGGTGAGAGAGCTCATCGCAACTCCTCGATCAGCCGTGCGCCCGGATCGGTCCAATGCCACACCACCTTCTCTCGATCGAGGAAGAACGGATCGTTCGCGGCGCGGAATGCCGCGGCGCGAGCCGGATCGTCATCGGGTTCGAGCTCGGCGCGGATGAAGCCGATCGTGACCGGGACGGCCGCGACTTCGGCCGAGGCGACGATGCGGTTCGAGACACCAATGATCTCTCGAACACTCGCCACCTGCCGCTCCGAAAGGTAGCCCAGCATCTCCGCCGTCGGCTCGACGCCGAGGTCGCGCAGGTAGCGCGCAAAGAGACGTTCGCGCAGTGGACGGTCCGGCGCCTGCATCGCCACGACGAGCCCACCCTCGAAGCGCGAGCGCAAACGCTCCTCGAGCCCCGACAGCTCCCGCGGCGGACGATCGCTTGCCAGCACGAGCTGCTTCCCGTCGGCATAGAGCGCGTTGAAGACATGGAACAGCTCTTCTTGCGTCCGCTCTTTACCGGCGACGAACTGAACGTCGTCGAGGAGAAGCGCCGTCGTGCCCCGATATCGTTGGCGCCACCGGTCGACCCCGCCTTCTTGCAGCGCCGAGATCAGCTCGTCGACAAAGAGTTGCGCCGGCACGCACGCCACCGGTCCGCCCGACTCCCGCGCCAGCCCGTTGCCGATGGCGTTGAGCAGGTGCGTCTTCCCGACGCCGCTCGGCCCGTGGATGAACAGCGGGTTGTAGCGCGACGCCGGCATGGCGACGATCGCGTCGGCGGCGCGCACGGCCAGCTGATTGCTCCCGCCGACCTCGAAGCCCGCCCGCGTAAATGCCGCCGACGGTCCCGGCGGCGGCGATGACAGGCGCAACGCGCGCTCGAGCAACTGCTCCGCTTCCTCGATGCGATCCGGGTCGTGAAAGGCGTCGTGTTTGGCGAGCGCCGCGTCGAGGCGCGCCACCTGTCGCTCGACGTCGCGCAGTCGCGTCACCGCGCCCTCGAACTCGCGCAGCAGGCTCTCGAGGCTCTTGGGAGCCACGGCGCCCTGCAACACGCGAGTCAGCATGCCGGTCTGATAGCCTTCGCTGTTCCAGTACTCGATCGCCTCACCGAGGCGGGTCTTCCACTGCTCGACGTGCTGCGCGACGGCCGAGGCGATCTCGGTCAGAAAGCTCGCGAACTCGCCGCTCACCCGCCGCGCCGTAGCGATCGGACGCTTTTCCGCGATCTCGCCCAAAACCGGCACCACCGTTTCCGGCGTCAGCATCTCGCCGCCCAGCGTCTGATGCGCGATGAGGCGGTTCAACGCGCCCTGCAGTTCGCGCACGTTCTCGAACTCGATGCGGCCAACCTCGTCGATGACACCGGGACGGAACTTCACGCCGCGCTCCTGACACGTGGCGTTGAGAATCGCCATGCGCGTTTCGTAATCAGGCGCGCCGATGTCGACGATCAAACCACCCGCCAGCCGCGTGATCAGTCGTTCGTCGACGTCGGCGATCTCCGCGAGCGGCCGGTCGCTGGTGATGACGAGTTGCCGGCCGTCGGCTTGCAACGCGTTGAAGATCCGCAACAACTCCGTCTGCGTCTCCTTGTGCCCCGTGAGGAACTGCACGTCATCGATCAGCAGGGCGCCGACCTGCATGTAGCGCTGCACGAGCTGCTCCATCGTTCCGGCGGCGATCGCTTCGTGGAGCTCGTCCACGAGGTCGTCGAGGCTGACGAGCACCGCCGACCGCCCCTTTCGCTGAATGACGTAGTTGCCGATCGCGCTCATCAGATGCGTCTTGCCCAACCCCGAGCCGCTATACACGAACAGGGGGTTGTAGACGGCGCCCGGCGCTTCCGCCACGGCGCGCGCCGCGGCCGCGGCGAGCCGGTTGGCCGAGCCGACGACGAAGTTGTCGAAGCGAAGCTTGGAGTCTATTTGCATTCGGGACGCGTCGTATTACCGAGCGGCCGCGGTCATCGGCGTCGCGTCCGTCGCGCCGCCGCTCAAGCGCTTGAGCACCAGCTCGGCGATCGAGCGCAACGACTCGAAGACGCCCGGTCCGTGGAGCGCGTCGGCCGAAAACTCAGGCACGTCGCGAAAGTTGAGCCGGTCGCTCAACAACTCGGAGCCGAGAATGAGATCGCGCGGCAGGTCCTGCTTGTTGTACTGCAGCACGAGCGGCATGGCGCGCGCGTCGATGCCCTGGTCCGCGAGGTTCGAGTGAAGGTCCTGCAAGCTCTCGATGTTCTCCTCGAGCTGGTGGGCCTGACTGTCGGCGACGAACACGACGCCGTCGGCGCCCTGCAGCACGAGCTTTCTCGTCGTGGCGTAGTACACCTGTCCCGGCACCGTGTAGAGCTGGAACTTCGTGGTGAAGCCGGAGATCGTCCCGAGGTCGAGCGGGAGGAAATCGAAGAAAAGCGTGCGATCCGTCTGTGTCGCGAGCGAGACCATCTTCCCTTTGCGGTCGTCGGGGACCTGGCCGTAGATGTAGTGCAAGTTCGTCGTCTTTCCGGACCGTCCCGGCCCGTAGTAGACGATCTTGCACGTGATCTCGCGGGTGGCGTAGTTGACGAGAGACATCGTTAGCGGTCTCCCGATGGCAGATGGTTGGCGCTCACGAGATCACCGCCTCGCCTCGGGGACCCGAAAACAGCGCCGCGAGATTTCGATTGAGCTCCACCTCGAAGTCGGCGGCCAGCGTCGGCGTCGGACGGGCCGTGATTGCCGTCGGCGCCGCCGAGGTCAGCTCGCGCCGCAGCTCCTCGCAATAGAGCCGCACGAGTCCGAGCGACGACGTCTCGTCGAACACGGTCAGGCAGACGTAGATCCCGCGCGGAGTTTCCAGCGCGGCAAGAAAAAGCTGGCGCGTCGCGCCCGCGTAGTGGATCCCGCGAAAGGGCCGGCCATCGAGGCGACGTCCGAGCTCGCCCGACGTGGCGTGCGCCGCCGCGGCCAAGGCGCACGCCGCCATCACGTCGACGTCGCGCGTGAAGCCGGCCTGCGCCATCACCTGTCCCGAGGGATGGAGCAACACGGCCAGCCGCGCGCGGGCGTCGTCCACGTAACGCCGCAGCGGTGCCTCGATCCACGACTCGACGGCCGCGACGTTCATGCGATCGTCTCCAGCGCCTTGAAAAGTTCAACCCGAATCAAGCCCACGTTTGCCGACGGCTCCGCGACGACGACGAGCACCAGGTCATCGCGGCCGACGGCACAAAGACGGCCCCGGTCCGCGTCCAATTGCAGGAACGACACAGCGCCCAGATGTGCCGCGTCCGCCGACAACCGCGCTTTGCGGTAGATCGATGCGGCCAGCGCGGCCACCCGTTCACCATCCTCGCCGAACCGAAGGCTCGAATCGACAACGAGCCCGTCATTTTCCGAGACGATCAAGCTCGCTCGGACGCCACGCTGCCGGCTCAGTCGTTCCACCACCTCGCGCAGGCTCGACATCATGGCAGCGCCCTCCGTGAGCCGCTCGTTCGCGGCCTCCCGGTAGCGAGGGCCTCGTCCAGCCATCGGGAGGCCCGGACGACGCACCGCTCGAGGAGGCGTCGCAGGAGACCCAGTGGGGTCGACCGGGACGCGGCGACGACGACAAGCCCCTGCTGCGCCGTCGGCGACATCGCCACCACGGCCGATTCGGTCTCGAAGGTCAGCGACCGCCAGTCGCCAAGCCCGAGATGCCGCGTCGATCGCACGATCTCCTCGGAGATTCCGCTCAGCTGCGCCCCGACGCCCTGTCCGACATCCGCGCCGTCGCCGTCCAGGTACAGCCCACCCAGCACATATCCGCTGTCGTCGAGAAGCAGCGCCGTCTGCGCCTCGTCGATCAGCAAATCGGCGAAGAGTCGCGACGCCGCGCTTTCCTCGTCGGCTTCCCGTCGCGACGCCGCGGCGAGCGCCGCGAGCACCCGCTGCGCGGCCTCCTCCGCGGTTTGCTCGCTCGTGATGCGGTCGACGAGCGCGCGCGCCTCGGCGTTGCCCGGATGCCGGTCGAGTCCTCGTTGCGCGATCTTCAGCGCGATGGCGAGCTGTCCCTGGGCCCGCAGCGCTTCGGCCAGCTGCAGGAATACCAGACTATTCGGCTCGCGTGCGAGCTCGTCGCTCCAGCGGCGAATCTCGTCAGCCATCGGTTTGCGTCTCGAGCGCGCGTTGCAATTTGGCCAGCGCATCGAGCGCGTTGCGCGCGTCGAGGGCCGTCGCGCCGGTGGGCGCCGTTCGAAGCAGTTGCTCGATCACGCCGCGCGCGGCCGCCAGTTCGCTCGCGACCGAGCGCGCCAGAACGGCCGGCACCGGGGAATCCGCCGACACCGGCGAGAGTCGGCCCGGTGTCATCCGCTCCGACGCTTTGCGCGCGATGACGATTCCCGTCGTCGTCAAACCATAGGCGATCTTGCCGATCTCGAACTCGTCGCGGCCAAGCGACGCGGCGATGCCGCGCAGGTCGCGCTCGCCGTCGATCATCGTCAACACCTGCCATTCGTGCGGCAGCAGGTCGAGCGCGGCGCCCTCCCCGCCCTGATCGTTGTCGAATGGCGCGAGCTCGAGGACGACGTTCAAATCGGGAATGACGTCGGCGATGCGCGACCATTCGTCGATCCGCCGCGCGCCCTCCATCAGCAACGACTCCGTGGATACGGAGATGCGCGAGTCGTGCGGCATCTGCTCGGCCGCGATCTCCTCGAACGAAAAGAACCCTTCGTTCCATGACATCAGCTCGAACACGGCGCTCTCCAACTGGAGCCGGCAGTGTCGCTCGAGCTCGCGCTGCGAGATCGCGCCGGCGCGCACGAGCGCGTCCGCGACATCCGCGCGCCCTTCCGGGAGCTGCGAGCGCGCCAGCGCGAGATCGTCGTCGGAGATGCGGCCGGCCTGGCGGAGCGCCAGCTCGACCGGCATCGACTTGCTGCGAATCGTCGCTTGCGTGACGCGCCCGCGGTCGAAGTACAGCACGCCTTCGTCGTCGCGCAGATCGGATGACACCCGCAGCACGCCCGTCTTCCGGCTCAGGTCGAGAAGCTGAAAGACATCGTGGATGCCAAGCTCGCGGAGCGGTCCCTCGATCGCCATCGTCAGCCCGCCGCGCCGTGCGCGAAGATGCGACCGAGCTCGGTCGCCGTTCTGATCTCGCGTCGGGCGCGCCGGCCGAAATCGGTCGCCGGCGCGATATCGACGACGCGTTCCCAGCACGCGACCGCGTCGCGGTACCGGTGGCGGTCAGCGAGGAGAGTGCCGATGTGGAACAGCGCGGCAACGTGGAGCGGGTCGAAGCGAAGCACGCGCGCGAACGCCTGGGCCGCGTCCGCGTCGCGGCCGAGCGCGACGAGCGATTCTCCGAGCGCGATCAGCGCGTCCAAGTGGTACGGGTCCCGCTGGAGCAGCTCGACGAGCAGCGAGACGGCGTCGTCGGCGTAGCCGAGCCGGCGGCGCAGCGTCGCCAGCTCGAGGATCGCGTCGGCGTACGTCGGCACGGTATCGATCGCCGCCGCCAATTCCGTCTCCGCCTCGCGATTGTGGCCTTTGCCCTGAAGCATCTGCGCCAGATGAAAACGCACGACGGCGAGATCCGGATCGAGTTGCAGGGCGTCGCGGTATGCGGCGATCGCTCCGTCGTTATCGCCAAGCGATCGCCCGATATCGCCGATCTTGCTGCGCACGTCCGCTCGCATCGGCGCCACGCGTCGTGCCGTATCGAGAAGACTCAGCGCCTCGGCCGGATCTCCCGATTCGGCGCAGACCGTTGCCGTGAGGAGAATCACGTCGCAATCGCGCGGCTCCTCGGCGAGCAGGCGCTCCGCCGCGGGGCGCGCTTCTCCGGCGCGTCCGAGGTGGAGGAGGGACCGAATCTGTCCGATGACGGCGGCGCGAAGTTTGGGTCGTTCGCGCAGCGCCTCCTGATATCGATCGAGCGCTTCGCCGAACAATCCTTGCTTCGCGTAGACGTCGCCGAGCAGGGCGTACCCTTCGCCGCGATCGTTGCCGCGGCCGATCGCGCGATTGATCTCCGCCGACGCTCGATCGTACAACCCCTTCGACAGGAAGTCCGTCGCCATCGCGAACGATGACGGGTCGCCCACGCTGCCATTGGACGACGGCGCCGGGCGCGCCGGCGCCGGGTCGCCCGGGGCCATGCTCGAGAACAAGCCGTCGAACGAATCGGGATCGAAGTTGAAATCGGCGACCGCGTCTTCGGTCGTCGCTCCGCCCCCGAGATCGGGCTTGATCGAGAGGTCGGGGTCTTCGTACTCGACGTCCATCGCCAGCTCGAATTTCTGCGGCACGTAGTACGCGTCGAGCTCCAATGCGCGTTTCGTCTCGCGCAGCGCGCCCTCGAAGTCGCCGAGATTCGACAGCGTGAAGCTCATGTTGTAGTGCGCTTCCGCATAGTCGGGCCGCGCCTGGATCGCTCGCGCGAACGCATTGCGCGCGTCCGCGAACTTTCGGAGCTCGGCGAGCACGAGTCCAACGCCGTTCCAGGCCACCGGATGCTCGGCGACCGAGGCCAATACCTGGCGATAGACGTCGAGCGCTTGGGGAAACCGCTTTCGGCTTTGCAGCAGCAGCGCGAGGTTGAGCCGCGCTTTCACGAACCCCTGTGCGAGATCGAGCGCCGCGCGGAACGAGGCCATCGCGTCGTCGGCCGCCCCGCCGTGAAAGAGGGCGACGCCGAGATTGTTGTGCGCGATCGCATACTTGGGATCGCAGCCGAGCGAGCGGCGATAGCTCTCCTGCGCCTCGGCGTACCGGCCTTCTTGGTGCAGCGCGACGCCGCGCTCGTTCCACAACTTCGGACTTTCGCTTTGGCGGGTGAGCAGCTCCTCGTACACCGGGAGCGCTTCCTTCGGCTGATGCATCAACAGGTGCATCTCCGCCATGGACTGCAGCACGAGGTCCCGTGGCTCCCCGCGCTCGAGGGCCACGCCATATTCGCGTAGCGCCTCGGTGAAGTAGCCTTTGCTGCGGAACGCCAGACCGAGGTTGTAGTGCGCGAGCTGGCCTTCGCTCGCCACTTGGAGCTCGCGCAGCTCGGGCGCCGGCACCGGCGTGGCGCGCGAGCTCTCGAGCGACAGATTCGCGTGCGCGCGCGACAGCGAAGGATTCAGGCGCACCGCCCGGCGCGTCGCCGCCTGCGCGTCGTTGTGCCGGCCCAGATCGCCCAGCACGAACCCCATCAGGTACAGCGCGTCGTAGTTCTCGGAATTCAGCTCGACCGATCGTTCGAGGGCGCGCAGCGCGTCCTCATTCAATCCCCGGTGATAGAGGATTTCACCGCGCGTGAAGTGGAGCAGCGAGCTGTTGGGATCGAGGCGCAACGCGTGCTCGACGAATCCTTGCGCGCGCTCGATGTCGCCCGATTGTTTCTCGGCGAGCGCGAGCTGGAGCAGCGCGCCGACGTCGTCCGGGGAGTGCTTGAGGAGGGCGCGGAATTCCTCGGCGGCGGATTCCTGCTGGCCGAGCAGGGCGAAGGTGCGTCCAAGCTCCCAGCGCGACTCCCGGTCTTCGGGACGTTGGCGCAGCCGCTCGCGGAGCTCCGGGATGCGCGTGTCGTAGTAGCCGGTGTTGAAGTACGCGATCTCGAGGTTCCGCTGCGCGACACGCATCGACGGGTCGAGCTCGAGCGCCTTCATGAACGCGGACACCGCTTCCTGATACAACCCCTTGTTGTAGTACAGGACGCCCAGGTTGTTATGGGCGCCCGCGTCGGAGGGGTCGATTCGGCGCGCGAAGGATCGAAGGACGTCGCGGTCGCGCGCCGACGTCAGCGCGACGGTCACGCGACTCGGACCGCCTTCAGGATCGCCGTGAGCGACGCGGCGTCGGGAAGCAGCAGGAAGAATCCGCGCAGTGGCTCGCTCTCGTCGTCAATAACGAACTCGCTCTCCACGCAGACCACGTAGTCGCGATCGGTGCCGAACTGCAGATAGGCGGTCGTGAGGACCGCCTCGGACATGTCGACGGCCAGACTCGGCGGCGACGGCAGCAACAGCATGCCCATGAAGTCGCTCAGCGCGTTCATGTACGCCGAGCTCAGAATGTTGCCGGCTTCCTTGATCGCCGACTGTCCCATCTCGGACAACGACTGCTCGCTCTGCTTTTGCTTGAGCAGTCGCGACGCGAGGCGCACCGCCGAGCGTTTCGGAAACACGAGGAGCGTTCGACCCGTCAGGTCGCCCATCATGTGCATGAGCACCGCGGCCACCGGTTCGTCCGGGTCGGACATCTGCACCGGGACTTCCTCGAGACGAGCGATGTTGATCGTCGGGACGGTGATCATGATCGTCTCGCCGACCATTTGCGACAATGCGGTCGCCGCGTGGCCGGCGCCAATGTTGGCGACTTCCCGCAACGCGTCGAGCTGCAAAACTTTCAGCGAGAGAAGATCTTCCATGAGCATCCTCAGAGGAGACTGCTGACGTCCACGATCAGGCACGGACGGCCGTCGCCAAGCAGCGTCGCACCGCCAAAAAACGGTGGACCGTCGCGAACAGCGTCAAATTGTTTTACTACGATTTCTTCCTGCCCGGTCAGTTCGTCGATGACTAATCCGGCGCGGCGGTCTCCCAGATCGATGACGACCACCTGCTCCAAATCGATCGCGCTCGCCGGCGCGTAATGCGGCAGCCCGACGAGCCGCCGTAAACGAATGAGCGGGAAGATCTCGTCGCGCGCCATCACTACTTCTTTGCCCTTCACCGTGCGCACGATGTCCGGCGTGAGCTCGATCGTCTCGTTCACGTGCGCCAGCGGAATCGCGTACATCTCATCCGCCACGCGCGCCAGCAGCGACCGCACGACGGCGAGCGTCAGCGGCAGGCGAATCGTCATCGCCGTCCCCTGACCGGCCACGGAGCGAATGTTCATCGCCCCGCCGAGGGCCCGGACGCGCGTGTACACCGCGTCCACGCCGACGCCTCGGCCGGATACTTCGGTCACTTGCTCCGCCGTCGAGAAGCCGGGACGCGCGAGGAGTCGCAGCAGCTCGTCTTCCGTCAGGTCCGTCTTGGCGGCTTCGACGATCCCGTCGCGCTTCGCGCGCGCGAGCACCCGATCGCGATCGATGCCTCGCCCGTCGTCCGTGACGCGAATCACGATCGCCGAACGATCGCGAATCGCGCTGAGGGTCAGGCTGCCCGCCGCGGCCTTTCCGGCCGCGACGCGCTGCTCCGGCGGCTCGATGCCATGATCGACGGCGTTGCGCAGCAGATGCACGATCGAATCGGCGATGTCGTCGAGCATCGAACGATCAAGCTCGATATCGCGGCCTTCGACGACGAAATCCACCGTCTTCCCGAGGGCGCGCGCCGCATCCCGGACCACCCGCGGAAAGCGGTCGAAAACGTTCGAGACGGGCACCATCCGGCTGGCCGTGATCTCGTCGCGGAGCTCGGTGATCAGTCGCGACGACAACCGCACCGTCTCGTCGAGGGCCTGATCGCCAACCTCGCCGGCGAGCTGCGACAGCCGCCCGCGCGCGACCACCAGCTCGCCGATGAGGTTCATGAGTTTGTCGAGGCGGCGCACGTCGATGCGCACGTGGCGGCCGCGACTCGCCGCGACTCGCACGCCCATCGATGGCGCCACGACGACGGGGGCACGCAGCGCCGCGCTGGGGCGAGCGAGCGGCGTAGTCTCATCGCCGAACTCCACCGACTCGACGTCGCCTGCGGCGCGCACGACGCGCTCGATCTCGTCGCGAGGCGCGTCCGCGGCGCAGTGGATCATCAGTACGCCGTCGAACCGGTCCGCCTGCAGATCCGCTTCGCGCGGCAGCGTCGACTTCACCTCGGCGACCTTCCCGACCGCTTGGATGATGAGCAATGCTCGGACGCTGCGCAGCGGCGCGTCCGGCACGAGGCGAACGCGCACCGCGAGTCCCGTGGCGTTGGTTGCCGTGAGCCGCGGAATTGCCCATTCGGAGGTCTCCACCATCGGCCGCAGCGAGCCCAGATCGGCGACGAGCGACGCGATATCCAGCTCGCCTTCTCGCCCGGCGACCGCCAGCTCGACCAGCCGCTCGAGCGAGTCGGCGGCGCGCAGCAGGATGTCGATGACCGTGGAATCGATCGTCAGCTCGCGGCGCCGCGCGCGGTCCAACACCGTTTCGAGCTCGTGCGACAACTCCGTGACGGCGGCGTAGCCCATCGTCGCCGCCATGCCTTTGATCGTGTGAACCGCCCGAAAGATCGCGTCGACGCACGCCGCGGCGCCCGGTCCCTCGGCATCGCGCTCGAGCTCGAGCAACGCCTGGTTGACCGCCGTTACGTTCTCCCGGCTCTCCGAGAGGAACAGCTCCGCGTATTCGAGCGTGTTCACGACAGGATCGCCGCGCGGCTCAGCTGAGCACGCGCTGAACCGCCTCGAGCACGCGGCTAGGCTGGAACGGCTTGACCACGAAGTCCTTGGCCCCGGCTTGAATTGCCTCGACGACGAGCGCCTGCTGGCCCATCGCGCTGCACATCAGAATTTTGGCGTTCGGGTCGAACTTGCAGATCTCGCGGACGGCGTCGATCCCGCCCATGTCCGGCATGACGATGTCCATCGTCACGAGATCCGGCCGAAGCTGCTGGTACTTCTCGACGGCTTGGACGCCCGTCTCCGCTTCGCCGACGACCTCGAACCCGGCTTGGGTGAGGATGTCGCCGACCATCGTGCGCATGAAGATGGCGTCATCGCAAATCAGAACTGTGTGGCTCAAGACAGCCTCCAATGGGAGGGCTACGACAGGAGAACGCGATGCATCATCGCATCGAGATCGAGAATCACAACGGCGCGTGCATCCACGGTTGATAGGCCGCGAACCACACCGCTCGCGGTTTTGTCTGGTGGTTCTTCGACGACGACACCACGCACGTCGAGCACCTCGTCGACGGCGAGACCGACCGTCCGCTCGCGATAGCGCGCGAGCAGCACCGATCCGTCATCGATTGGTGCGCTCGAGGCATCGAGGCGCACACCGAGATCGATCACCGTCACGATCGTTCCGCGTACGTTGATCAATCCGCGAACGAACGGTGGCGCGGCGGGAAGCCGCGTCACTCGCCGGAAGGGGATGATTTCCTGGATCTGAGTCGAATCGACGCCATACACCGCGTCTCCCGAGCGAAACAGCAGCGCGGGAGTCGTCGGAAGCTCAAGGGCCGGCGTCGAAGAATCCAAAGAACTCGAGTGGGTTGGCGTTCGAGAGATCGACGTCCGGCCCCGCGGCCCCAACGAGCGCCTGGTGCAGGTCTTCCGGCAGCGGAGATCGCAGGTCGATCGTCTCGCCGCTTACCGGGTGGCGGAAGATCAACCATGCCGCATGGAGGAAGTGCCGGCGTGGTGGAAGTCCGAACAGCTTGCGCCCTCCGCCGCCGCCGTACGTATCGTCGCCCACAACCGGATGTCCGATCGAGGCGAGATGTACCCGGATCTGATGCGTGCGTCCCGTGAAGAGATGCGCTCGCAGGAGATCCGCGGAATCGAAGCGCGCAAGCCGCGTGAGATCCGTCCTCGCCGGCCGTCCAGTACTGACGACTGCCATCCGCTTTCGGTCTCGCGGATCGCGGGCGATCGGCCGCTCGATGGTTGACCGGTCATCGGTCAGGTGGCCCCACGCCAACACGGCGTATCGCCGCACGATCTTGCGCGCCTGGAGCGCCGCTCCGAGCACACGATGCGCCCGATCCGTCTTGGCGACGAGCAAGAGACCAGACGTTTCCTTGTCCAGCCGGTGCACGATCCCCTCACGCTCGGCGGCAGCCCCGGACGACAGCGACGTCCCCCTGCCCTTCAACGCGTTGACGAGTGTTCCCGTCCAGTTGCCGGGCGCCGGGTGCACCACCATTCCCGCCGGTTTGTCGATGACGAGACAGTCGTCGTCCTCGAACACGATCGTGAGCGGAATCTCTTCACCGACGACATCGCGCGCGGGCGGATCGGGCAGCGACACCACGACGACTTCGTCGGGTCGCGCGCGATAGCTCGCGCGTTCGCGCCGGCCGTCCACCAACACGGCGCCGTTGGCGATCAGCGTGGCGGATTGATTGCGCGACAGGTCGAGCTGCGCGGCGACGAGCAGATCGAGCCGCGGCGCGTCGGCGGGAGCCTTGAACTCGCGGCGGTCGCTCACGCGACGCCGGTCTGTGTCATTGGGCCCGGAACGGCTCTTTGTCGCGCGCCGCCGCTTCGGCGGCATCGCGGGCCAACGCCTGCCGGTCTTCGCGCCACAGCACGAACGCGAGGGTAATGGCGCCGATCGTGACCGCGGAGTCGGCGACGTTGAACGTCCAGAAGCGCACGTCGCCGACGCCGATGTCGACGAAGTCCACGACGCCGCGAGAGCTTCGGAGACGGTCGATCAGATTGCCGGCCGCGCCGCCCCACGCGAGGCCCAGCGCGAGAACCCGCGTCCTGTCGCCCGGTTCACTCGTGCGATAGAGCCGCCACAGGATGTACAGCGCGATGACCGCAAATGCGCCGAAGATGTACCGCGAGTTGTCGCCGAGCGACATGCTGAACGCCGCGCCCGGATTGAACGCGAGCGTGAAGCGCACAAAGCTGCCGATCACCTGGTGCGGGATGTGCGCCGGCACGAGATAGCGCACCGCGAGCGTCTTGGTAATGACGTCGGAGACGATGATGGCGACAGCCGCGGTCCAAAACACGCGGCTGTTGCTGCCGGTCGTGGTCACGTGCCGATCGAGTTTACGTGAGCTCCCGACGTTCGGCGCCGATCGGCGCCGACGCGACCACGGGGACGTCCGCGGTCGCCGCGTCCTCGCCCCACAGCACCCAGGCGAGGAGAAATGCCCCCAGGCTCACCGCCATGTCGGCGATGTTGAACGTCGGCCAACGCGAGTCGCCGAGGCCGATGTCGATGAAGTCTACCACGCCGAACGGGGATTTCACGCGATCGATCAAATTGCCGATCGCCCCGCCACAGACGAGCGCCAAGGCGAGCGCACGAGGCACATCGCCCGGCCGCGTCGCCGAGTACAGCCTGCCGAGAATGACGAGCGCAACGATCGTGAGAACCATGAAGATCCATCGAGAGTAGGATCCCAAGTTCAACCCGAACGCCGCGCCGGGATTGTGGACGAGCGTGAAGCGCACCACGTCGCCATAGATCGCGTGCGGCATGCCCTGAGGCAGCAACCGTACCGCCGCCAACGATTTGGTGGTGAAGTCGACCGCCGCGACGACTGCGAGAACGGGCCAGAACAGCCCCGCGTTACTTCTTTGCATCTTCCTCACGCTGTTTGCAATCGATGCAGTAGCGGGCATGCGGGAGCGCGTCGAGACGATCGAACGCGATCTCGTTTCCACACTGATGGCATTTACCGAAATTCTCCGGGGAGCGATAGAGCCGGCGGAGCGCTTCGTCGATGTGCCAGAGGAACCGCCCTTCCTGACTGGCGAACAAGAACGCCTTTTCGCGTTCCATGGCGTCGGTCCCCTGATCGGCCATGTGGAACGAGTAGCTGCTCAAATCGCCGTCCGCGGACTGCGGCGTGGCGCCGAAAGCCTCGTCGGCGCGCCCGAGCTCCTTCAAAACGCGGCGGCGCTCGTCGAGCAGCCGCTTTTCGAAGTGCTGGAGCATCTTCTTGTTCATGCCCTTCGGCTTTTTCGCGCTTTCCTTTGTTGCCATCTACTGTATCCTGGTAATGGCCACGTAGGCCGTGAATCCGTCGAGATCCATGGACTGCTTGCCCTCCGTATCCGCGCTCGATGAGTCGAACACGAGCTCGGTTGCCAGCACCTCGTCCGCGATCCACGTCCTATGCTCGTCGATCACGGCCTTCAGTTCGCTGCCACCCGACAGCGATAGCACGATCCGGTCACTGACCGCGAGTCCAGCCTCTTTGCGCATACGCTGTACCCGGCTAATGAGCTCGCGGGCCTGTCCTTCGCGCCGAAGTTCAGGCGTCACGGTGGCGTCGATGGCAGCGAAGAATCCGCCATGTTCCTGCACCGCCAGCGCGCCCGACGCGCGGCGGATGATCGTCACGTCCTCCTGGTCCAGTTGGTGAGATTCCCCATCAACGGTAACGACTAGCGGCTCGCCGTGCTCGAACGACCGTAGCGCGTCCGTATCGAACGCTGTGATCGCCTGCGCGGCCAGCTGCGTCCGTTTGCCGAACTTCTTACCCAGGGAACGAAAGTTCGGTTTCGCCTCGAGCGAAACCAGTGCGTCCCCCGACGCGGCGAACTCCACGCGCTTGACGTTGAGCTCGGCCTCGAGCAGCGAAACGAGCGGCGCCAGCGCGGCCTCCGGCACCGTCGGCGCCACGCAAACCATGCGCGCCAGCGGCTGCCGGACATTGATCCCGACCTCTTCGCGGGCCGCGCGACCGAGCCGAGCGAGCGTTCGAATCGCCGTCATCGCGGCATCGAGCGTCGGGTCCACGGGCACCGCGCGCTCGATCCGGAACGGCGCGAGGTGGACCGACTCGCCGGTCAGCTCGCGATGAATCCAGTCGGTGACGAACGGGGCGATCGGCGCCAGCAGCCGGCAGACGGAAGCCAGCACCTCGTGCAACGTCGCGAACGCCGCGCGATTGTCGGCGCCGTCTACGTCATAGAATCGCCCGCGATTCCGGCGCACGTACCAGTTCGCGAGATCGTCGTCGACGAACTCGATGACGGTCCGCGCCGCGACGGTGGCGTCGAACCTCTGGAAGGCGTCATCGACTTTGCGCTCGACCGCCGCGAGCCGTCCGATCAGCCAACGATCGACGGGCGGACGATCGGCGAGCGCCGGATCCGCCTCCGACGGGGCCCAGCCGAAGTTCGCGTACTGGGCGAAAATTCCGCTGTAGATGTTCTTGAACGTGCGCAGGAAGCGCCCGGCCTGCTCGGCAAGCACCTGTTCGTTGAAGCTGTGCTCGACCCACACGGCGCTCGTCGCCACGAAAAAGAGCCGCGTCGCGTCCGCGCCGTGTTTCTCCATCACCATCCACGGATCGACGATGTTGCCGAGGCTCTTGGACATCTTCTTTCCATTCGCGTCGACCACTTGTTCGTTCACGACGACGGCGCGATACGGCGCGACCGAGCCCGGCGCGCCACTTGCCTGGTCCGCGGGATCGGCGTTGTTGGGCAGCGCGTCGCCAAGGCCGGTCGCGATCGCGAGCAGCGAGTAGAACCAGCCTCGCGTCTGATCCACGCCCTCGGCGATGAAGTCCGCCGGGAATTGGTCCTTGATGCGATCGCGGTTCTCGAATGGATAATGCCACTGCGCGAACGACATCGATCCGGAATCGAACCACGTATCGATGACTTCGGGCGCGCGACGCATCGTACCGGCGCATCCGGCGGCACGGCACTTCCAGGAATACGCGTCGACACCCGGCCGGTGCGGGTCGAAGTCCCGCGGCAGCTCGCCCGCGTTTCGCTCAGCGAGCTCGCCGTACGACCCGATGCACTCGACGTGCGCCTCGTCGGCGTCGCAAATCCAGACGGGAAGCGGCGTGCCCCAGTAGCGATCGCGAGAGATCGCCCAATCGATGTTGTTCTCGAGCCACTCGCCGAAGCGTCCCTCGCCGATGAACGCCGGATTCCAATCGACGCGGGCGTTTCGAGCCAGCATCGCCTCGCGATACGCCGTCGTGCGCACGAACCAGGAGGTGCGCGCATAGTAGATCAGCGGCGTGCCGCAGCGCCAGCAGAACGGATAGTCGTGCGTTATGCGCGCGACTTTCCACAGCACGCCGCGTCGCTTCAGCTCCTCGATGATCAGTGGATCGGCGTCCTTCACAAAAAGTCCGCCGATCACCGGGGTGGACGCCGGAAATGATCCACGCAGGTCGACGGGTTGCAGGAACGCCAGGCGATGACGACGGCCCGCCGCATAGTCGTCCGCGCCGAAGGCAGGCGACATGTGAACGACGCCGCTGCCGTCGCTTGCCAGCACGAAATCCTCACCGACGATGATCTCGTGCGCACCCTCCGCCGGGTACTCGATCCAATCGAGCGGCCGCCGGTAGCGCATGCCGACCAATTCCGTTCCGCGCAAGCGACGCACCACGCGCCAGCGATTGTCGAAGTCCTCCCCGAGGACCGCGACGACGCGCGCTTCGGCAAGGATCACCGTTCTCTGATCCTTGTCCTCTTCGCGGCGCACCAGCTCGACGTAGTCGAGCTCCGGATTGACGGCAAGCGCCGTGTTCGACACGAGGGTCCAGGGCGTCGTCGTCCACACGAGGATACGCCGGCCATTCTCTCGTCCGGCGTCGTCTACCAAATCGAGCGCAACGTACACGCTCGGGTCCTCGACGGCCCGGTATCCCTGTGCCAGCTCGTGGCTGGAGAGCGCCGTGCCGCAGCGCGAGCAGTACGGCAGGATCTTGTGACCGCGGTAGAGCAGATCCTTGTCGTAGAGCGTCTTCAGCGCCCACCACACGCTCTCGACGTAATCGTTGCTGAACGTGACATACGGGTGCTCGTAGTCGAGCCAGTATCCCATGCGCGCGCTCAACCGCTCCCAATCCGCGCGATACTTGAACACGCTCTCACGACACAGCCGGTTGAACTCGGCCACGCCAAGCGCTTCGATCTGCTGCTTGCCGCTGATGCCGAGTTGCTTTTCGACCTCGATCTCGACCGGGAGCCCGTGCGTGTCCCAACCCGCCTTTCGCGACACGCGGTAGCCCTTCATTGCGCGATGGCGGCAGAAGAGATCTTTGATCGTGCGCGCGAAGACGTGATGGATGCCCGGCCGGCCGTTCGCCGTCGGCGGCCCCTCGAAGAAGACCCAAGTCGGATCGTTCTCGAGAGCGGCGAGCGTCTGGGCAAAGAGCTTTTCCTCTTCCCAACGCGCCAACAACTCGCGCTCCACCTCGTCGGCGGCGCGGTCCGGGGGCAACAATCGGTAGTGCGTCATGCTCGGCGCAGTCACAGTCGCTCCAACACGCCGCGAACCAGCTCCGTCAATCCGGGCTCGGCGCGATTCGCGACGGCAATGATTCGTTCGAGGGTCGCCGGCTCCAGCGCGTCCGGCAGACACATGTCGGTGATGATCGAGATGCCGAGCACCCGCATCCCGGCATGCACCGCCACCAGGACTTCGGGCACCGTCGACATCCCTACAGCGTCCGCACCGATCCCTCGCAGGAATCGGTACTCGGCGCGCGTCTCGAGATTCGGCCCCGCGACGGCGACGTAAACGCCCTCACGAAGTGTAATACCCCGTCCACTGGCGACCGTGCGCGCGACATCGCGCAGCGATGAATCGTACGCTGTCGACAGATCCGGGAACCGCGGCCCCAGCCGCTCGTCATTCGGCCCGATGAGCGGGCTATCGCCGAGCAGGTTGATGTGGTCGGCGATCAGCATCAGATCGCCGGCGGCCCACAGAGGATTGAGCCCTCCACACGCGTTCGACACGACGAGGATGCCGGCGCCAAGCGCCTTCAGCACCCGAACCGGGAATGACACCTGCTGGAGCGAGTAGCCCTCGTACCGGTGAAAGCGTCCCTGCATCGCCACGACCGTCTTCCCGCCGAGGCGCCCGCAAAGAAGGCGGCCCCCGTGCGACTCGACCGTCGAGAGGGGAAAGCCGGGGATGTCGCCGTACTCGATCGTGGCGACAACTTCGATCTCTGCGCCGAGGCGCCCGAGACCTGTTCCGAGGATGATTCCGACGTCCGGCCGCTCGCCGAATCGGGCGCGAACAGCCGTTGCCGCGCGCTCGACCGCCTCCAGCGAATGCAGCGGGTGGGCCGGCTCGCGCGCGCCCCCCGCTACCGGCTCGGACGTCGCCGCGCTCATTCCTTGAGAAGCGACGCGACCCACGCGGTATCGGAAGCCGAGTCGCGCAGCGTCGCGTCGTGCCCCGGCAACTGCTCCGCCGCGACGACCTCGGCGAGCTGCCGCTCGATCATCAGGCGCAGCTGCGACAGGAAGGCGCGACGAGAGCGCTCGAGCGACGCGAGCTGGTCTTCGATCCGGCGACTCTCCGAGCGGGCGCCGTCGAGAATGCGATCGGATTCGGCGCGCGCCTCGCGCAGGATCAACTGCGCCTCTTTATCTGCTTGCTCGCGAATGTCTCCGCGGAGCTGCTGCGCCGTGACGAGCGCGTCGTTGATCGCCTTGTCGCGATCGCGGAACGCCTTCAGCTGCTCGTGGAAGCCGCGCGCTCTCGCTTCGAGCTCCTGATTGATGCGCGAGAGCCGCTCGAGCTCCTCGGCCACTTGATCGCGGAACTGATTGACGCGCTCGGGATCGTAGCCGCGAAGGGCTTTGCCGAACTCGTAGCGACGCACATCGAGCGGCGTCAGGTGAAAGGTCTCGTCGATCATGCGGATCTCGCTCCAAAGAGAATGGTTCCCAGCCGGACGATTGTAGCGCCTTCCTCGACCGCGACCTCGAAGTCGTTCGACATGCCCATCGACAACTCGGTTGCGTCGTGTCCAGCTTCGCGCAGGACGTCGCGCGCCGCACGAGCCCCGGCGAACACCTTGCGCAATGTCCGCTCGTCGGCATCGAAAGGCGCCATCGTCATGACGCCGCGGACGTGAATTCCACGCAGCGACATCAAGCGCTCAGCCTCTTGCTTCCAATCGGACGGTGGAAACCCTCCTTTGGTCAGTTCTCCGACGACATTCACCTGCACCAGCGCGTCGACCGCACGGCCCTTTCCCTCGGCCTCGGCGTGCGTGGCAACCGCGTCCGCGAGCCGACTGCTGTCCAGGGACTGCAGCATCGCGAATCGATCCAGTGACTTGACCTTATTTCGCTGCAAATGGCCGATGAGATGCCAGCGAACCGGGACGGAGACCGCCTCCATCTTTGGCAAAGCCTCCTGAACCCGGTTCTCGCCGACATCTCGAAGCCCAGCATCCCAGGCCGCCTGTACGGCGTCAGGCCCGTGGGTTTTGGTGACGGCGACGATCGTGACCGCCTGGCCATGACCGCCACGTCCCTTCGCCGCCTCGATCTGAGCGCGCACCTCTCGAAGTCTGTCCGGGAGGTCGGAAAACGGCATAACGTGCCAATTTACCGGAGGTTACAGAGCGAATCAAGAGAAGCGGCCACCACCGCAGTGCGGGACGCGAGGATCAGCCGTGGACAGCTCATCACACGCCAGTAAAACTCGTGAACCGGATCAGTTTGCGGACGGGGACCGCGATCTTGCGACCAGCTTGCGATTCGCTGAGCCTGAACGGCAACGGACGACGAGTCCACGTGAATAACTGTCGAATCTTGGTTTAACAGGGCGCTTTCGTTTGACCTTGCGATCGCCGCGAGTCCGATAACTGTCCATGAGTTTGAAAGACGGTTTCTTTCATCTGGCGATACAGTCAGCGCTGCGGCGACCGGGCGACCCTGCACCTCGGCAGACGTTGCGATCTGTGGCGCAATTCGCTCAGGAAGGCCTCCCCCGGTGGAAATGAGGCCCCACCGGCGCCGTAGTTCGGCCGTGTACCACTCGGCGCCCAGCAATGGGAGCGTCACGACAGTTACGTCGCGACGTAGCCCCTCGACCGCCTGCGCATACCACAGCGGATAAGTGTCGTTGTCGCCCGACACGAACAGCACCGAGCGCGGAGGCAATGGCTCAAGGAGTTCGTGCGCCAGCTCCCGCGCCAGTCCCGCCTCCGGCTCGCCTCGCCGGTCGACCGCGGACCAATTGAGCGCAATCGGAAGCGCGGCGACTACCACCCCGAGCCAGCTCGGAAGCGCGAGTCGGCGCGCCAGCCGGACGGCGCCCATTCCGGCCCACATGCCCCAGGCCCAGAAGCCGAGGACGAAGAAGTAGTCGCGATCTCGCGCCTCATGCCTCGCGTCTTCCGGAACAAAGCTCCACGCGAAAGAACGACCGGCCTTGAGATTGAGGTAGACGATGACGCCGAGCGATCCGCACAGAAAAAGCAGCGCCACAGCTTTCCAGCTTCGCCGATTCTCGACGTAGTGCCATCGCGCGCCGACGACGCCGAGGCTCGCGAAAGCGATGGTTGCAAGCACACGCGAGACAGTCGGGATGACGGTTGGCCCGAGTGACAGAGCAAACTGCCAATCCGCATACTCGAACCAGTTGGCGAGCTGCAGCCGGAACGGAGCCTGTCGCGGCCACATCCCCTGCACCGCGTACTGCCGCCGCGCCACCAGATATGCGAGCTGCTCGAGTGTCCGTGGATTTCCCTGATTGATCAGCGGATCGTGCGCGGCTCGCGCCGGCAGGATGAGCAGCGCCGAAAACGCGATGAGCGCCACTCCTGCCAGTGCGATTGCCGTTCGCGTCCGATGGGCATTCGACGTCGCGTCACGCGCGACGCCGGCCGCGGCAAACAGGACTCCGACAGCGACGATCGGCAGCGACACCCGGCCCACGCCGGCGGCGACCACCATCGCCCCGAGCACGATCGCGGCTCGCCCCCAGGCGAACGGCGCCTTCTCCCGCCGTCCCGCGAGAAACACCGCGACCGGCGCCGCGACGAGTGCGCTCATATGAAGGGGGACCGCCAGGGCGATCAGATACACGACGACCACGAGCCATCGGCGTTCATTCGATCGCCCCGCGAGGTCCGCGGCAGCAATCGTCGCCAGCGCCAAGGCCAGCGACGCCGCGTACACCTCGGTCTCCGTCGCGTTCTGCCAAACAGAGGACATTGCGCCCGCACTGATTCCGGCCGCGACGGACGCCGACAGCGGTAATTCAGCCTTTCCGCGCGACAACCAAATCACCGTCACGGCGACGGCGCTCGCCGTGCAAACCGCCGAAAAGAGATTTGTCGCGCGCGCGAACGACAGGAATCCGAGAAGTGTCGCCCATGTCTTCAGCGCGATCACGAACACGGGAGTTCCCGGAGGGTGCGGAATTCCGAAACTGTGCGCGGCCGCGATGAATTCGCCGGAATCCCAGAACGTCACCCCCGGCGCGAGCGTTGCCGCGTAGACCACGAACATCGCGAGCCCGGCGCCCAGGGCGGCGCGGCGCGCGGTCACGACGAGATCGCGAGTCCTGCGCCGCCTGCTCCGCCGCCCCCTCTGCCGCCGGGCGCCGCTCCATCTCCCGCCGCGCTCGAGATCACTTCGCGAATCGGCCGGCCGGCGACGAGATCGCGCACTTGCGCCGACGTGACATCACGCAGGAGGCGGCCGGTCACGGCCACCGTCATCGCCGCCGTCTCTTCGGACACCACGACGACCAGTGCATCCGTCTCCTCGCTCAGTCCGAGCGCCGCGCGATGCCGCGTGCCGAGCGAGCGGTCGATGAGCGCCGTCTGTGACAAGGGCAAAATGCAACCCGCCCCGACGATCGTGTCGCCGCGCACGATGACGGCGCCGTCGTGGAGCGGCGAGTACGGCGTGAAGATCGTGGCCAACAGGTCGGCGGAAACCTTCGCCTGCATCTCCGATCCCGACTGCACGTATTCCGTGAGAGACACCTCGCGCTCGATCGCGATGATCGCGCCGATGCCCGACCGGCTGAGGCGCTCGACGGCTTCCGCGACCTGATCCCCGACCTCCGTCTCGTGCATTCTGCCCAGCAACCGCGACATCGGCGACTGGCCGATTTGCGCCAACGCGGCCCGGAGCTCCGGCGCGAACACCACGAGCAGGGCAATCGCGCCATAGCTGAAGATGAGCGTGAGCAGGTAGACGATCATGCCGAAGTGCAGCAGATACGCGACGCCGTACGCGACCGCGAGCACGACGAGCCCCACCAACACCTGCATTGCGCGCGTGCGATGGATGAGCAGCAGCACGCGATAAATCGCGAAGCTCACGATCAGAACTTCGACGACGTCGCGCCACCCTGGATGCAGAAGCCGGAACTGTTCGAAAAGGCTCATCCGTCTGCCTGTTGCATGATCGCCCACGCCACGTCGAGCGCGTCACGATTCGACTTCACGTCGTGGACGCGGAATAATCGCGCGCCGCGTTCCAAAGCAGCAACGTTTGCGCCGATCGTGCCGAAGACGCGATCGGCGGGCGACGAATCCCCGATAATCGCGCCGATGAATCGCTTCCGTGATGCGCCGACGAGTACAGGATAGCCCAAACTCGCGAGACGGCGAAGGCCCGACAGCACAGCCAAGGAATGTTCACCGCGCTTGGCGAACCCGATTCCCGGATCGATGACGACGCACTCACGTCCCACACCGCCGGCAAGCGCCCGCTCGACACTCGACGACAACTCGGCGCATACCTCAGCGACAACGTCGGAGCCATAAGACGCGTGCTCGAACGTGGCCATGGTCGCAACGTCGCCGCGGGAGTGCATGAGGATAACCCCGGCCCCGGTCTCGGCGCACGCGAGCGCCATCTCCGCATCGAGCCGGAACGCCGAGACGTCGTTCACGATCGATGCGCCGGCGAGCAGAGCGGTCTTCGCCACGCACGCCTTGACGGTGTCCACCGAGATTGGAAGATGCGGATGGTCTCGGCGCACAGCTTCGACCACCGGGATCACACGTCTGAGCTCTTCTTCCACCTCGACGGGCGTCGCGCCTTGTGGCCGAGTGGACTCCCCGCCGACGTCGACCACATCGGCGCCTTCGCCGACGAGGCGGTCGACGTGACGCCGCGCGTCGTCGAGTGTTCGGAGCGTCCCGCCATCGCTGAAGCTGTCCGGCGTGACATTCACAATCCCGACGACCCGTGGTCGGTCGAGGGCGAGAGTGCCGGTCGCGTGGCGCCAGAGCATGCGAGAACGGGTAGTCGAAAAGAAGAAAGGGGCAAGAGGAATCGCTCCTCTTGCCCCCGTCGTCGAGATCGGCGATCAGGCCGGGCTGGGCTCCGGTCCGCCGAGGAGCGGCGGAGCGCTGCGCTTCGGCTCGAGCACGGGCTGCGTGGTCGGTGCCGGCGCCGTCGGCGGCGCCCCACTGGAGCGCGGCGGCAACTGCTCGCCGCGCGACAGGATCTCGATGTCGTCGCGCGTCAACGTTTCGCGCTCGAGGAGCGCGGCGGCAACGCGATGCAGCAGCTCGAGGTTCGCCTGGAGCGTCTGCTTGGCGCGCTCGTAGGCGTTGTCGATGACCCGCTTCACCTCCGTGTCGACCAGCTGCGCCGTCCTCTCCGAGACTTCCCGGCGGTGCTGAATCTCACGACCGAGGAAAAGCTCTTGCTCATTGTCCCCGACGAGGATCGGCCCGATCACGTCGGACAGACCCCACTGCGTCACGTATCGTCGCGCGATCGACGTCGCCTTCTGAATGTCGCTCGCCGCGCCCGTGGTCACGCGCCCGTGTCCGAAGACCATCTCTTCGGCAACGCGACCGCCGTACGACATGACGAGGTTTGCCTCGAGCTGCTCACGCGTGATCGAGACGCGATCGTCTTCCGGCAGCGTGAACGCCAAGCCAAGAGCGCGTCCGCGCGGCACGATCGTGACTTTGTGCAGCGGGTCGTTGCCCTTCACGCGCATCGCGCAGATGGCGTGACCGGCTTCGTGGTAAGCGGTCAACCGGCGCTCGTCTTCCTTCATGACCATCGACTTGCGCTCGGCGCCGAGCATCACCTTGTCCTTCGCGTCCTCGAGATCCGGCATGTAGATCTTCTCGTGGCTGCGACGGACGGCGAGCAACGCCGCTTCGTTCACCAGGTTCGCGAGATCGGCGCCCGCCATACCCGGCGTGCCCCGCGCGAGCGTGGTGATGTCGACGTCCTCGGCGATCGGCTTGTTGCGGAGGTGCACCTTGAGGATGCCCTCGCGACCCTTGAGATCGGGCGCGTCGACAACGATCTGCCGGTCGAAGCGACCGGGGCGCAGAAGCGCCGGGTCGAGAACGTCCGGACGGTTCGTCGCGGCGATCAAGATGACGCCGTCGTTCGACTCGAAGCCGTCCATCTCGACGAGGAGCTGGTTGAGCGTTTGTTCTCTCTCGTCGTGACCGCCGCCCAGACCGGCGCCGCGATGGCGGCCGACCGCGTCGATCTCATCGATGAAGATGATGCACGGCGCGTGTGCCTTGCCCTGCTCGAAGAGATCACGCACACGACTCGCGCCAACGCCGACGAACATCTCGACGAAGTCGGAGCCCGACATGGAGAAGAACGGACGCGCGGCCTCGCCGGCAACCGCCTTGGCGAGCAGCGTCTTGCCCGTACCCGGCGGTCCGACGAGAAGCGCACCCTTCGGCAAGCGTCCGCCAAGCTTGGTGAACTTCTGCGGATCGCGCAGGAACTCGATGATCTCTTGAAGCTCCTGCTTGGCTTCGTCGGCGCCCGCCACGTCGGCGAACGTCACCTTTGGCGTATCGCCCGTGAGCAGCTTTGCCTTGGATTTGCCGAACGAGAATGCCTTCGCCCCGCCCGCCTGCATCTGCTTGAACAGGAACAGATAGAAGCCGATGAGGAGCAGCCACGGAACGAAGTTCAGCACCCAAGCCGTGACCGAGACGCCCGCGTCCTTCGCTTCGATGGACACGTTCTTGGCGTTGAGCGCCGCGACCTCGGACTCCGAGTTCTCCACCGGCCAGCGGACGGTGAAATTCCTGACGTCCTGGCCGCCGTAGTTGACGCGCTGCTTGAAGGCACCATTCACGGTCTTGCCGGCCGTGATAATGACCTTGGAGATGTTGTCGTGCTCGAGCTCGTCCCGGTACTGCGTGTAGGTGATCTGCTTCGACGCCTCGGCTTTGTTGCCGGAGAGTTGAATCAGAACGACCGGGATGAGAATGATGAGGATCCAAAAGGAGAGGGTTTTCGAGAACCGTCCCCAGCTGAATTCCTTCTTGTTCTTCGGTGGCATTGGAAGTGGCATTACTGCAGGCTCGCTATGTACGGAATGTGCCGAAAGTTCTCCGCGTGATCCAACCCATACCCCACAAGGAACTCATTTGGTGCATCGAACCCGATGAATCGGGTCGGGTAGCGCAACTCGGCGGCAATGTGCTTGTGGAGCAGTGCGCAAATCTCGAGGGATCGCGGTTTCCGTGCCTGTAACAGGTCCATCAGCCGGCTCAACGTTCGACCCGTGTCGACGATGTCTTCCACCAGCAAGATGTGCTTTCCCTCGAGCTCGGTCTCCGGGTCGTAAAGCAGGCGCACGTTACCGCTGGACACGGTCGCATCGCCATAGCTCGTCGCGACAAGGAAATCGACCTGCAACGGCCGCTCGATCTCGCGAACTAAGTCGCTGAGAAATATAAAGCTCCCCTTCAAGAGCCCGAGCACGAGGAGCTCGCCGTCACCGTACACCTGCGTGATCTCGCGGCCCAGCTCGCGAACGCGCTCGGCAATTTCATCCTGCGTGTAGACGACGCGGCGCAGCGTTCGGCCGAGCAGTCTCGGATCAGCGGTCGATGAGTTCACAGATGAAAGGTACACCCGCCGTACCCAGCCGTTCGGTGATTTTTGACCTTCGGACGCCAGGAATCCAGACGATTTCGTCCCCAGCCAGCACTACGGGCCACCCCGCCCGCTTGTGTCCCGTCACACCTGCGCGCGACAAAAGCTGCTTGACCTTTCGGATCGCCCCCTGGGCCGAGCGCATCTTGTCTCCTGGTTCCCACGCTCGAACCGTGAGGACTGCGTTCGACGGCAACGGGGACGACCAAACAGCATCACCGTCCGCATTGCCGCGTCGCCGGAAGGACCACGCACCCCAAACGGTCCGTGCCGATAGGTCGATCCTTACCGACGCCGGCGCCACGTGGCTGGACGCGCTGAATGTCAGGCCGTCACGCGAACGGATGACGCTCCAACCACCGGAAAGTTGAATGCGCGAGCCCACGCGACCCGCAAGCGTGAATTCGGCGAGACGAGAAATGCCGCGCCGGTCGAGCATCAAAGCGAACGTAGCGCCGATGGCTGGCCAGAGAACCGACAACTCAGCCGACGACATCGCCGTGAGCGGAGCGACAGACACCTCGAAGGAGCGCGTCCCCGGCAAGCCATGCACGGCAACGTGCGCCGCGACGAACGCATCCACGTCCCGGCGCCACCGGGCTGCTTCCCTACTGATTCGGAGCAACTCCTCGGGCAACGACGGACGGACCGACCGCAGCGCCGGCAGCAAGTCGCGACGCACGCGATTTCGCAAGAAGATCGGCGAATCGTTCGACGGGTCTTCCATCCAGCGCAGGTTCCGGCCGCGAGCGTATGCGTCCAGGTCGGCGCGCGAGATCTCGAGGAATGGTCGTAGCGGGCCATGGGTCGCGTGCATGCCCGCGAGGCCGCGAGCACCGGCGCCCCGGAGCACGCGCATCAACACGGTCTCGAGGTGATCGTCCGCGGTGTGCGCCGTAGCGATCACGCCCTCATGCCGCTCTGCAACAGCGCGCAGAAAGGCCCAGCGTGCGTCGCGCAACTCGCCTTCCGATCGGAGGGATCGGCTCGCCCGACCGGACTCGCATCCAACTCCAAGGTCCGCCGCGCGCGCGCAAACGAAAGACGCTGCCGCGCGCGCGGGTTCGCCGGTCCCATGGTCGAATGTCGCCACGACGATCCGATCGGCTCCGGTGACGCGGCTCGCCGCGTCGAGAAGCGACATGGAGTCCAGTCCCCCCGACACCGCGAGAACGACGCGTCCCCGTCCGCCGAGATGGTGTCGCACCGCGTGGAGGATCTCCTGCTCCGTCGTCATGTCGGTCAAGATATTGCCAAGTCAGGGCCTCGGGGTGGAACGGCCGTTCTGATCTGGCTATACTTCTCGCGACTTCACCGCATTCACGTTTCAGGAGCCCGCGTGGAAACTCACGGACCGCTTGGCACACTTTGGGTTGGACTGGGCCTGGGCTGCTTCTATATCGCGCTCATTTGGTTGAATACGCTCCTGGGCTTCTTTTTGACGCCGCTCTTCATCATTCCGGCGACTTGGCTCCAGGATCGTCTGAGCTCCGGCCGCAAGCGCGCCGCGTCGGAAGCGTAAGGCGTAGGCGGCCCACGGAGCCGTTCGACACATGAAAGGTTATTCCAGGACGGGGCTTCTCCCCGTCCTTTTTCATTTCTGTCGCGCCGCTCTGCTCGTCGCCGCGGCCGGAGGGGCGCAACGCGCCGGCGGGCAGTACGTCGTCCGCAGCTGGCTTCCCTGGCGGACGGTCGAGACCCGCCACTTCGCGTTTCACTATCCAACCGAGCTCGAAGCGTGGACGCGCGCCGT
>DATLPC010000100.1:0-2012 GCA_035535975.1 Gemmatimonadaceae bacterium | reverse complement strand
GCACCGTGAAGCTCCAGGTCCCCGCATACGGCACAGTGAAAAGCGCGTTGAAACGTCCGAGCCCGCCCGCGCCGCCGTTCGGGTTCAATTGATGGGCGGCTTGATAGATCCCTTCCGTGACGGCTTGATTAAGGGAAAGGTAGATCTGACCGTAGGGCGGGCTCACAAAAGAACTGTTGCGCCATTCGTTGAATTGCAGATCGCCGGTGATCACCGAGTCATCGTCGATCCCGGTGCCGAAAGTGGTCTCGACCCCCGCGTGGATCCCGTCGACGGTTTCGAAGTCGCGCACGTCGCCGTCCGCGTTCTTCGTCTTCAGCCGGCCATCGTCTTCGCTATCCGAAAAGATTCGTTCGCCTTGTGCGGGCGCCTCGATCTCGGATGCCGCCGCGAAGATCGGATCGATCGTCTCGCCTTGCGCGAGCACGGCGCGCACGTCGCCGTCCGAGTTCTTGAGCTTGACCTTTCCGTCGTCTTCACTGTCCGAGAACAGCGACTCGCCGAAGACGGGCGTTTCAACGCGCGAGCTCGACACATAGGCCGGCGTGATGGCTTGCCCGCGTTGCGTGGTGACAAGGGCTTGGACGAGCAATTGGAGAGTGTAGACGGTGCCGTTCTCGTCGACGCATTCGATCGCCCACACGCCCGCTAGATCCGGGATGAAGACCGGGGTCGCGACGCTCGGGCCGGGATCGAGCTCGGCGCGGCTACCGCGAGGCGCCGCGATCGCCCACGTGAACGAGTCCGGCGAGACGCCCACGAGCGCAAGCGCGCACGCGACCCCGGTGATCACCGTCGAGAACGGCGCCGGGTTTTGTGCGCCCGCCGCGTTGATCACACCGGCGCCGCCCGTTTGCGTTAGCTGGATACCAGACATGGATCACCCCTCTTTCGTGGGAAACATCGGCGGCTCTTTGGGGACCCCCACGTCGCGCCCGCCTCGCACGCTTTCTACGATGAGCTCATGGCCGGCGATCGCGCCGAGCCCCGCCATGATTCCGCCCGCGATCGCCTCGGCCCATGTGCCGCCGCCCGTGAGATGTCCGATCGCGCTCGAGGCGGCGCCGAGCACGAGCGCGGCCCACGGCCGGACCTTGGGTTGCAGATACACGGGGAACCACTTGACCCAAACATCGGTCTTCGAGAGGCGCACGAGTCCGCCCACAACGATCGAAGCAATCGGGATCCATGTTGCGTTCATTGGTGCGGCTCCTCGCCATCTTCGGACGGCTTGCTAACGGTCGTGGTGGTCGTCGTCATGAGCGCATCGCGAATGTGCTCGGACAATTCGCCGAGCTTCGTTCCCACGTCTTGGATCGACAGCCGGCACAGTTGCGTCTCGATCGCGAGCTCGTTGATCGCCTTGATCATGTCTTCCCGCGTCGCGTCCTTGCTCAAGCGTCGCGGCAACCGCTGCGCGGAACCGATCGCTAGTCCCTCGTCTCTCTTGGGTCTCATTCGTCGTCCTCGTCTTCGTATCGCGCCTCTCCTCGACGCTCGGCGGTTGGGCCGAACTTCGGCGGCGGTGTGCGATTCGGCACCGCGAAGGCGCGCACATGCCACGCGTCGAGGCGGTCCCATCGTTGATCGTTGCGCGAAAGCTTCCGATCGATCGCCTTGAGCCGAGGCGGCACGGGCGCGAGGGCCGAGGCGATCGCCGCCGCCGCCGAGTCCATGCATTGCCGCTTTGCCGTCTCGACGTCATCGCGGCTCGCCCGCGATTGCGCCCACGTGAGGGCGGTCAACACGAGGCCGGCGAGGTAAGCGAGGTCCTTGAGCGTGAGCTTTCCGAGGTGCGACCGGATGAACTCGCCGGTCGGATGCTTCGAAAGCTTCGGCGCGGGCGGCGGCGGCGGCGGCCCGCTCGGATCGTATCGAGGGTCACGCTTGAGCGTGTCCCGATCGATCTGCTCTCGGACATTCCAGTTCATCGAAAGCTGAACCCCAAGGCTTCGACCCCCGTGTTGGCGGTGATCTGAAAAAAGATCTTCGCCCCCGCGATGCAATGGGAG
>DATLPC010000099.1:0-55797 GCA_035535975.1 Gemmatimonadaceae bacterium | reverse complement strand
TTGTTCAAGCGCGTCGCGGCCGTGGTTCATCACGGAGGCGCCGGAACGACGACGGCGGCCGCTCTGGCTGGCGCGCCACAGGTCATCATCCCGCAGCACTACGATCAGCACTACTTCGCGCAAAGAGTCGAACACCTCGGCATCGGCGCCTCGCACGCGCCGGGGGCGCCGACCGTCGAGTCGTTGACGGCAGCTCTCGACGGTGTGCTGCAACCAAATGTTGCTGCAAGGGCTCGCGCGGTTTCGGCGCTGGTTCGGGACGACGGCGCGCGCATCGGCGCTCAACACCTGGTCGCTCTCCGGGGTTAGCGGCGCGCGGCGGCATCCGACGCAGTTGGTTTGGATCGCAGCTGCAACGGCCTGGCGCGAATGAGGGTTCTCGCATACTGTGATGCAGAACTTTCCCGATTTTTGTTTCGCGCCGATGCGGGCAGCGAATCGGCCTCCTCTCCTCGCCTTGATCCTGCCTCCTTTCCATGTCCTCCCGCATCGGCCCGACAATGCGCCGCTGCTGCCGTTTTTCGCTGATAACGATCCTGGTTCTGGTCCTGCCGGCATCGCGGATCGACGCGCAGCGCACAACACCCTTCGAACACGGGATCGTCGCGACCGGCGATTGGCTTCAAGCGAACGCGCTGCCGCTCGACCGCGACGCGACTCAGAGTGGGGCAGCCGCGCTTTCCTTGCGCGGTAACGGATGGTCGGTCGATGGCGGATTTCTCCGCGTCGCACGAGACCTCAGCAACCTGCAGGGCGGCACGCTGTCAGTGGGCCGACTGCTGCCGTGGGGGCGCCTGTTGTTCGTTCCAACCGTCGGCGGCTTTATCGGTGAGGCGCAGCGGTCCGTCGACTCCACGGGCTTTGACTTCGTCGATCCGGTGACCGGCGCGCGAGGTCACACGCCTCGCTACAGCTATTCGAGCGGGACGAGCGTCGGTGGCGGCGTTGGTCTGACTGTCGAGGTGCCGCTCTACCGCATCCTCGCCGCGCGCGTCGTGGCATCGGAGTGGTTCTTCAGCGGCGATCCCCTCGAGGGCGATCGAGCGCGGACAGTGCTCGGTGCGGGACTCTCGATCCGTCTGCCGAGGATCCGATAGATGCGCCGACTGAACGTGACTGGCTGGTCCCGGCCGGCGATGTTCGTCGCCGTGGCCCTGACCGGGTTGGTCAGCTGCGAAGAGAATCTGCCGACCGGCCCCGATACTTTTTCCGCACGCCTCGAGATCGGCGTGACGAGCGATACGATCGTCGTCGGCGACTCGAGCAAGGTGCAAGCTCGCGCGATTGGTCCGAGCGGCGTGCTCATCTCGGATCTGACATTCAACTGGACGAGCTCCAGCGCGGGAACGCTCGGACTTGCCTCCTCCGACTCGGCGAACGGGCGCACCCGAACGCTGATTGGCGTGAAGGCCGGACAGGCGGTGATCACACTCGCACTGCCGGACAAGCGCTTCGCGACCGCCAACGCCACGCGCAGCCAGACTGTCGTCGTCGCCGGTGTGAAGGTGTTGTCGTCACGCGACACGACGCTCTCCGCCATCAATGACACCGGCGTCGCGATTGCCACGTCGCTCGTCAAGTCGAACGGCGCATTGGTGAACCGTGTGTCCCAGGGCATTCGCTGGGTGCACTTGGGGGCGCGGACGACGCTCGTCGGAACGGGCGACACGGTTCGCTACATCGCCCGGGCGAACGGCGCGGACACCCTCATCGCCACTCACGACTTCTGTCTCAAGTCGGCCAAATGCGCCGACACGGTCATCGCCCGGGTGTCGCAAGTTCTAACGATGTCTCTCTCGACACATGCCTTGCAGGTCTGGAGCTTCTCGGACAGCGTCGCACCGACCGTGACCGTCGCGGATCGGCGCGGCACCGGACTCGCTGGGACGTCGGCCCGGTTTATTCCAATCGACCCCGCCGATTCCGCCATCGTTAAGGTCACGCCAGCCATCGGCACGACCAATCCGACGACGGGCGTCGTCGCCGCGCCGCGCTTGGTATCGATCGGCAATGGCACCGCGCGCGTGATCGTGCGCGCGGTCGCGCCGGACGGCGCCATCATCGCGACGGACACCATCTCAGAAACTGTCCGGCAGGTCGCACGGCGCGTCATGGTCGAGCCCCTCCGGGCGTCGCTCTCCGTACTCGATTTCGTTCCGTATGTGTCGAGGGCGCGCGATGCTCGTGGCGCGATCATCGCCGACGCCACCACCGACGTGAGCGCGACGGGGACCTTGTTCAACTCCGATCAGATCGGTCCCAACACCGCCTCAACTCCGGCGCCGTCGGTGGCGACGATCACACCGACGCTCACCGGCATCGCGCTCCCGGAGAACAATCCTTCCGCGCCGCAGGTCCCGGTGATCGTGCTACCGTCCGTCGTCAGTCTGGTCCCGGTTGATACCGTCAAAGCCGGCCTGACCGGCCGCGACGTAAGCGTGACCGTGCTCGATTCAACCGGCGCCGCGGCGGCGGGCGTGGTCGTTCGGTTCAGGGTCACCCATGGCATCGCTCCGGCCGCGGTGCTCACCGACGGGAGTGGAATCGCGCAGGTGACTTGGTTCCCGCAGGACAGCACCGGCACCTACACCCTCACGGGTGTGCGCGACCGGCCGGGGGCCACGACGACGGCTGACACGGCGGGCACCACCCTCATTCGGAGGACCGCGGTAGTTCAAGCCGGCGCGCCGGCCGCGAACAAGACCTCGGTCGTTGCCGATCAGACGATGCTGCCCGCGACCACGACGACGACGATCACCGTCGTTGTGAAGGACGCCTTCAACAACCCGGTGCTCACCGTGGTACCCGCCGATCTCACACTGACGAAGACGGCCGGCAGTCTTGACGCCGGCTCGTGCTCCGGCGGTGTGTGCACCTACACTTATACGGCGCCGGTAACGACCGGAACAGTGACAATCACCGCAAAACTCGGCACGGTGAACGTCGTCGGCAGTCCGCTTACGCTGACGATCACGCCGTAGCGACCGCGCCGCGACAGGCGTGGGCAGCCCTCACCGAGCTGCCCGCGCCCTCGCGACGGTCTACCGGCAGCTCCGCTGCTTCATCGAGGCGACGAACTCGGAGTAGTTCGGCATCGCGCCGAGAATCTTGGCAGCGGTCGCGGGGTCCTCCTTTCCACCTCGCGGCATCACGATCGTCACGGTGCGCACGAGACCCTCGAGGAGCGTCGCCGAGGTGCACGCGACCTGACGCTGGGCGCGCGTCGGCGATTGTCGCTTCGCCATCTCGGCGAGCGATTGGATCTCGTCTGTCGCCACCTGGAACGCCGAGACACCCAGGTAGAAGGCGCTGCGCTGGGTTGGCGCGATGCTATCGACTACCTGTGCGAGGCCAAGCACTGCCTCCCATTTGGCGCGCGACGGATTCGTCTGTGCGTCGCGGAGGGAGGGGGCGACCAGCGCCAACAGCCCCGATCCGACGACGTCCTTCGAGAGACCAGCGGCCAGCGCCCGCCGCCCGGCGGCGAACGCGCTATCCGTGGCGTTCATTCGAATATGCGCCGCGATCGTGAGCAGCCACGCCGCCTCGTTCGCCGGCTCGACGGCGAGCATGCGCTCGGCGAACGACAGGGCGCCGCGGAAATCGGCCCGTTCTATTGCGTCACGGGCTAGTATCTGAAGCGCATTCGTGTTCCGTGGAAAGCGCGCCGCCGCATCCGTCGCGATTCGACGCAACGCGACGCTGTCGTGCGCGGCGCTCGCAGCGCGGATCTGACGGTCGTAGTACTCGGACGTCGCCGCCGAGCTGTCGGCCGCGATCAACGCGGCGCCGCTCAGCAGTGCTCGCGCGTACTCACCGAGCCGCAGGTGCAGCTGCCACTGCTTCCGCAGCAAGTCAGCGTTCGCCGGCGCGTCGCGCAGCGCGGTATCGATCACGCCGAGCGCCGCCGAGTCGCGACCGGCGCGGGCCAGCCGATCGGCGGCATCCAAAGTCACCGGCAGGTCGGACGGATCGAGACGATGCAGCGTCAGCGTGGCATCGAGGGCGCGCGCGCTGTCGCCCTTCGCGTCGTACGCCTTGGGAAGATTCGACCAGGCGATCACGTTCTCCGAATCAGCGGCAATGACGACCCGCGCGACCGCGATGATCGAATCCGGCGAGGCATGCATCGGGCCCAATGCCGAGAGAACGCACAGGTTGAGCGCGACGGACTCCGGCCGCAGCTTGAGGCCTTGCCGCGCCGCGGCCAGCGCCTGCGTGTAGTCGCGCACAGCCAACGACTTCGCGCAGTCGTGATAGAAAGCCAGCGCGCGGAGGGCATCCGCGACGGCCCGATCCACCTGCTTTGCGACGTCGCCGAAGTCGGCGCCGACCATTGGTGGGAGCGGCTCGGTAATGATCTCTTTGCCAGTTTGAGTAAACAGCCGCATCAGCGTCCGCACCCCCGATTTCGTCCGTTCGATCGTTCCGGAGAGTGCGTAGTCGCCACGGACCTGTTTCGTCAGCGCCACAAGGTCGGTCGGCCCGAGTGCGGAATCGGGATTGTAGCCCGATGAACGAAGCGCCTGGTCGAGCTTCTGCTTTGGAACGACGTAGAGGTCCGTGGCGGTGTGCTGGTCCTGGATGCGTCGACGAATTGCATCCGCGGCGGCCACGCCGACGGTCGGGTCCGGGCTCACCAGAACGCCTACGACGAGTTGCGGCGTATCGGCTCGCGGCTGTCCACCGCGCTGCTCCGTCACCGGGCGTTGTGCCGCGAGCGGCTGCGGAGCATTCAATGCGAGGGTCAGGGCTACGGCACCAGCTGCGATCTGCGGACTACACCGTCGCGAGATCATAGGGTCTCCTTTCCTGAGAGCCGATCGGTTGTCCTTCAATTGCGTCGCAACGAACGGGCCACGAGCTCAGGCGTGGCCGTCGCTCCTTCCCATACTGACCGCACCCCGCCAATTGTCAATGATCAAAACCACGCCACCCGTCTCGAAAGAAATCGGAGTCTGACCCCTATTTAGTAATGTCGAAATGGAATCGCCTCGTTCGACGTACTGGTGACCCTGATTGGAGCGTCCGATGAGAAAGTTGATTGTTTCTGAATTCGTGAGCCTGGATGGCGTCATCCAGGCGCCCGGCGGCAAAGACGAAGATCGTGACGGAGGATTCGAGTATGGCGGCTGGACGCGGCCGTACTGGCACGACGATATCGGCAAAAGCTTCGTGGCGCTGATGAATGAGTGCGACGCCTTCCTCCTCGGCCGCCGCACATACCTCACGCATGCGGCGGCGTTCGAACCGATGCCCGCCGGCGACTTCTTCGGCGATCTGATGAACGCGCCCGAGAAATACGTCGTGTCACGCACATTGAAAGAACCGACCTGGCGCAACACGTCCATCATTCGCGACAACGTGGTCGAGGCGGTCCGCGCGCTGAAGGCGGAGCCGGGAAAGAACATCCTCACCGACGGCAGCAGCGTCCTCGTTCACGACCTCTTGAAGCACGACTTGGTGGATGAGCTTCACCTGCTGCTCTATCCGCTTACACTCGGCGGCGGCAAGCGACTGCTCCCCGACGGCGTTCACGCCACCTTCAAGCTGACTTCCGCGAAGCCCTATCCGTCCGGCGTCGTTGGCCTCCACTACGAGCGACAGCGGTGACCAAATAGGGCCCTTCGCAGTTGGGCGAGTATGAAGAACCGGATGCTTACGTTCCTCGTCGCGGGCGCGCTGTCCGCCTGCTCGGGCTACGACAACTCGACGGCGACCGATCCGACGAACTCGATCGTCGCCGGACAGCTCACGATCACGCTGCCGAAGAACGTCTACACCACCGCCGACTTGAATCCGGGGTCAGGCCAGGGTGTGCGGGCGACGCTCGGCAACACGTCCGATCAGCCGTTCTTCAGCATGATTGGCGACGCGTTCAATGGCGCGGTCGATCAGAGTCCGCTGTTCGTCGCGAACGGCTCTGACGCATCGCTAGAGCGTCAACAGGGCTCCGGTTGGGTGGCGGTGACCGGTGTGCAGATGGTCGAAGGCGTAAAAGTCGTGTCGATCCAGCCGGGCAAGTCCTACGAGCTGATCGCGCAGTCGAGCGGCGCGATCGCCGGCGTCTATCGGATCGTCGTCGCGTACCGTACGTCGGCGACCGCGGAGCCGACGCGGCGCGTCACGTCAGCGACCTTCGAGGTCCGGTAGGCCGCGCCTCAACTCGTCGATCTTGGCGAGCACGTCGTCGGTGTTCACTTCGCGCTCGGTATCCAGCACGAGCACCGGACCGCAGGCCACAGGTCCCGCGGCGTCGAACGCATTGAACTGGGTGATGAGTGACGTGCGCGTTCGCGATGCGTCGAGATGGCCGGGGTGTCGCTCGCGCGCGAGAAACCGATCAACCGCCGTCTCGACGCGACAACGGCAGTGCACCTCGATGACTGGCGCGCGGAGATTGGACAGCCATTCGACGGGCGTCCCCGTACGCTCCGAGACCTTGTAGTTCCGCCACCACGACACCAAGCAGGCGCCGGGAAGCTCCCACGCCGTTCTCACGAGGCGAGCGTCGGCCTCGCGACTGAGCGCCGTGCGCCACGCCGCGTCGCCCACGCCGCGCTCCTTGAACAGCTGCTCGAGGATCTCATCTTTGTCGAGCAATGGGAGCGACAAGCGCGGCGCGAGTTGTCGCGCCACCGTGGATTTTCCGCTCCCAGGCACGCCCGAAAAGACGACGAAGCTCATCGCCCTCAGTCTAGACCGAACCCGTCACGTGGCCCATTGGCCGAAGGCCCACACGGCGGTCGAGAGGCCCCACCAGCGAGCCCGAGCGAACGTTATTCCGACCGGAGCGCGATCAGTGGGTCGACACGCGTCGCCCGCAACGCCGGAACGATGCACGCCACGAACGCCGACGTGGCGAGCACACCCACGACCAGCACGAACACCGACGGGTCGCTCGGCCGAACATCGAACAGCACGGCGCGAATGGCGCGAACGAAGAGCATGCCGAGGCCGATGCCCACGGTCAGGCCGAGTATGATCTGTCGCGCGCCCTGGCGCGAAACCAGCCGCACGACATCGCGCGACGACGCGCCGAGCGCCATGCGGATGCCTAGTTCGCGAACGCGGCGGCTGGCGGCGAAAGCCATTACCGCGTAGAGGCCGATCGTCGCGAGAACGAGCGAGACGATCCCGAAGACGATGAACAGATTGCCGAACAGGCGCAGCGTCCACGTCGGACGGTCCAGCTCCTCGGTCATCGTGCTCGCGGCGTACACCGGAACTTCGGGATCGAGTGACGCGACGAGTTTTCGGATCGCCGGCGCCGACGCCGCATCGGCTCGACCGCGCACGGCGAGCGTCAGCGTCGTGAGTCGCGGTTCTTGCCACAGCGCCGTGACGACCGCGGGCGGGAACGGATCGTCCATCGTGACGGTGTAAAGCGTCGGGATGACGCCGACGATCGTCACCCAGTCGGCTTTGCTATCCGAATCGCCGAGCCGCAGTCGATGCCCGATCGGATCGGCGCCGCGGAAATTCTCTCGAACGAACGCTTCATTGACGACGGCGACAGGCGGAGCTCCTTGCCGATCATCCGCCGTGATGCCCCGGCCCTTCAACACGGGCACGCCGAACGTCGCGAAGAATCCAGGTGTGACGGCGAGCGTCCGCGTTCTGCCGTAGTCTCGATCGCCTTTATAGGTGCGACCCTCTATCTGGAAGCGATCCGCGCTCATGCGGCTGCCTGGCAGTCCGTTGCCGAGGTACGAGGCGTCGACTCCCGGAACCGTGCCCAGCTCGCGCTCGACCGATTCGAAGAAGGCGCGCTGCTTCAAACTGTCCGCCGGCGATGCGGTGAGGCGAGCCGTAAAGACACTTGCCGTGACAAACCGTGGATCGACGCTCCGCAGCTTCACGATGCTCTTCGTGAGGAATCCGGCGCCAACCAGCAACGCCGACGACAGCGCGAGCTCGAACCCGACGATGAGGCGACTCATCCGGCCCACGCGAAGCCCCGACGCCGAATGCGATTCGTCTTTGAGAATCGAGCTGACGTCGAGCCTCGCCGCTTGAATCGCCGGAAGAAGTCCGGACACCAGGGTCGCGAGTACGGCCATGGCGACGACGAACATCAGGACGGCGGGGTGCAGTCGAATGTCCATCCAGAACCGGCGCTCCGATTCCCCAAACGCGCCGTTGAACAGGATGACGCCGACGTAGGCCAGCACCGTTCCGACAATCGCCGCGAGCGCAGCGAGGATCGCGGATTCGACGAGGGACTGACGCACCACGGAAAGCCGTGACGCGCCGAGCGCGGTGCGAATTCCGATCTCGCGGCTGCGGCCGAGCGTGCGGTCGAGAAGCAGGTTGGTGACGTTCGCGCAGGCAACCAGCAGGACGAGCATGACAGCGGCGAGCATGGAGTAGAGCAGGGTGTAGACCCGCTTGGGCAGAGTCGCCCGAACGTACGGCAGGACGACCGGCCGTTCGGTCGCCGGCTTCGCGCGTTCGGCGTCGAGCTGCTTCATCAGCCCGCGGAATTCCGCGTTCGCGCTTGCGTAGTCCACGCCGGGTCGCAGGCGTCCCACGATGTTGAGCGGCTGCCCCTTGCTCGGGACGAGTGAGGGATTGAGTTGAAGCGGGAGCCATATCTGTGCGAGGTCGGGAAACTGGAACTTCTCCGACATCACGCCGATGACCGTATAAGATTTTCCACTTACGCGAATCGCTCGACCGATCACGGAGGAATCCGACGCATATCGATCGCGCCAGATCGCGTATCCGAGAATGGCGGCCGGCGCGGCGTCCGGCTGGTTGTCGCTTGGGACGAACACGCGGCCGAGCATGGGACGGACCTCGAGCACATCGAATACGCCGGCAGTCATTCGCGCGATCGCGATTCGATCGGGCCGATCGCCGCCGGTGATCGTGGCGGTGCCGCCGTAGAGACCACCGAAGCCGACGAAGGATCGCTGTCGCGCCGCGAATCGCTGGAAGTCGCCTTGTGGCGCACCGCCGTCGAACATCCCGTGCTGCGGGTCGGTGTACGCGACGTACGCGATCCGCGACGGGTCGTCGAAGGGGAGGCCTTTGATCAGCGTGCCGTAGACGACGCTGAACATCATGGTGGTGAGGCCGATCCCCAGCGCGAGCGCCGCGGTGCCCGCGGCGAGAACACCCGGGCTTCGCCGCAGCGAACGAAAGCCGTAACGGACGTCGCGCCAGATCGATGCCGAGCTCCAGGCCCGCGCGCGCGACGGAGCGGCGCGCCGCCGCCGTCGGGCGACCGCTTCGTCGAGCGACTGATCTCGCAACTGAGCCGCGAGCCGCTCGTGTGCCGCCTCGGCGCCGACTGACGCGGCGAGGTCCCTGAACTGTTCCTCGAGATGCTGCGCCATCTCCTCGACGAGCTCCGCCTCGTCTTGCGGGTGCAGCTTGGCCGCGCGAAGCCGGTCGCGGACCATGGCGCGCCAGTCGTACGTGAGGGGATGATCAGGCATAGCGCACTCCGGAAACGCGGTTGATCGCGGCGACGAACTCGCGCCAGCTGTCGCGCTGCGCCTCGAGCGCGTCCTTGCCGGAGGCCGTCAGCCGGTAAAACCGCCGCCGTCGCTCGCCGGCCTTCTCCACCCATCGGCCGACGATCCAGCCGCGATCCTCCAGCCGGTAGAGCAGCGGGTAGAGCGAGGCGACGTGAAAGCTGATCACGCCCTTCGAGCGGGACTCGATGAGCTTCTGGAGCTCGTATCCGTGCCTCGGCTCCGCTTCGAGCAGCGAGAGGATGAGGAACTCGGCGCTGCCTTTCTTCAGTTCGTCGGTGAGCATGGGAGCGGCATATGTGTGAGTCACACATATACGGCGGCGGGCCGCCATGGTCAAGAGTGGACTCTTGACGGCGTCCGCGCGGGGTTGTAGATAATCTAGGCATCGGTTGTAGATAATCTTGGTGTAAGCCCAGAGCCACGAAATGCGTCCGTCCGACCTCATTCAAGGCACCCTCGATCTTCTCATCCTCAAGGCGCTCGCCGCCGAGGCGCGCCATGGGTGGGCGATCGCCAAGCGGATCCAGGTGGCGTCCGGAGACGTGCTCCAGATCAAGCAAGGGTCGCTCTATCCCGCGCTCCATCGCCTCGAGGCCCAGGGACTGATCAAGTCCGAGTGGCGCGAGAACGAAACTGGACGTGACGCAAAGTTCTATGCGCTGACCAAAGCCGGTCGCGCGGCGCTCGAGGCCGAACTGACGCAGTGGGAGCGTCTGTCAGCGGCCATCCGTCTCACACTCCGCAACGCCTGAGGTTTCGATGGCGCGATTGGTGGATGCACTGCGCTTTCGCGTTCGGTCGCTGGTCCAGCGCGGCCGAGCGGACGTGGATCTCGACCGCGAGCTGCGCGAACACGTCGAGCGGCAGACCGAAGAAAATGTCGCACGGGGCATGACGCCCGGCGAAGCGCGACGGGCCGCGTTGGCGACGTTCGGCGGGGTTCAGAACGTGCGCGAGGAAGCCCGCGACGCGCGCGGCGTCGCCGTCATCGAGAACCTGCTTCGTGATTTCCGCTACACGCTCCGCGCGCTGCTGCGCGAGCCCATGCTCCTCGTCGCCGCGACGCTGTCCATCGCGCTCGGCGTCGGCGGCAACATCGCGATCTTCAGCCTCGCACGCGCCGTCGTGTTCGCGCCGCCCGACGCCCGCGATCCCGCGACGCTCGTCAACGCGCGCGTGAGTCACGGGAGCCACGTGACCTATCAGCGCTGGCGCGACCTCGACGCCGGCGGCGCCCTCGAGCGCTTCGCCGGCTATTCCATCGAAGGGGAAGTGAACTGGCTCGACGGGGGCGGGGGCGGCACGGCCGCGGTATCAATCGTTCCGATGCTCGTCACGGCGAACTTCTTCGAGGTGACCGGCACTCCCGTCGCGCGCGGCCGGCCGTTCTCGGCCACGGAGGCCCGCGCCGAGCTCGATCCGCATCTCGCGGTGATCACCGACGAGTTCTGGCGGCTCCGCCTCGGCGGCGACAGCGCTATCATCGGCCGCGCATTGGTCATCAACGGCGAGCCGTATACCGTAGTCGGTGTCCTGCCGCCGCATCTGCGGAGCGTGGCTGGGTTCGGGATCGCACCCGCCGTGTATCTGCCACTCAACCGGAGTCTCGGACCCGAGTCGCGCCCTCGAAACGCGTCGATCGTCCAGCTGGTCGGCCGATTGAAACCGGGACAGACTCTCTCCGAGGCGCGCACCGCGCTCGACGCGCTGGACCGGCGGCTGGCGCGGCAGGCCGGCGACACATTGTACGGCGGCGTCCAGGAATTCGCGCCGGTGAACACCTTCCGGACGGGGAAGGAAGCGAGAATGATCGGCCTCTTTCTCGCCGTGCTCGGATTCGTGTCGCTGTCAGTTCTGCTCATCGCCTGCGCGAATGTGGCCGGACTGCTCATCGCGCGCGGAACGAGGCGTCGCCAGGAGATTGCCGTCCGTCTCGCCATCGGCGGTTCGCGTCCGCGTCTCATTCAGCAGCTCATGATCGAGGGATTGTGGCTGGCGCTCATCGGCACCGCGGCGGGCGTCGGATTGAGCCTGGTGTTCATGCGTGTCGTGAACAGCCTGTCGCTCCCGATTCCATTTCCCATCGTCCTCAATCTCACCGCCGACCGTGCGGTTTTTCTCTGCGCGATCGGGCTCGTCGCGCTCACGCTCGTGACGTGCGCGCTGCTGCCGGCGCTGCAGGCGACACGGATGTCGCTCGTCCCCGCGCTCAAGCGTGAGGAGCCGTTCTACGTCGTTCGCCGGTTCAGCGCGCGCGGCGTGTTGCTGACCGGGCAGGTGATGATCTCGACGATCCTGCTCGTTACCGCCATCCTGTTCGTGCGCAACTTGATTCGCACGCAGGTCACGAGTCCCGGCTTCGAGGTCAGTCACGCGCTCGTGGCGCAGATCGGCTTCGTGCAAGGCGCGAGCGACCGCGGCGCGGATCGTCCGGCTTTCCTCGAGACGGCCGTCGGCCGCGTGCGCTCACTGCCCGGCGTCGCCGACGTCGCCTACGCCGCATCCGTTCCGCTCACCGTGTACGCCGGATCGAGCAATGGCTTGAGCGCGCGTATCGACGGCGCGGCACAAACCCGGCACGTCGAGTTCTCGAGAGAGATCGTCGGCCCCCGGTATTTCTCGACGATGGGAATCCGCCTCCTCGGCGGCCGCGAGTTCAGCGAGACGGACGCGCCGGGTAGCCCGGCGGTGGCCATTGTCAACGAAGTCTTCGCGCGCCGCTTTCTGGGCGGAAAGAACCCGATCGGCCAGCGTGTACAATTCGTCGAGGACAGCAGCGACTTCCGCGTTGTCGGCGTGGTAGCGAACAGCAAAATGCGGACGTTGGGCGAGGACGAACGCGCGGCCGTCTACGTGCCGCTCCGACAAAGCACGAAGGATGTTCGCGTCGGTTTCGTGATCGCGCGAACGCAGACCGATCCGACGGCGCTCGTGGCGCCGGTGCGACAGGCACTCGGCGCGCTCGACAAGTCGGTCGCCATCACGGTCGAGCCGATGGCGTCGGCGCTCCAATTCGCGCTCCTGCCGAGCCGAATCGGCGCATCGGTCCTCGGGACGCTCGGCATGCTCGGTCTCCTGCTCGCCGCGTTCGGACTCTACGCGCTCGTCTCGTACAGCGTGAGTCGCCGCATCGGCGAGATCGCCATCCGCTCCGCCCTCGGCGCGTCGCGCGGCGCGGTCCTGAGGCTCGTGATGCGCGACGCCACCCTCCACGTCGGCGTCGGTCTCGCGCTCGGCCTCGGCGTCGCGGCGCTGATTACGTCGCCGCTCAGCGCGTTCCTGGTTGCGGGCCTCAGCGCGACCGATCCCATGAGCTTCGGGGGGACGGCGCTGGTCTTCGTACTCGTGAGCCTGTTGGCGAGCTGGCTCCCCGCCCGCTCGGCGATGCGAGTGAGCCCGGTTGTCGCTATGCGGCTGGATTAAGTCATCGTTGGAAAGGCGAAACTGCCTTGGATACGGAAAAGACAAACGGGATTGAAAGGGTGATTGCAGGAGAACTGCTGTTGAATTGGGTGTGGCGGAGAGTCTCTCGCGCTCGACCCCATTGAGGAGAAGTGTCCTGTAGTCCGTCCGCCAAATCCTGTCGTCGTGTCCCGTATCCAAAGCGGGTTCGCCCCTTCCAACGATCTACTCGTCCCGAAGGGCCGACGTCGGATCGATCAGCATCGCGCGTCGCGCCGGGACGAGAACGGCGATCGTCGCGCTGACCAGCAGCACGACAATCGAGGTCGAGATCGAGAAAGGATCGCTCGAGATCCCGCTGAGGTGATGTTCGAGCAATCGCACGGTGGCGACCGCCAGCGGCACGCCGAGCAGAATGCCGATCACCACGGGGCGCAATCCGTCGCGCACGGCCAATCGCGCGATGTCGCCGCGATTCGCGCCGAGCGCGATGCGGACGCCGAACTCGCTCGTGCGACGGGCGATGCTGTAGGATGCGACGCCGAACAATCCGATCGCCGCGAGGAGGAGCGCGAGCGCGCCGAGGCCGGTCGCCAGGCGCGCGACGAGACGTTCGTCGCGGATCGAGATGCGAATGAGCTGGCGGACCGGGTCGATCGCGTCGATCGGAAGGTTGCGATCCGTCTCGACGATCGCCGCGCGAACGGCCTGCGCGATCGCGCCCGGGTCGCCGTTGGCGCGAACGAGCAGTCGAAGCCGTCCCGGTTGCGCAAATTTCGTCGTGCCGCTCCGTCGCAGGTACGGGATGTAGATGCGGCGTTCGTTGGCCGGTGACTCGAGCGTATCGAGCGACCGGCCCCGCACGTCGGCGATCACGCCGACGATTTGCACCACGCTCGAATCGTCGAAGCGCGCGTACTGTCCGACAACGTTGCGTCCCGAAGGGTCGTTGAAGAAGAAACGAGCGAACGATTGGTTGACGATCGCCGTCCGAGGCGCGACGCCTTCGTCCTCGGCGCCCAAGTCCCGGCCCGCGATGAGATGCGCGCCGATCGTCCGCGCGTACCCGGCGCCCGCCTCATCCGCCGCGGTGGAGCTGTCCTTTGTCGATCGAGGAACGAAGCCGGCGACGTGGATGTCGGTGTGCCATTCCGTGCCCGAGAAGATGCCGAGCATCGAATACGAGACTGCGGCGACGCCAGGCACCGTGCCGACGCGGTCGCGAAGCGCGTGCACGGCGCCGGCGAGGCGTTCCGCCGCGTAGCCCGGCGTGCTGATGTCGAGATCGGCGACCATCAAATGATCTCGATCGAAGCCGAGCGGAAGCGTCTCCGTGTGGCGCAGGCTCCGGGTGAGAATGGAAGCGCCGGCGAGAAGGAGCAGCGAGAGCGCGACCTGTCCGGCGATGAGCGTCGTGCCGAAGCGCGCGCCCGAGGACACGGAACGGGACGTCGAGCGAAGCGCCGACGCGAGATCGACGCGCGACGCGCGCAAAGCCGGAACCAGCCCGAACAGAACGACGGACAGGACGGAAACGCCGAGCGTGAACGCGAGAACGCGCGCATTGGGCCCGACGGCGAGCGAGATCGGATCACCCTCCGACGCCATCGTGACGAGGAGCCGGCTCCCCCACCAGGCGACGACGACGGCGGCGATGCCGCTCAAGAACGCGAGCAAGAGACTCTCGACGAGAAGCTGTCGAACGATCCGCGCGCGATTGGCGCCGATCGCAAGCCGCAGCGACATCTCGCGTCGCCGCGCGATGCCGCGCGCCAGCAACAGGTTCGCGATGTTCACGCAGACGATACAGAGCAGCAGCGCGACGCCGGCCATCAGCGTGACGAGCGGCGCCGCGAAGGGAGCGCGGACGGTCGACAAACCGCGCGCGCCTGGCGCAAAGACGGTCGTGATGCCGCGCTCCTTGATTTCAGCCAATTCGTCGGACGCGGCCGTTGCGGCGACACCCGCCTTGATGACCGGCGTGAACTGCGCGCGAACCTGCTCCAGCGTCAGTCCGGCCTTCGGACGTCCGATGAGCAGCAGCCACATCATCCGGCGATCGCGGAAGATCGGCGCGTTCGGATGCAGTCGGTCGCGCAGCGCGAGCGGAAGCCAGATGTCCGTCCGGTAGCCGACGACTTCGCCGATGAATCCCGGGGGCGCGACGCCGGTGATCGTCACGCGGAGTCCGTCGAGGAACATGGTCCGACCGACGACGCCCGGATCGCCGTTGAAGCGACGCGTCCAGTAGTCGTGGCTGATCATTGCTTGCGGCGGTGCGGCCGGATCGTCGGTCGACGCGTCGAGCGTTCGGCCGACGGCGGCGCGAAGACCGAGCACGGCGAAGTAGTCGCCGGAGACGAGCCGCCCTCGTGGATGCTCGATCTCGCCTCGCGCTTCGTCGATGCGCGCGTCGATGCGATCGGGATCGCTGACCGCGGCGAGGTGCTCGAACGATTGCGCGTTCTTGCGCACTTCGTTCCAGAGGGCGTACGAGAAGAGAATGGCGTCCGGCGTTCCATGGCCGCGCGAGTCGACGTACCGCGGGTCGCCGACGATAATGAGCCGATCCGGATCGGGGACGGGGAGCTTGCGCACCAAGATCGCGTCGACGAGAGCATAGATTGCCGCGTTCGCGCCGATGCCGAGTGCGAGGCCACCGACGACGAGCGCGGTCAGCAGGGCGTTGCGCCGCAGCGTCCGGAGGCCGAAGGCGACGTCCTGCCGCAGCTCGGCGAACAGATTCACGCGTCGTTGCGCGCTGTCGTGCTGGCGGTCCATGACGAGCATCTCGTCGCGAACGGTGGGCAAATCGCCGAACTGTCGCAGCGCCGCGGCGCGAGCCTCGGCCGTCGGCATCCCCGACGCCACGAGGGCGTCGATGCGCGACTGAACATGGAACGCGATCTCGTCGTCGACATCGCGAACGAGACGGGAGCGGCTGAATGGAATGCGGAACACGCGACGCATAGGCGTCCCCTCTGTGTTAGAGGGGAGTATAGGATTGGGCCTGCTGCCTGGCAAGCCCCGACCGTCGGCAGGCGTCGCTGGCGTCCGTTTAGCGCGCTCCATATAATCGGACGCCAATCTCCGAGAGAGAGACTTTGATGCGTCGCCTGATCTGTGTCGCGCTCATCTGCGTGATTTCCCCGCGTCCGGCCACGGCGCAGACGCTGCCCGCGCTGAAGGGAAGCGTCGACAGAATCAAGGTTCACGGCGCCGCGCTCGAGGGGAATCTGGAAGGCGACTCGCCGGATCGCGATGTCTCGGTGTATCTCCCGCCGAGCTACCGCGCGGATTCACAGCGGCGGTATCCCGTCGTCTACGTCCTCCACGGGTTCACGGATACCGAGAATGGCTGGTTCCGCGTGCCGTCGCACTTCGTGAACCTGCCCGCGTCGATGGAGAAGGCGATCGCGGCGGGCAACACGCGCGATATGATCCTCGTCATGGCGGATGCCAATACGCGCTACGCCGGCAGCTTCTATGGCAGCTCGCTGACGACCGGCGATTGGGAGACGTTCGTGACGCGCGAACTGGTGACGTATGTCGACGGTCACTATCGCACGATTGCGTCGCGGGCCAGCCGCGGACTCGCCGGACATTCGATGGGCGGGTACGGCACGTTCCGTTTGGCGATGAAGTATCCCGAGGTCTACGGCGCCGTCTACGCGTTGAGCGCCTGCTGCCTGACGCCGACCTACGCGCAACCCGCGGCGGTCGCCAAAGCGCAGGCGGTACAGTCCGACAGCGTGTTTGCGAAAGCGGATTTCTTGACGAAGGTGTTGGTGGCGTTGGCCGCGGCGTGGTCGCCGAATCCGAAGGCTCCGCCCTACTTCGAGTTGCCGTACAAGGACGGGACGCTTCAGCCCGAAGTCATGGCAGCGTGGAGTGCGAACGCCCCGGTCGCCATGCTCAATCAGTACGTCGCGAACCTCAAGCGCATCCGCTTCATCGCGTTCGACGTCGGTCTTCAAGACGGCCTGCTGGCGGAGAATCAGCGAATGGATCGCTTACTCGCCGACGACGCGATCCAACACACCTTCGAGACATACGAGGGCACGCATACGAGCAAGATCGGCGAGCGGCTCGAAACCAAAGCGCTGCCGTTCTTCTCCAAGGTCCTCTCATTCGGGCCGAACTTGCCCGATCGCGATCGATAGCACAGAAACCTCATCAGCACGATGCGTAACAACCGCTCGATTCCGTCGCCGACCATTATTCCAGAGTTGGCATACGCCGACGTTCCGGCCGCGGCGGCGTGGCTGTGTCGCGCGTTCGGTTTCACTGAGCACCTCCGCATCGGCGACCACCGTATTCAGTTGCTCTGCGGCGATGGCGCGGTCGTTGTGATGGATCGCTCGCGCGAGAGTGCTGATGCGTCGCCGTCCGGGCATGGGATTCTCGTTCGAGTAGCGGACGTCGACGTGCATTATGCTCGTGCGGTCGCGGCCGGGGCTGACGTCTCGTCGCCGCCGGTGACCCACCCGTTCGGCGAGCGGCAGTACGGCGCGCGCGATCCCGGCGGTCATCGGTGGACGTTCTCGCAGACAGTCGATGACGTCGACCCCGCGTCGTGGGGTGGCCAGCTGGTGCGCCGCGACGAGCCCTGATGCAGAAGCTGGGATGAGGCGGCCAGCCGAGGAACGGTCGTTGCAGGCCTCTCCCGGCTCCGACGGATCCTCCGTCGAGTCATCTCCCCCATTCACCACCGCCCAGGAGCTCGCCATGGCAAAAGCGAAGAACCCGATTCCCGAAGGATTCCACACCGTGACGCCGCAACTGACGCTGGACAACGCGTCGCGAGCGATCGATTGGTACAAGAAGGCGTTCGGCGCCGTCGAGGTATCGCGCGCTGTGGGGCCCGACGGCAAGGTCATGCACGCCGATCTCAAAATCGGCAACTCGCACGTGATGATGAACGACGCGATGGGTGAAGGCAAAGGGCCGAGCGCGTACCACGGATCGCCGGCGTCGCTCTGGCTCTATGTCGAGGACGCTGACTCGTTGTTCCGCCGCGCCGTCGACGCCGGAGCACAAGTGCCGCCCGGCCCGATGGGCCAGATCTCGGACCAATTCTGGGGTGACCGGTGCGGCATGGTCATCGATCCCGAAGGCTATCGGTGGACGATCGCCACGCACAAGGAAGACCTGACGCAGGACGAGATGATGCAGCGGCAAGAAGAGTTCATGCGTCAGTTCGCGCACGCCTGACGACGCCCGTCGCTCGCTCGTACCGGCGGCGAGTCCTCGTGACTCGCCGCCGGAAGGTACGTATCGCCGACTGGACGGTCGGATCCCCCGCCGTAGTATGAATGACACCGTCGACGAGCGGAGGGGACGACGTGAATCAGAATATCGGGGATGCGGACCGCGCGGGGCGAATGCTTTTGGGTAGTTCGCTGAGCATCGCATACTTCGCCATACCCCGCAGCGTCGTCAGCGACGTCGTGGGAGTGATCGCGGTTGTCTTGCTCCTCACCAGTCTCGTAGGTTGGTCGCCGCTCTACTTCGTTTTGCGCCGCTCCACGCGCAGCGACAAGGACGCGAAGCCGCTGCCTCCTCCCTAGTCGGCTTTCGCCGCCGCCCCGACGTAGAGTATCCCCTGATATTCCGACGGTCGCGTCGCGGTGATTCTCGCGCCGGTGAGTCCCGCCGCGACAGCCCACTCCGGCCAACGCGCTGCCGGAATCGGATAAGGGACCCAACGGCTCCCCGCGCGCCGGTCGTATTCGACGAGCACGACGCGGCCGCCAGGTCGCACTCCCGCGACGAGCCGCTCGAGCACCGCTTCACCGTCGCGGACAAAGTGCAATGCGTTAGCAAGCAAAATTCCGTCGAGCGGCGTCTCGGCGATCGCCTGGGGGAGCGGCCTCGTGAAGTCTGCCTTCATTGCGACGACGCGAACGCCTCGTGCCGGCGGCAACGCGGCTAAGGCGCGAACGGCACTCGCGTCGTCGTCGACCGCGTAGATCGTACTCCCGTCCGCCAGCAACGCGGCGAGCGCCTGGGTGAATGTTCCGGTACCGGCGCCAAGGTCCGCCCACACGCCCCGGCTGCTGCCGACGGCGTCGCGAAGGAGCTCGATAGCGTCGTGAATCTCCATTGAGGCCTGTGGGCGCGGGTGGACGATTGGTTCCGTAGATGCCGCCGTCGCTTTATGCTAGCTGGGTCGACAGCGTACTCCCATCAATAGAGATCATATCATGCCGATCGTTCGCCGCCTCATCAGCGCATGTACCGCGCTGCTACTTCTTTCAGTCGTGGCGCGTCCCGCGCGCGCACAAGGCAGTGCCGCCCCCGCCCCCGCCCCCGACACCGCCAACGATCCCGTACGCACGCTGGTCGACCGACTCGACCTCGAGAAGTACAAGGCGACGATCAAGGGCCTCACGCAGTTCGGCGACCGCCGCCAGGGCACCGATCGGAATCGCGCCGCCGTCGATTGGATCGAGGCCCAGCTCAAGAGCTACGGGTGCACGCCCACGGAGCGGATCATTTACACCTATACCACACTGCCGCGTGGCGGCGGTCGCGGTCGGGGCGGTGAGAGCACGCGCGCTGATTCGGCCGGAGCGCGCGGCGGTGGCCGCGGCCCCGCTCGACCCGCGGGGAGCGTTGTAGGAGTCGGCAAATCTCCGACGCCGGCGCAGGGCGGTGGACGCCTCTGGGGTGTCCGAACGCAAACGGGCGTCAATACGGATTCTCTAAAGCAACCCGACGCCAAACTTCGCGCGTTGAACACCCAACCGGCCACGGATGGCGAGCGCCAGGAGGTCTACTGCACCAAGGTCGGCAAGACGCACCCGGACGAGATGTACATCGTCGGCGGCCACATGGACGGCCACGGGTGGGGCGAGGCCGCGAACGACGACGGCTCCGGAACCGCGCTGGTAATGGAGCTGGCTCGCGTGTTCAGTCAGCCCGATGTCCAGACGGATCGCTCGATCCGTTTCATTCTGTGGAACAACGAAGAGACTGGCACCAACGGCGCCCGCGCCTACATCGCGCAGCGACAGGCCTTGCAGGGCAAGGAAGAACCGGCCGGCTCCGGCAAGTACCCGGAACCCAAGTGGCTCGGCATGATCCAACACGACATGATGCTGTTCGACCACGGCATGCCGCGGGCTGACGGCACACTCAGCCCGGAACAGCGCCCGGAGGCCGACGTCAACATCGAATTCCAGGCGACTTCGAAATTCGCCGACGGCGCGCAGAAACTCGCCTGGTTCTTCCAAAGCGCGAACGAGAGGTACGCGAAGGATTATCCGGCGAAGGTCGGCCAGCACATGACGAACACCGACTCCGGGCCGTTCCAGGACATCATCCCCGCGATCTCACTCCGCGAGAACGAGCGCGGCGAACAGATCGGCGCCGGCTGGGACCCGCACTGGCATCAGCCAACGGATCGATACACGACGTTCTCCGACAAAGATTTCCGGTTGGGATTGAACGCGGCTCAAACTACGCTTTCGGCCGTGGCACTGCTAACCGGGGCGAGCGTCAAGAAATGAAACGCGAAAAAAATTGAAACACGGAGAGCACAGAGATCACAGAGGAAGACCGAGGCTACAGTTCACTTGCCACGGGCCCGGACAATCGTGTTTGGGATTGCCGCCGGTAGGCCACTTGTGGCCCACCTCTGTGATCTCTGTGATCTCTGTGTTTCAAAAATCGCTGTTCTACAAAACCCGGCGCGCCGCGACGAAATAGGCGACGAACCAGTCGCCGCCTGAATTGAGATCCGTGTAGCCGACGCCGCCCGTCGAGCCGGACGAGTGAATGATCCGCCCATTGCCGACGTAAATCGCGACGTGCGAGATCGCTTCACCAGGCTCGGCGAACATCATCAGGTCGCCAGGGCGTAGCGCGCGGAAATCGGCTGGGACGGCGCCGCCCGCGCGCACTTGTTCGCGTGCAGTGCGGGGGAGCGTGATGCCGTACTTCGCGAACACGTACTTCGTGAAGCCGGAGCAGTCGAATCCCTTGGGCGTGTTGCCGCCCCAGACGTACGGCACACCGACGTACGCGTCCGCCGTGTGAAGGACGCGTGAGGCGGCGGTCGATGGAGGGGGCGACTCCGGGATGCGTCTGCGGCTTCCCGATGGCGATGGGATTCGGCCACCGCTCGACGTCGTCGTTGTTGACGACGGGATGCTCGCGATGACGGCGGACAGAATGTCGGTTGGCGATACGCCGAGCGTCGTCGCCGATGTACAGCCGGCGAGAGAGAGCACGGAGACTGCGGCGATCGCGCCGGCTCGAGCTTGCGAGGGCGTGACCATGTCCCGCGGGAAGGCATCTTCGAAGCCAAGATGCATCGCGCGCGCAACGCGTTGATTCCTGTCGGCTTACTAACTTCGCGCGCGTTCGACGCCGCATTTCAGCGTCCTGAATGAGCGACAGATCCCGCGCTCGCGCGAGGACATCCGAGCTCATCCTCGGATTGCCCTCGCCGAGTCGCCGAGTCGCCGAGTCGCCGAGTCGCCGAGTCGCCGAGTCGTTAGGGCGTCACCGTCGGTCGCACAAGCTTCTTGAGCGCTTCGATCGCCGCCTCGAGCTGCTGATCGCGCCCCTTGCTCACGACGTTGTACTCGTTCATCACTTTGATATCCGGCTCGGTCTGCTGATTCTCGAGATACTTGCCGGTCTTCGCGTCTTTCACACCGACGCCTGGGACGCCCCACCGAATTCCGTCCGGCAGACCCTCCCACCCGGCGAAGGTGCACGTGCCGGGCGTCGGCATGCCGACGAGCGGGCCGATCTTGAGATCCTTGTACGCGTACGCGAAGCAGTGGCCGTCGCTGTAGTTCGCTTCGTTCGCCATCGCGACGCTCGGCTTCGTCCAGCGGAAGTTCGGCTCGTAGCCGGTGCTGCGCGTGTCGGTCGTATAGTCGAAGAACTTCTGACCGCTCAAGAACATCGCGAGGTCGGCGACGAGGTCACCGCCGCCGTTGAATCGCGTGTCGACGACGATTCCCCTTCGCGTGGCGTACTTGCCCATCACTTCTTCGAACGTCGTGCGATACGCGCCGTCGTTCATTCCTGGGATATGGACGTAGCCGAGCTCACCATTGCTCGCCTTTTCCACTTCGTCCTGGTTGCGTTTCACCCATCGTTGATAGAGGAGCCGGTTTTCTTCGCCGAGGGTGATCGGCTTCACGACCGCTTCACCCTTCGTCGCGCCGCCGAAGGTCAGGAGCACGTTCTTGCCGGCTTTCCGATTCAGGAACTCGGCGACGTCTTTGTCGGCGGGGATCGGCTGACCGTCGATCGACTCGATGATCATCCCCGGCTTCACGGTGATCGTGGAACGATCGAGCGGACCGTCCTTGATGACCTCGGTGATCTTCACGCCAGGACCCGTGTAGCTCTGATCGTAGAAGATTCCCAGCGACGCGGTTGCGTCGTCGGTCGGTTGTGACGTGTTGAACGTCGCGCCGCTGTGGCTGATGTTCAGCTCTCCGAGCATCTCGGCCAGCATCTCGGCGAATTCATAGTTGTTGCCGATGTGTGGGAGATACTTCGCGTAGACAGCTCGCAAGCCGAGCCAATCGACGCCGTGATAGCCCTTGGAGTAGAACGTGTCGCGCGTTCTGCGCCACACATGGTCGAACATCGCCGCCCGCTCGGCGTCGGCGTCGAGCGCTTCCTCGCCGGCGAGGGCGATGTTATCGCGCTTGGCCGATGTCGGGTCGATGCGCGAGATCGCGCCGTCGGCGAGCAGGAAAATGCTCTTCTGGGCCTTGTCCCAAACCATGCTGCCGCTATTCGCGTTGAGGGCGAGCACCATCTTCGTCTCGCGCGTGCGCAGGTTTGTCGACCAGAGGTTGATGCCGCGCTCGAAGCGCGCGAGATAGTAGAGCATCTCGCCGTCCTTGGTGACGAGCGCATCGCTGAGCGACGACGAATGGATCGTGAGCCGCGCTTTGCGATTCTCGATCCCGTCGAAGTCGAGCACGAGATCCTTCTTCCTCGGGCTGCCCGCCAGCGTTACTCGGGCGCTGTCGCCGGCAGCTTTCGATGTATCCGGTCGCGGCGGACGACTCGCCAGGGAATCGATTTCCTTGGCCAACGCGAATTCGTCTTTGCTCAACCGCGATTTCTCCCACGCGTCGCGATCGAAGAACATGGCGTAGACATCCTGCTGCGCGCCGCCGCTCTGCGCGACCGACTTGAGGCCGTCGCGATTACTGAACCAGAGCATCGCCTTCCCGTCGAGAATCCACTTGCCGCGGACGTCGTTGAAGCCGCTCTCCGTCAGATTCACGACCTTGCCCGAGCCGTCGGCGCGGACGAGTCCTACCTCACCGGGCGCGATCCCGGGCACGTCGAGATCGAACAGGATCCATTTGCTGTCGGGGCTCCACTGGTAGTAGTGGTCGTTGCCGAACAGCTCCTTGTCGGTGAGCAGCGTGCGCGATTGCTTGTTCGCGACGTTGTAGATCCTCAGGGTATTCCGGTCCTCGAGATATGAGACCTCGCTGCCGTCCGGCGAGTACTTGGGCGATGAGTTCTGGCGGTCGTTGGAGATGACGGGCGTCTCGGTGACGACGGTCGAGGCATAGAAGTAAGGCTCGGCGGCGCGCTGGCGTCGAGCTTCGTAGATCGCCCACTTGCCGCCGCGCTCGGAGGCATAGATCAACGCCTTGCCGTCGGGCGAGAACTCGAGGCCGCGCTCGACTTCGGGGGTATTGGTGATCCGCTTCGTGCCGCCGCCGTCCACACCGGCGACGAAGACGTCGCCGCGATAGGTGAACGCGACTTCCTTCCCGCTCGGCGACACGGTGAGCTCGCTCGCGCCGTTGTTCACGGCCATGATGCGCTCGGCGTTCGCGCGCGTGTCGGACGTGATCGACACATTCACCTGCTTGAGCGACGCACCGCTCGCCATCGTGTAGATCTGGCCGTCGAAGCCGAAGCACAGCGTGCCATTGTCCGACGACGAGAGGAAGCGGACCGGCACCTGCTTGAACGACGTGAGCTGCTGCGACCTCCCGCCCTCCAGGGGCATCTTATGCACATTGAACGAGCCGCTCTCCTCGCTCAAGTAGAAGACCGACTTCTCGTCGGCGGAGAAGATCGGGTTCCGGTCCTCACCCGCGAAGGTGGTGAGCTTCCGATGCTGGCCGGTCTTACTGTCGTAGATCCAGATATCGCGCGCGATCGCCGAAGTGTGGTGTTTACGCCAGGTGTTCTCGCCCCCCTTCTTGTCCTGATAGATGATGTAGCGGCCGTCCTTGCTCTGCCGCGCATCTTCGGCCGGCGTCGTCAGAAGTTGAAGTGGACGTCCGCCGCCGGCCGGGACCTCGTAGAGCTCGGGCTGCGATCCCGTGGGATATTCCCGATTCGCGGCTTCATCCATTCGCGCCGCGCCGAAGATGATGTTCTTGTCGTCGGCCGAGAAGCTGTAGGGATATTCGGCGGCCGAATGATAGGTGAGACGCCGCGGCTCGCCGCCGTCCGCCGGCATCACGTAAACGTCGAAGTTTCCATGACGGTCCGACGCGAAGGCGATGCGCTTGCCGTCGTGGCTCCAGACCGGCATGAAGTCGTGCGCGACGTGCGTCGTGAGCGGCGTCGCCGTGCCGCCGGTCGCGGGAACGCGATAGAGATCTCCTTTGTAGGTGAAGGCGATCGTCTTACCGTCCGGCGAGATGGCGGGGTAGCGCATCCAGCTCGCTCCCGTTGCGGACGTGGACGGCGATTGCGCGACGAGCGCCGCGGCGGAGAGGGCGACCGCGGCAAACGGGCGCAGAAGTGATGACGTCATGGAATGAAGGACAAGGGAACTCTCATTGTAAGGCGGGGGAAGGTCAGGCGCTACGCGTCCGACAATCTTCTACACAGAGCCCTTACAATGACCCGTCGCCGCGGCGGACCAGCGTCGCCAAGGGTGCGTACACGCGTTGCATCTGACGGTCGGCCTCCGTCTCCGGTGGGTCGACACGCTCGATTTCCGACGCGCGATATTCGCTGCCGCGGCGCAGCTCCACGACGTAAGTGAGGCCATCGCCCGGCGCGGCGTGTTTCGCGCGGCCGGGCATCTCGAGCGCGCCACCGTTCACGGCGGCGGTCCATGCTCGTTCGATGGTGGAATCCGGCAATGCGAGCTGCGCGACGACGACGGTGTCGGCGGTGATAATGCGTACACCGGCGCCGGCATTCGTCACCGGCCCGCTGCAATGCCGACGCGCCTCCGCGACGAAGCTCTGCATCGTCCGCGGCGACGCGGTGTCACCGACGCCCAGCGGAATCTGTATCTCGCAACGCAGTACACGCGCCACGAACGCCGACCACCGTCCACCAGTGCGCCGGACCACGATCGCTTGGGTCGTCGACGTGTCGTATCCCGCCCACACTCGGAGCTCGAGATGATCCGAGCTCGTTCTCGCCTCGCGCAAGTCGCCAAGGCTCGAGGCTCGCGACCATCCGCGGGTAAGCGCGAGCAGCGACGGCTCCGCCGGCTCGCTGACGACTCGCGCCTGCGCGCCTGCCGATCGAGGCAGCATGCCGGTGAGAGCCGGCATCATGATGACTATCCAACGGGCCAATGAAGCGCGCACGAGATGCTCCGAATACTCCGAGACTACCCCTGCAACTCGCTTGCCGACTTCGCTCCACGTTCATGGAGCAGCGCAACGATGCGTGACGCGCCGGCCGTTCGCGCGACGTCCAGCGGCGCGTAGCCGTCGCCGGCCACGATGTTCGGATCCGCGCCGTGATCCAGGAGAAGTCGCACCAGATACAGCTTGTCCGCCTCGTCGAAGGTGTGTTCTCCGTCGTTGTCCTGGATCTTCGTCCACGCCGCCCAATAGAGCGGCGTGCACTGCGGTGCCTCCCAGTGATCGAGCCGCTTGTTGACCGACGCCGGGTCTTCGCGAATGCGTGCCTCGGCGTGCTCGCGCAGGTTGTGACCGACAGCCTCGTGGAGATCGATGTGACAGTTGGCACGCATCCAATCGAACACTTCGCGCTGGTTGTTGTGCTGCGCCCAGGAGAGAGGCGTCGAGTTGAACGGGTTGTCGCGGTTGGAGACGTCGGCGCCCTTCGCCACGAGACGCTTGACCATCGATAGATCGCCGCCCCACGCCGCTCGATGCATCGCGGTTCCGTTGTTGACGCCGGTCATGTCCCAGTTGCCTTCGTGCTCGAGCAGAAAGTCGACCGCTTCGGGCTTCCGGTTGACGTAAGCGAAGAGCATCGCGAGACCGATCGCGTCTCGCGGCGACAGAACTCGTCCGTGATGAACCGAGGGTACACGCAAGCGCCCCTCTACGTCGAACGATGCGCGCAGCAAGTCCATCCGGCCGAGCGCGGCCGCGGCGCAGATGTCGGCTCTCGCGCCCAGCTCGACGAGCTTCTCCGCGGCGCGCGGCGCGTGATTGGCCAGCGGAGCGTCGAGCACATTCATCGCGCCCCAGTCGGGAATGACCGACTCCGACGTTCCGAGGTCGAGCGTCGCGCCGCGCGCGAGAAGCAACTCGATCAGTGGTCCGGAGACGTTTGCTTCACTCGCCATACGACTGGTGATCACGAGCCCGATCGTCGTTCCGCCGCTCCGCCCGAGCGTCATCGCGTTCACGTCGGCGCCGCGATCGACCAGGAGGCGCGCGATGTCGACGATGTTCGACGGCACCGGAGCCTTTCGCGATGGGTTCCAGGCGACGTGATGCAGCAGCGTCGCCGCGCTGAAGTAGCCATACGGCGGCTCGAGATTGGTTCGTGCGCGAACGAGCTCCGGGTGCTCGTTCAACACGGCGTTGAGCCCCGCGATGTCTCCGGCAACGAGGGCGGTGAGCGCGTCGGCAAAGCGTGGATGCGGCTCGAGCTTCGCGACGCGAGTTCCGATTTCGACGTAGTGTTTGAGCGCGCCCCAGCTCTGAAATCCGTATTCGCGCGCGACGACGAGTTGCGCGTCGGCGAGCTTGAGCGGCGTGTCGAGCACGGACCGCGGATCGGTGTGCGCGAAGCGCGGATGGTGCGCCGCGATGCGCGCGGCGGCTGCGTGGCGCCGTTCGCGATGGAGGTCGATCAGCTCTTTCGCCTGGAGCTTGAGCTGCGCGAGACTCGGGCGCTCGGGAAGCGTCTTGCTGGACATACGGGCTCCTTTCGTTGAGTGCCCGTCGTCCGCGGTGCGGGCCGAAAGAAGCGATGGCTACTACAGCCTCGAAAAATCAGGAGGGACTCGGTCCCTTTCCGCGGACGGGCGGCGCCCTGCGCGCTCTACCGTGAAGATCGCGGGTTCGGTCGAGACGGTCAATTGAGAACCGTTGTTGCTAGCGGCCAGAAACCGGAGCGTGCTACCGACAGGGCGGCTCAGGTGCGGGCCTCGGCGGAGGCTCGCCGGGTCGGCGGACAACGAACGGAACTCGACCGTCCTTCATCGCAAGTCGGTCGACGACGAGTTGGCGAACCGGCGCGCCATCTCGCTCCGCCGGCGCATAGCGCCACTCACCGAGCCGTTGGAGCACTGCCGCAGCGTAAGCCAAAGTGGTGGAATTCAGGATAACAGCCGTGGCGAGAACCGGCGTTCCGGTCTCGTCCACGACGAACTCCAACTCGGCAACTTGGCATCGCACCCCGTCCGGAAACTTGATACTCGGTTCGGAGGTCCGTTTGAGCTTCGCGGGCGACTGAACCTGACACGCCGCGTAAACGGGCGCACTGCCGAACCTCGCGGTATCGATCGCAACCGGGGCACAGTCGCCGGAGGCAGCGGCCGACTGTGCGGGCGCCGACGCGAGCGGCAGCAACAAAGCCATGAGCAGCAGGGACACGAGCGGGGAGCGAGAGGTCATTGTCGGTTAGATAGTGAGGTGGGTCCGACATGTGCCCGCGACATCCTACGGCACGCGACACTGATTCGTGATGTCCCGATCGTCGGTGTAGTACGTGCCGTCGCCGCAGGTGAGCAGTGGATTCATGTGCGCGAATACCCCGAGTGGATCGGTGTAGCTCGGCACCGTCCATACGTGGAGCAGGTAGCCGCTGTTCGCCACCCAGCGCCCCTTGCGCTCGCCGCACTGTTGCTGGGTGATGCTGCCGTCAAACCCGAGCGCCTCCAGTGAGCCGGTCGGACCCGCGACGAGACAAATGCCACTGTGAAAATGCCAGTGATCGTTTGGGCCGGCGAAGCCCTCCGGCTCCGCGCCGCTGGGCGCCGCGGCCATGTACATGAAACCGGCGATCGGCGAGTCTGGCTTGTTCCCGTGATAGATGATCGTCGACGGATGCGTGATGTCGTCGTCCGACAACACGCCCGTGCGACTGTTCCGGCCGCCGACGTAATGCGTCCCCAGCCCCGGAATGAACGGGCCCGCACGCCGATAGCCGGCCGCTTCGGCGTCCCGCACCGTCGGATACTTCTTGATCACGTCCATCGTCAACGCGAGCTGACGCTGAAGCTCAGCGCGCGTCGCCGGCGGGAGAAGCGCCGGCGGGAGCTCCGGCGCCATGTTGTGTTGTACGCCGTTCTCGAGCTTCGACCATCCCTTGTCGTTGCCGTCGGGAAATAGGAACGCGATCTCGGCGAGCGAGTGCGAGCGACTCATCGCGCTCGCGTCGTGGTCCATGGCGGTCATGTCGTGGCCAGGCATGGGCTGCGTGCGCGGATCGCCAATGACGGCCGGACTGCCGCGGACGGAACAACCGCAAGCAAGGGCGAGGCAAACGAGTCGGAGATGCATGGTCAGTCGAGGTTGGCGACGTGAGTTTCAGAACGCCCGGTTCAGCTGCAAAGGATTTCAATAAGAGGGTGCGCGGAGGGCGCACAATCAATAGCGACTTTTTCAGCTGCAACACGCGCCAGGGAGCAAAACGCCGAGGGCCAAAGCGCTATGCGCTTTGGCCCCTCGACGTTCTCGCCGCGACCGCGAAACAGGAACCGTGTCAGCCGCCGAAGAACCCGCCCCGTCCACCGCCCGCCCGACCCGGCCGCACCTGCCGAATCGCCCGGTTGTCGAGGAACAGCGCGATGTACGGCGGCAGCTTGCGGACCTGCTCCGACGTGAGAAGCTGCTTCGCCGCGGGCCCGTAGATCGCCATCTGGTCGAGCGACTTGTTCTCGGCCGTGCGCACACGCTCGTACGCGTCATCGAGATCGTACTTCTCCGGCAGGTTGGCGAGGAACTTGGCGACCGGAGTCCAGATCGAGTCGATCACCTTGCCGTACGTCTTGTTGAGGATCGCGATGCTGTCGGCCACTTCGTTGGTCAGGCCGAGTGAATCCTGTTGACGGAGCATCTGCTCGAAGGGATTCGGATAGCTGCGGATGTACTGCGTCTTGAGCTGCTGCTCGTTCGCCTTGTTGCCGCGGCCCCCGCGACCAGCGCGCAGGCGGAGGAAGAGATCCTGACGCTCGCGCTCCGGGCCGACGTCGAAGCGGACGTCGAGCGTGAGCTGCATCGGCGCGAGGTTCAACGAGCTCGCCTGACGGTTCGACCCGAAGCGCGGGTTGATGTCGTACTTGTACGTGTTCGTCGTCGGATCGAAGCCACGGACGAAAAGCAGGTTGGGATCGACGAACGCCGGCGCGCCCCATCCATGAAGGTTGTTCGAGCCGTGAACGAGCGCGTCGATTCCCGTGAGCGGTTTCGCGATGCCGAGCGAGATGGTGGCGCGGTCGGGAAGCTTGAGCGCCTGCGACACGAGCGATACCCGCAGGCTCATCGACGTCGACCAGGGTCCCTCGCAGCTGTTCTTGCCGGCGATCGTGCCCAGCTGGGATTTGAGACAGTCGCGCGCCGAGCTCGGCGCCGTCGACAAGAGACTCTGCATGGCCGACGACAGCGTCGGATCCGCGGTGCTGCTCGGGTTGTAGATGAACGCGCGATCGTTGTTGTAGCCATCGCCGTTTACATCGCCCGATACCATCGGCGTGAACGGATTGCCCGACTGGAAGCGGCCGAACGCGGTGACGCTGATCGCTTGATTCCAGGTGTAGCCGATCGTGTACGTGATCTGGTGCCGCGCGTCGCGGTCGCCGCGCGCCCACTGCGTGAGGTACGGATCGCCCGCCGTGGTGCCGCCGCCGAAGCCACGCGTCTTGTCCACGACCTTTTGCCACACGTAGGTCACGTTCCACTGGAACGACGAGTTGAACGCGATCGGCGACACGCCGAAGGACAGCTGTGTGCTGTGCGACTGCAGGTCCGACATGTAGTCGGTGACCTGCGCGAAATCCTGCGTCACGCGCGCGTCGCGTGAGATAATCGAGCCGGTCGTCGGGAAGATGCTCGTCGGATTCACGAACACCGGACGGTTCTCCGTCGGCAGTGTAAAGCGCGAGACGCGGTTGAAGTTGAGGTCGACCTGGCCCTGCTGGTTCAGATTGAGCGAATAGGTCGCGCCGCTCGACAGACGGAAGCGGTTGCTCAGAACGGGCGCGTTCCAGTTGAGGTTTCCGCGCCAGCTGCGCTGCGGGATGTAGTCCGGGGTGAACAGCGACACGTTCGGCACCGTGCTCGAGAAGGTCGTCACGTCGCCGACGCAGGTCGTCGGGATCGTTCCGGTGCTCGTGAGGTAGTCGAGCCAGTTCGGAACGGGCACCGCGCTGCCGATGCAGCTCAGTTGCTGCGCGGCGGTCGGCAAGCCGGTCTGGTCGACGGCCGCGGCGATGAGCTGAGAGCTCGGCAGGTTCTGGAACTCGCCGAAGCCACCGCTGATCTGTCCGCGCGAGCCACGTTGCGCGCCCTCGAAGCCACCGATCTGCGGATTGGTGCCGTACGTCCAGCTGAAGCCGAGTCGCGGGCTCACGTAGACACCGCGCGGCACGGCGTCGTTGCGCTGGCCGAACACGGAATCGACGATCGGATTGAACGACGGATTGCCCTGAAAGTGCGAGGCGTCGACGCGCACGCCGTACGTGATCTGAAAGCGCGGCGTGCGACGATACGCGTCACCGAGCCAAGCCGACGCACCGACGTCGTCGCCCAAGCGACGATTGACCTGCAAGCGCCGCGTGAAGCTCGCCGGGATTCCGCTCTCGAAATCCTGGAGCGAGTTGTAGACGTAGCTGCCGTACCGATTGGTCGTGTTGTCCTGCGAATACCGGTTGTAGCGGAAATCGAGACCGAACTTGTAGCGATGCTTGTTGTCCAGGCTGATCCACGAGAGCTCGTTCTGGAGCTCGGCGTTGAACGTGTTCGAGTTGCGCGGAAGCTGCGTGTTGCCGCCGAAGAGCAGGTTCGACACGCCGGCGGTTCCGTCGGGGAAGTCCGAGTTCACGCGCACGGTGGCCGACGGCAGCTGGATGTACGGATCACCCTGCGTCACGCTCGTCTGGATCGACGCGCTCGTCTGGTCGAGGAAGTTGTCGAAGAAGTAGCTCGAGTGACGTCCCTGGAGCGTGCCGCCGTACGAGCGCGAATCGCCGCCGTGCACCGGCACGGCCGTTTGCGACAGGTTCGTTCCGTCCTGTCCATTCCACCGGCCGCTCGCCGTGATGTTGAACGAGTGCGTCCCGCTCGGCGAGAAGTCGAAGCTGGAGAGCACCGATCCGTTCTGCGTCAGGCGCTGCGACGGGATCGCCGACGTCGTGACGGGAACACCGAGCGTCGAGAGCGTCGAGAGCAGCTTGGTGACAGAGTCGGGCGACACACCGGCGCGCTCGAGCGCGAGAGGATCCGTGTTCAATAGATCGAGCAGGCTGCTGGCGCGCCGGCCGAGCTGCCAGGAGAACGAATAGAACGCTTTGTCGAGCGTGATCGGGCCTGAGGCGCTGCCGCTGAGTTGGAGGTTCGTGAACTGCTGGCCGACCCTGCTGCCCAACGGCGAGTACTGAAGCGTCGGCGCGTCGACGGTCTGGTGCAGCGACCGCATGACGTAGTTCGAACCGCTGTTCGTGCGCAGCGCGATCTGCGCGCCGGAGAATCCGCCGCGCGATGGGTCGAAGCTCGACGTCGTCACGCGCGTCTGCGTCGTGGCGTCGCGCGGCAGGTCGGTGCCGGCGAAATTGAGGCCGTTGAGCGTGATGTTGTTCTGGTCGGCGCCCAGCCCGAGCACCGAGAAGCCGGACGCGCCGCCGTCGGCTCCCGGAATGAGTGTCACGCCGGGGAGCGTGGAGGCCATCGCCGAGAGATCGCCGAGGACGTCGATCGGGACGTTGGCGGTGTTGATCGTTTGATCGCGGCCGCCGACGTCGAGCTGGTTGCCGTTGCGGTCGGGGCGCTCACGTCCGGCGGTGACGCGCACCGCGTCGAGCGTGACGGCCTGCTTCGACATCGATGCATCGGCGACCAGGATGTCCTCGTCGACTTCCCGCTTGACCTCGAATCGGGTCGGTTGGAACCCGATCGCGGTGTACGACATCATGTAGTCGCCGCCACCGCCGTTGAAGATGATGGAGAAGCGACCGTCCTTGTTCGTCTTGGTGTTGCGCGACGTCTGGTTGACGAGCGACGTCGCGGTGACGGTGACGTTTTCGAGCGGCTTTTTATCGGGGCCGACGACGCGGCCGCGAATGATGTCGGCGTCTTGCGCGCGGGCAACCTGCGGTACGTGCAGGGCGAAAACAGCGAGCAGGCCGGCAAATAGCGAACGGCGAAGGAACACTGAACCCTCGAGGGATTGGTGCGGCTTAGAGACTGCCACTCCTCATACGCACTACGCCCGTCTGGGGTTGGACACCCAACCCTTTGGGACGCAAAGGTCTAACCGTTCAGTTTTCTTAATTCGGTCGCGCGGCGTACTCGGCGTTCTTGAGCTCGAGGTAGAGCGTGCCGATCGGGAGCTTCGATTTCAGCCGCAGCAGGGTGCGGGTACTGTCATCGGAGAACCACACTTCGGCCTGTCCGTTCTCCGAAAACAGCCCTTTCGATTTGATGGTGGGCTTGACGACGATCGCGTCGAACTCGCCGGCGGGCACTTTGATGTGCTCCTTGCGATCGACGTAGATGACGACCGGATTGCGGTCCGGATGGTAGTAGCGATCGAACGAGTACGTCTTTCCGACTTGCAGCGGCACGGATCGCATGAAATAGATGAACGAGCCTTCGTCGAGCGGTTCGGCGACGCTGGGGTTCTCCTGACCACCGTTGCGCACGTAGACGCGTCGGTCGGGATAGAAGTCGTAGGTCTTATCGGTGCTGTATTTCGTCTCGTCGATGTGTTGCACGTGGTGGAGCGATACGAGGCTCGTCGTGTCGAACCAGCTTTCGTAGTGGTCGTCGACGTGGAAGAACAGGATCCCGCCGCGAATGTTGAACACGGTGTGGTACGTCGGGTGGCCACGGATGGGAACGATGTCCTCGACGGACATGGTGGCTTTGCCGGCGTTGACGAAGTTGACCTTCGCCTGGTACTCGAGCTTTTCACCGACTCTGAACGGCACGCGATACGGCGCGGGCTGACGGTGCGATGCAGGGCCGATGAGGCCGGCTAGGGCGACGAGTAGTAGAGGGCGCATCTGGAACGTAAGCAATCATTTCCTGTGCCGTTTTTTGACGGCGCGAAAGGCTGAAACGGCGGGTGAGCCCGAAACGGCGGGTGAGCCCGAAACGGCGGGGAAGCCCGAGACGGCGGGAAAGCCCGAGACGGCGGCGGGGAATTACTGATTCAGGAGTTCGTCCAGCATCTTGATGACGGCGCGAAAAAGATTGTAGACCGGCCAGTAGTCGCGTTTGGTGATGCGGTCCACTCTCAGATTCGCGCGCAAATGGCACAGCGTCTCTTCGGCCTCGCCACGAGCCAGGCGGAGTTTGTTATCGCGCTCGGCGCGCGTTGCACGACCGAATCCTTCGCTGATGTTCGCCGAGACAGATTGTGCCGAGTCGCGCATCTGCGCGACGTGCAGCAAACGACGGTGGCCGATTCGATCGATCAGGCGGTTGAGTCGTTCGGCCGCGAGTTCGGCGGCGTCGAGGACGTTGAGATTGCGTGGGGGCATGCCGCCATTTTGTGGCGGCGAGCGGCAGGACTCGGCACCATTGAATTGCGCGCGTAATCCCAACCTCAGCCGCTCGCAGCCAAGAACGCTCTTTCGGCTTTCCACGCCGCTCCGGGCACTCCCGCTGTTTCGGGCGTATCCGCAGTTCCGGGCGCATCCGGTGTCTCGGGCTCTCCCGCCGTCTCGGGCTTTCCCGTCGTTTCGAGCTTTCGTCGAATTCACTCCCCGCCGCCACGAAAAACGATCCTGTATATACGACCGCCTCGATCGTCGGATACGTAGAGCGATCCATCAGGCCCCACGGCGAGACCGACGGGTCGATGGGCGGCCGCGGCGGGCAATGGCGTGCCGGTTCCGGCGAATCCGTTGGCGAACGTCTCCGATGCGCCCGACGGCAGGCCGTTCTCACCGAACGGAACGAAATCCACCTGGAAACCCTCGTTCGGGAACGGCGCGCGATCGAAGCCACCGTGGAACGCAACGAAGGCGCCGTTGCGGTAACGACTCGGGAACTGCTTGCCTGTGTAGAACAGCATCGATTCGGGTGACCAGTGCGCGCCGAACGTCGCGATAGGTTGGTTGAAGCTCGCGCAATTGATGCCTTGTGAGCCGACGACGAGGTGCCCGTCGCCGCCGTACTCCGGCGCAAGGAGCTTCTTGTGCTCGAAATCGGCGTCGAAGAAGCAATACGGCCATCCGTTGTTGCTGCCGCGCGTAATGCGCACCATCTCTTCAGCCGGCATCGCGGAATCCTGTTGCGCCGTGAAGAACTGCGGCCAATTCTCGAACAGCATGTCCCGTCCCTGCTGCACCGCATATACGTCGTTATTTCGCGGATTCACCGTGAGAGAGACGAGATTGCGATAACCCGTGGCGTAATGCTCGCCGCCGGCTTGCGTTTGATTGTTGGCGCGCGCGTCGAACAGCCAGACGCCGGCGCGGATCGGCAGCTCGGGGCAGGGAAAAATGCCCGGAGACTGCGCAACGCGGTTTTGCACCTGACACGAGTTGGTTGCTGACCCGAGGTTGACGTACAACCGATTGTCGGGGCCAAGCGCCACGTCTTTGCTGATGTGATCGCCCGTGTTCGGCAGTCCCGATACGACGACCTCGGGGCCGCCCTCGGGAGTGAGACGACCGGCGCCAAGATGATATCGGACGACGCGATCGTTGGCGCCGAAGTAGAGACGGTTGTCCTCCAACGCGAGACCGCTGCCGCCGAGATTCGGGCTGAACTGCGATTGTTCGTCGGCCCGGCCGTCGCCGTCGCGGTCGCGGAGGCCGATGACGCCGAACGCGGGCTGAACGTTTCGCGGCGCGTTGATCGCGACGAAGATGTCCCCCGATTCCGTCACGACGAGGTGACGCGCCGCGGCGGGCGCGCCGTTCAAGGTGAGATCGGCGACGACGAGCGCACAGAAGCCGGGCGGGAGAGTGAGACCGGCGTTATCGGCGGCGCACTGGACTTTCCCGGCGGAGCGATCGGCGGAAGCGGTCGAGGTTGGGCCGGCCGCGGTTGGTGTGCTCGCTTGATCGGCGCACGCGGCGACCAGCGAGGCGAGAGCGAGGGCCGCGAACGCTTCGCGGCGTGAGTGAACGCGCATGTTGACCTCCCGGGTGATGCAACGTCGTGCACCAACTCCGCGGAGACGTAAGACGTTCCTTCACTTGACAGACTCGTCGTTATACTTCTCTAACGACTCAACGATCAGCCCGCAGGGCCTTACGACGTTCGAGCGTCGCGATGGTGGAGTCGAGGGACGGATCGCGCAGCGCGACGATCACGACCGCGGCGAACAGAGCGGCGGGAACGAACGCGAGGAGTGGGTTGCCGAGCACGGTGGCGTCCGCCACCACCGCGCCGAGCATCGTGGCGGCGAGTAAGGCGCCGCCGATCCGGCACGTTCCGGGAAACACGAACAGGACGCCCCCGGCGAGTTGAATGACGCCCGTCGCGATGCGAAACCATTGGCCGAACCCGATCTTGGCGAAAACCTGGTACCACGTGCCGCGCGGGCTGTCGTCCAATTTGCTGAGGCCAATGAGGATGAACAGGCCGGCGACGCCGACGCGCAGCAGCCAGCCGACAACGTCACGGCGCTCTTTGGGCGAACCGACAATCGCGCCAAGCACGCGATGGATCGCGGACATCGCTCCTCCTCCCCTGTCTCCAGGAGAAAGAGAGTCCGCGAACTATTCCGCTCGCAAGGCCGTCAACGGATCGACACGCGCCGCGCGTCGGGCCGGCAACCAACTCGCGGCCGCGGCGACACCGATGAGCGCGGGAATGACGAGCAGCACCGCCGTCGCGCTGTGAAGCGTGAAGCTGAGGGCGTTCGCCTTCACGACGCGAATCGCGGCGATCGTGATCGGCAACCCGATCGCAAGGCCGATCGCCGACACCGCGATGCCACCGACGAAGAAATGTCGCGCCACGCCGGCCGGCGTCGCTCCCATCGCCAAGCGAATGCCGATCTCGCGCGTGCGCTGCGCCACCGCGAACGCGATGATGGCGTAGAGGCCGAGCGACGCCAACACCAGCACGACGAGACCGACCCCGAACGCGGCGAGGTTCGACTGCACTGCCTCACGACGCTGGTCCGCGTACTCCTCGGCGAGCGTCGAGAGGTTTCCAAGGGCGACCAGCGGCTCGGCTTCGCGGACCGCCGCTCGAATGCGCGGCACGAGCGTGCGAGCGTCGCCGGCAACCCGGACGTTCACTCTCGCGGACCACGCGGAGGCCGCCGTGGACATCGGAGCGTAGACGATCGGCGACGGAGCCTCGTCGACGTATGGCGGCGCGCCCGAAACCCCGATCACCTCGAGCATGACCGGGCGAGCCTCGTCTGCTGCGTCGGGATCTCGTCGGGCGAGATGCTTGCCGATTGGATCCTGACCAGGCCACAGCAATTCGGCAGCGCGCCGATTCACGACGACGGCGAGCGAGCCGACTCGGTCCTCGTCTTCGCCGATGGCGCGACCACGCTCGAGCGGAATGCCGAGCGTCGAGAAATAATCAGCGGAGACGTGATACTGCGTCATCGGAATCGCGGCGTCCGCCGCGACCGCCGGCGAAAACGAAGCGGAGCCTCCATCGAGGCCGATCGCGGCGGCTTGCACGCCAGGCGTGGCGGCGATGTGATCGCGAATCGCCGACAGCTTCGCAAGCTTCGAGGCGACGGCCGAGTCACGGCCGCCGCCGAAGACGATTGAGCGGGATGGGCGCACGAGTTGCGCGTCCATCGTCAGCACGGAGGCGGGGGCGGCGATTCCCTGTGTGGCCGCACGCGCGTCCGCCAGAACGAGCGATGTGACGACGAGTGCCGGCACGCTACAGGCGAGTTGAGCGACGACGAACGTGGCGTGGAGCCGCGATCGTTTCACGGAATGGCTTCCGCCGTCCTTGACCACGCCGGCAATGTCGGTGCGAGTGGCGTGAAACGCGGGGGCGAGGCCAAAGACGATCGTCGTCGTCACGGCGAACGCGGCCGCGTAACCAAACGTCGACAATCGCGGCTCGATGCCTTCGACGATGCCTGGAATGGTCGCGTACGCGACCTTCATCGCGACGGCGTAGAGCGCCACGCCGAGCAAGGCGCCCGCCGCCGAGTAAACGAGCGACTCGGTCAGCGCCTGTCGCACGAGTCGCATTCGCGTGGCGCCGAGCGAGAGCCGAATGCCCATCTCCCGGCGTCGCGCCACGGCGCGTCCGAGAAAGAGCGTGCTGACGTTCGTGCAGGTGATGAGGATGACGAGCGCCGCGACGATGAACGCGGCGGCGAGGAGCTCGTGCGTGTCGCTCGCCTCGCTGAGCATTCCGGTGAGACGTTCGGCGCGTACGGTAAACCGGGCGCGGTTGTCCGGCGATTGCCGCGCCATGTTCGCGGCAACGCACCCCCGGCGCGGCCCGACGTCGTCCGCGTGGACGCCTCGCGCGAGGCGCGCGACCGCGCGCAGCCGAATCGTGTCCGACTCGACGAATCGGCGCGCGCCGATCGGCAGCCAAATCGCCTCGCGGCCGAGGTCTTTCACGTCGACGCCGACGAATCGCGGCGGTGCGACGCCGACGATGGTGAACGGCACGTTCATGACGCGAATCGTCTTGCCGACGATATCCGGCGCGGCGCCGAAGCTGGTCGTCCACACGTTGTGCGAGATGACGGCAATCGGCGCGGATGCCTCGTCGGACGCGTCGGCGAACGTCGCGCCGGCGCTCGGCATGGCGCCGAGCGTGCGGAAGTAGTTGCCCGTCGCAAAGAAGGCGAGGACGGGCTCGGCGCCCGCGCCAAAGTCCGCGGGGAGCGACGCGGCTTCCCACGCGGCGACGTCGGCGAACACGCCGCGTTGCTCCCGCAATGTTGCGAGCTCGGCGTAAGAAAGCCGGACGTCGCGCATGCGTGCGCTTGCCTTCGCGGCCGCGACGGGAAGCAGTCGCACGAGCGAGGCGCGAGCGTCGATGCCGGGAGCCGGGCTCCACGCGTAGACGTCCAGCGTCGTCATCAGCGCGGCGTTGACACCGATGCCGAGTGCGATGACGGTAATGATGACGGCGGAAAAGAGCTTCGAGCGCGCCATTTGGCGGAGCGCGAATCGAATATCGCCGGCGATGGCCGGCGGGGTGAGGCCGCTCGCCGCGCCGCGGCGCAGGATCTCCCCGTGCGCGGCCGCGGCGTTCGGCACCACGTCGGCGATGGCGAGGACGGCGACGACGAGCGCCGATCGGCCCCGGGTGCGATGCGCAAAGGCGCGGCAAAGCTCGTCGCGATATTCGTCGCGGAACCAGCCGGGGTAGAGGAAGAGCAGGGCGCGATACCAACGCATCGTCGTTGCGGCGAGTGGGGATCTTCGCGCGAAGCTATAGCCAGTGTGGCTATACTGTCAATGGTATCGAAACCCGGGACGCGTCCCCCCCCCGCCCGTCGCCGCTCCTATTGACATTCTATAGGGCCGCCCATACCCTTACTCCTATTACCATTCTAGAGGACCATGGGCTCCGGTAAGACCGACCTCTTGCAAGGCACGCTCGACCTCATCGTCCTCAAGCTGCTGCGGGCCGCTCCGGCGAACGGCTGGGAGCTCACCCAGTCGATCCAGGTCGTCTCCAAGGGCGTGCTGGACGTGAACTACGGGTCGCTCTATCCGGCGCTGCGACGCCTCGAGGCGAAAGGCTGGATCAAGGGGAAATGGGGCATCTCGGAGAACAATCGGCGCGCCCGCTTCTATGAATTGACCACCGCCGGCCGAAAGCAGCTCGACGCCGAGCGCGCCGAGTGGGAGCGGTTCTCCAACGCGCTCGGACTCATCCTGCGGGCCGACTGACGATGCTCTCCGAATTCCTCGTTCGCCTACGAGCGCTCGTCTTCCGTGGGCGAGAAGATGCCGAGCTGGATGAAGAGCTGCGCTACCATCTCGAGCGCGAGACGGAACGAAACGTCTCGCGCGGAATGCACCCCCGCGAAGCGGCCGATGCCGCGCGACGGTCGTTCGGCAACCCTACCGTCGCGACCGAACAGGCGCGCGACGCATGGCGTTGGCCGCGGCTCGAGGAGCTGCGACAAGACGTCCACTACGCCATGCGATCGTTCCGGCGCGCGCCGGCGCTCGTCACCACCGTCGCGATCACGATCGGCGTCGGCCTCGGGCTGCTCGTCACGACGTTCACGCTGTTCAACGCCTACGTCCTGCGCCCGCTCGCCGTGCGCGATCCATACGCCTTGTACGACGTCGGCTGGCGCGCCCGCAATGGCGTCTACCACGCCTTCACGCGGGATCAGTACACTCGTCTGTCGCGGGCCGACGTCGGATTCACCCAGACGTTCGGCTACCGGAATCTTTTCACACGGCTGAATGGGCGTGCGATGGTCGGGCAGCTCGTGAGCGGCAACTATTTCGACGTACTCGGCGTGCCCCCGGCCCTCGGCCGTGTCATGACGCCGGCCGATGATGCCGCGCCCGGCTCCGGACCCGTGGTCGTGTTGAGCCACGATACGTGGCGCGTGCAATTCGGCGGCGATTCCACGATCGTCGGCAAACACGTTCGCTTGAACGGCGTTCAGCTCACGATCATCGGCGTGACGCCGAAAGGTTTCGGCGGCCTGAATTCCTGGCCGTTCGAGTTCTGGGTCCCGTTGAGCATGGCCGAGCCGCTGAGCGGATGGAAGCGCATTCAAACGATCGCCAAGTCGGCCGAGGATATCCGCATGGTCGGCCGAGTGGCGCCGGGGGTCACCACCGACCAAGCGGCGTCGCGGCTCGCCGCGTGGCTGCGAAACGACATGCCGGTCGCCAAGCCGGAGTCGCGCGTCGGCCAAGTGCAGATGGTCTCGCAGGCGACCTCGATGCCGCTCAGTCCGGAGCTGATCGCGGCGTTCAGTCCGATCGTGATCGCGTTCGGGCTCGTCATGCTCATCGCCTGCGCCAACGTCGCGAACATGATGCTGGCCCGCGGCCTGGCCCGTCAGCGCGAGGTAGGCATTCGTCTCGCGCTCGGCGCGGGTCGATCGCGGCTCATTCGACAAATGCTCACGGAGAGCATCGTCCTCGCGCTGCCGGCGGGACTTGTCGCTTTTGCCGTCTCCCGCATCGCGATCGATCTCGGAACGCGAGCGATGCTGGCGACGCTGCCGGCGGAGTACACGCCGTATGTGCGGCCGATCGACCTCGCGCCGGACGCTCGTGTGTTCTTGTTCGTCCTTGGCGCGGCGATCGTCGCCGCGGTGCTGTTCGGTACGCTCCCGGCGTTGCAAGCTACCCGACCCGATATCGTGCGTGCGTCGCGCGGCGATTTCGACACGCAGTTTCGTCCATCCCGGCTCCGCAACGCGCTGGTCATCGGTCAAATCGGCGTGAGCGTGCTGTTGATGACCTGCGCGGGCATTCTGCTGCGCTCGGCGCGAGACGCGCAGGATCTGGATCCCGGATTCAAGGCGCGGGATGTCGTGCTGATGGAAGTGCTCGAGCGCTCGCGGTCACGCGTTCTCGATGCGGTGGCGCTGGAACCCGGCGTGCGTGATGTCGCGAGCGCGTCGAGCTATCCGCTCGATGGGGACTTTCCGCGTGTCATGATCAACACCGCCACCGATTCCAACGTCCGGGTTCGCTACAATCTCGTGTCGCCGAGCTATTTCTCTTCGATCGGTTTGCCGGTCGTCCGCGGTCGTAATTTCACGGAAGCCGAGGCGCATGGCGGCGGCGCGGGCGGAGCGGTACTGGTGAGCGCTGGTGCGGCGAAGGGCTTGTGGCCGGGTACGGATGCGATCGGCCAGTCGATCGCTCTGGCGAGTGACCCGATGAATCGCGGAAACGTCGCGCCGTATCGGTCGGCGCGGGTCGTCGGCGTCGTCGCCGACGCGGCGCCGGGGTGGATCGGCATCAGCTCGGACGTTCCCGTCTTGTACTATCCCCAGCCACTCGACGCGCCGACGTCGGCGATCATCGTCCGGGTGGCGGGCGACGCCATGGTAATGCGCGACCGGATCGAGCGCGCGGCGACCGTGGCCGATTCGGGGTCGGTGCAGGAGATTCACACACTCGCCTCGTCGTTCGCCCTGCAGGCCTTCCCATTTCGCTCCGGCTATCTGCTCGCCATGATCGTCGGTGTTCTGGCGCTCGGTCTCACGATCACCGGCGTTTACGGAGTGATCGGATACGTCGTGGCGCAGCGCCGTCGCGAGTTCGGTATTCGCATCGCGCTCGGCGCCGAGCCGATTGGATTGGTCATCCACGTGCTGCGGCAGGCGCTGCGGCTCGCCGTGATCGGCTTCGGTATCGGCATGACGATGGCGCTGGCGGCGTCGCGCGGCTTCGCGGCCGTGCTCGAGAACGTGAACACGTATGACCTTCGGGGCTATGTGACGGCCGCCGTCGTCGTGCTCGGAGCGTGCGTCGTCGCCGCGTACCTGCCGTCGCGCAGAGCAGGAAAGGTCAACGCCGTCGAAGCACTGCGCGCGGACTCCTAGCGTCAGATCTTGCGGATTTCTTCGCGCGGGCCGACCGTGCTGAAGTCTTCGCCCGGATTGATGTACTCATCCTTCTCGGCGCCGTATTGCTTCTCGTACAACTGCCGGTAGCGTCCACCGAGCGCGATCAGCTGGCGATGCGTACCGCGCTCGATGATCTCGCCGTGCTCGAGAACCAGGATCTGATCGGCGCTCTCGATCGTCGACAGGCGGTGCGCGATGACGAAGGTGGTGCGGCCGCGGCGAAGCGAACGCAGGCCATCGCGGATCAGCGCCTCGCTCTCCGAGTCGAGGCTGGAGGTCGCTTCGTCGAGAATGAGAATTCGCGGATCGGCGAGGATGGCGCGGGCGATCGCGACGCGCTGCCGTTGGCCGCCGGAGAGCTTGACGCCGCGCTCGCCGACGATCGTTTCGTAGCCTTCCTTGAAGCCATTCACGAATTCATCGCAATGCGCGATGCGCGCGGCAGCGCGGACTTCTTCGTCGGTCGCTCCCGGCTTGCTGAAGGCGATGTTCTCGCGAACCGTGCCGTCGAACAGGAAGTTGTCCTGCATGACGACGCCGAGGTGCGAGCGATAGTCGCGCAGGCGGAGTGAGGTGACGTCGCGTCCGTCGACGAGCACGCGCCCGCTCTTCGGGTGGCTGAACGCCATGACCAGTCCGATCAACGTGCTCTTGCCGCCGCCGCTCGCGCCGACGAGCGCCGTCGTCGAGCCGGCCGGCGCGGTGAACGAGACGTGCTTCAACACCTCGGTATTCGGCACATACTCGAACGATACATCCTGGAACTCGACGTGGCCGTCCAGGTCGGCGATCGAGCTCTTCGACGCGTCGGCGACATCCTCGGTCGCCATGTCGCGGATCTCGCGGATACGGTCGAGCCCCGCGAACGCTTCACTGACTTGGGTGCCGATCGACGCGATCTGGACGAGCGGGAGCGCGAGCAGCCCGATGAAGAAGACGTACATGAACATGTCGCCCAGTGTCATCGAGCCGGCGAGAACGGAGCGGCCGCCGATCAGAATCAGGAAGACACCGATGATACCGGTGACGACGGCCGTACCGGCGCCGACCACCGACGTGCCGGTGATCGTTTTGGCGACGTTGCGAAAGAGCTTGTGCGCGCCGCGCGCGAAGACGAGTCGCTCGCGCGGCTCGGCGGTGTAGACCTTCACGAGCCGCACGCCGCCGATGGTCTCGGTGAGCCGACCGGTCACTTCGGCGTTGATCGCGCCGCGCTCGCGGAAAAGGGGTCGCAGACGCTTGAAGGCAATCGTCATCATGCCGCCGAAGAGGAGCAGCGCGACGATCGTCACGCTCGTCAGCTTCCAGTTGACGTAGAGGAGCACGCCGATCGCCATGATCGCCGTGAGGATGCTTCCGAGCAGCTGAATGAGCCCGGTGCCGACAAGGTTGCGCACGCCCTCGGCGTCGGTCATGACGCGCGAGATGACGACGCCGGTCTTCGTCGAGTCGAAGTACGACACGGGCAGGCGAAGCACGTGCGCTTGCACGCGCTTCCGCATTTCGGTAATCGCGCGCTGGGCGGCGATGCTCACGACCTGCGAGAGGGCGAACGACGTCGCCGCCTGAATGATCGTGGCGACGATCGCGATGCCGGCGAGGGGCAGAAGCAGGTCGGCCCGATGCTTGGATATGACGTCGTCGATCAGGAACTTCGACGTGTACGGGAGCACCATGCCGGACACGCGGTTGACGAGCATCAGCGCCAGGCCGATGGACAAGGACGTGCGGTGCTCGCGGATCAGTTCGCGCGCTTCTGCCCACGCGCGGCTACGATCGTATTTCGCCATTCGTCGAAATCTACGGGCGTGCGCGACGCTTAGCTCTGTGCGCGACCCGGTGCGCGACCCGGTGCGCGACTCGGTGCGCGACTCGGTGCGCGACCCGGTGCGCGACTCGGTGCGCGACTCGGTGCGCGGAGGGCTCGCGAACCGTGCTGCCCCTCCGCGCGACCGCTCGGCCAATGCTGCCGATACTGCCGGCAGCATTGCACTGGGCTCGCGCTCCGCGGCAGCCCGGCCCGCTCGCTCGGCGCTGTGTGGCGCGGCCGTCTGGGCGCACCCGTGGACGCGACGTGCGCGTACCGGCGCGTGAGTCGAGCGCGTTACGCGCGCGCAGGCTACTGCTGGAACGACACGGCGTTGACAGGCACGGTTCCGCTTTCGCAGAAGCAGCGCAGAGGCGAGCCCGGTGTCCGCAGGGCGAGCCCAGTGCAATGCTGCCGGCAGTATCGGCAGCATTGGCCGAGCGGTCGCCCGAAGGACACTGGGACGCCTCGGAGCGGTCGATGCAACACGCCTCGGAGCGGTCGATGCATGACGGCCTCAGAGCAGTCGATGCAACACGCCTCGGAACGGTCGATGCAAAGCGTCTCGGAGCCTGAATCGCAAACAGCTAAGTTTGCCGCATGCGAATTCGGACAGTGATCGCCGCAATGATAGCGGCTCGAGCGGCGGGCGCGCAGACACCGCGGCCGATCGATAGGGAGTTCAGGGCCGTGTGGGTCGCCACCGTCGGGAATATCGACTGGCCGTCGAAGCCGGGACTGTCGACGTGGGAGCAGCAGCGGGAACTGCTGGCGATTCTGGATCGGACGGTCGCGCTGAATATGAACGCGGTCGTGTTTCACATTCGCCCCGGCGCCGACGCCCTGTATGCGTCGCCGTACGAGCCGTGGTCGCAGTACATCACGGGGCGGCAGGGGCGGGCGCCGGAGCCGCTGTGGGATCCGTTGGCGTTCGCCGTTGAGCAGGCGCACAAGCGCGGGCTCGAGCTGCACGCCTGGTTCAATCCCTACCGCGCGGCGTACAATCGCGACACGGCGATCGCCCGCACCCATATCGCGAAGACGAACCCGAAGCTCGTTCGGCAGTATGGCCGATTCCTGTGGATGGATCCGGGCGACCCGGACGTCCGGCGGCGCTCACTGCGCGCGATCGTGGACGTCGTCAAGCGATACGACGTCGACGGCGTACACATCGACGACTACTTCTATCCCTATCCCGAAAACGATCCGTCGGGGAAGCGCATCGACTTTCCCGATTCGGATACGTACGCCAGATACGTGGCGTCGGGCGGCAAGCTCGCGAAGGATGACTGGCGCCGATCGAACGTCGACAAGCTGATCGAAGCGATGTACAAGGGCGTGCATGCGGTGAAGCCGTGGGTGCGGGTCGGCATCAGCCCGTTCGGCATCTGGCGCCCGGGGAATCCGCCGCAGATCAAGGGCTTCGACGCGTACGCCGAGATCTACGCGGACTCGAAGAAATGGCTCCAGAACGGATGGGCCGATTACTTCGCGCCGCAGCTCTATTGGCCGATCGCGCCGCCCGACCAGAGCTTTCCGGTGTTGTTCGACTGGTGGCTGTCACAAAACACCAAACGCCGCCACATCTGGCCGGGGCTGGCGACGTACCGCATCAGCGAGACTGGTTCGCGACGCATCACGTCGCAGGAGATCGGCGCCGAGATCGACACCATGCGCGCGCGGAACGCGCCGCTCGGGGCGGGGCACATCCACTTCAACATGACGGCGTTGATGAAAAACCCGGACAGCCTGAACGAGCGGCTGCTGTCCCGGTATGCCGTTCCCGCCCTCGTGCCGGCCTCGCCCTGGCTCGGCGCGAAAGCTCCCGCAGCGCCGGCGGCGCGAATCGCCAGGGACACGGCGACCGGCGACCTCATGCTTCGCTTGACTCCGGCGCCGAACGAACGCGTATGGCTCTGGACGGTTCGATCGTACGCGAACGGCGCGTGGACCACCGATGTGATTCCGGGATGGCTTCGCGTGCATCGGCTCGCTGAACCGGCTACATCGCGGGCGGTCGTGACCGCCGTGAGCCGAACGGGAGTGGAAAGCAGGGCCGTGGAAGCTCGCGTGCCATGAGTACGACGTTTGGCCGCGACGCGGGCGTACGCCGATTGCATTTCTGGAGGGCATGCATCGGCCGATCGACAGACGGATCGTCGTACGATCACTGCTCGGGGTGAGCGCCGCGTTTATCGCGGCGGCGGCAGCGTGCAGCGGCGGTCCAACAGAGCCAGGCGCCGAGTCGGCAGTGGCCAATGTCGCCGCGAAGGTCGCGCAGGCGGCCGCGGCCGTGACCGGCCAGGAAGCCAAACTCGCCGACGACTACGAGAAGGGACACTACGTCGGATTCGACACGCATACGTATCCGGGCACCAGTGTCATGAAGGCGTGGAAGGATACGCCGGGCTCGCCGTACAAATGGGTCGGCTACTATCTGCCGTCGCCCTGCCACGAGAACACGTCGTGGGTTGGCAAGCGGGATACGCTCATCGCGATGGGATGGGGCATCGCGGCGGTGTACGTTGGCCAGCAAACGTGGGGAAAGTCGCCGCGGACGATTTCGCCGTCGGCACTCGCGGCGTTGCGCAAGAAGACGGACTGCGCGACGGATTTCATCTCCGCGGATGAAGGCACGCGCGAAGCCGACGACGCCGTAGCCAAGTCGAAGGCCGAGGGCTTTCCCAAGGGCTCGGTCATCTTTCTCGATATCGAGCGCATGGAGACGGTCCCCGCCGCGATGCGCGACTACTACAAGGCGTGGGTGTCGCGCATGCTGGCGACGGGAGAGTACACGCCCGGGATCTACACGCATCAGCACAACGCGCAGCAGGTATTCGAAGACGTGAGCGCCATCTTCCAGGCAGCCGGGCGCACGGAGATGCCGCGCTTCTGGATCGCCGGCGGCAAAGGCTTCGACGAAGGTCGCGCGCCGCAGGACGTCGGCTACGCGTTCGCCGGCGTATGGCAGGGCGTCATCGACGTCGCGCGCTCCGTCGCGACGATCAAGCTGCCGGTCGACGTCAACGTCGCGAAATGGGCGTCGCCGTCGGAGTCGGGCGTGAACGTCCAATAAGGCATCTCGCTTCATCCTCGGCGTCGCAATACATTCGCCGCGCGCACTCCAACATCACCGAGGAGAGGATGAAGCGATTTGCCTTGTTGGCGCTGGTCATCGCGGCGCCATTGTTCGCGCAGGACTCGACGGCCGGTCGCGGCCGCGGGGGAGGGGGGGGAGGACGTGGCGGCGGACAAGGATGGATGGGCGCGATGGACAGCGCCCGCATTCGGCAGTTGTACGTGAGCAAGGAGCCGAAAGACATTCGCGGTTGCCAGCCTACCGTTTGCCAGCGCGATCTCGACAAGAAAAAGCAAACGGACAGCGTTTACGCGGCGAAGGCGCCGGGCAACTATGAGTTCGAACGAATCAAGTACAAGAGCCGGCCGGACGGTTTGGAGATTCCGGCGTACCTCTTCGCGCCGATCAACAAGGGAACGAAGAAGCATGCGGCGCTCGTCTGGGTGCACGGCGGCGTGCATGGCGACTGGGACACCGGACTGTATCCGTTCATCGTCGAGGCGGTGAAAAAGGGATACGTCGTCCTCACGCCGGATTATCGCGGCAGCACGGGGTATGGCGACGAGTGGATGAAGAAGATCGACTACGGCGGCAAGGAGGTCGACGATGTGCTCTCGTCCGTCGACTACCTGAAGACGCTGCCGTATGTCGACATGAGCAAGCTCGGCATCATGGGCTGGAGCCACGGTGGCTTCATCACGTCGCACATCCTTTTCCGAAACGAGAATCCGTTCAAGGCAGGCGCGGCGATTGTCCCCGTGACGAATCTCGTCTTTCGTCTGTCGGACCACGGTCCGGGCTACGCGCGCGACTACGCCGCGGAAGAAGGAATTCAGGGCTTGCCGTTCGAGCGCAACTGCGGCCCGAATCACGACCGCGACTGCATCGACATTTACCTCGAGCGCTCGCCGGTCTTTCACGTCGACAATCTGAAGGTCCCGATGCTCGTGCACGTCGCGACCAACGACTGCGACGTCTACTTCCGCGAAGATCAGCAGATGGTCTACACGCTGCGCGCGCTGAAGCCCAACCTCGCCGAGACGAAGATCTACAAGGATCCACCGCCGGGTCGCGCGGGCTGCGGCCACACGTTCAGCCGGCGCGTGAACCCGGAGACGCTGGAGCGCGAAGATTCACCCGAGCAGATCGACTCGTGGAACCTGACGTGGGCGTTCTTTGCGCGAAACCTGAAACCGTAAGGGCGCGAACGTCGCTGTCGGCGATGGTCGGCGGCGGCGGCTAGCGGCGGGCTGTCGGCTCGCGGGTGAAGTTGTCGGCTGATGCAGCTGCTCCGTGGCCCGGACGACTCTCGGCTTCCGGCTGGCGGCCGTTAGCCGAAGCTGCTAGCGAACAAGCCGACAGCCGGGCGCACCGCCGCGAGCTGCCAGCCAGCCGTCCGCCGCCGCCGCCGACCATCGCCGGCAGCGGCGGTTGCGCAGTTTACCGAACGTTCTTTCCGCCCGTCGACCCTCGCCGATCGTCCGGAACGAAATGATCGCGCGCCGGCATCACGATCGCCGCAAGGGATTTCGCGTCGAGACTCGTTCCCGCGGGCACGAGTCCTTCGCGACTCAAGAGATACGCGGTCACCGCGTACGTTTGATCGGGCGTCAGCGTGCCGGGCGCGGTGAGAGGCATGGCGCGGCGGATATAGTCGTAGAGCGTGGTCGCGTACGGCCAGTAGTTGCCGATCGTGCGCTGGATCTTGAAGTCGCTGGCGAAATTGAAATTGCCGCGTGGGCCACCGACGAGCTGCGGATAGGCGGGTGGTTTTCCTTCGCCGTTCGCGCCGTGACACGAAGCGCAGGCGCCCGCGTAGACGGTCGCGCCCTGCTCGGGCGTTCCGGAGCCGGCCGGCAATCCGTCGCCGTTCGGTGAGACGTCGATGTTCCGAGCGGCGATGTCCGCCGCCGACGCGGCGCGGCCGAGTCCAAACTGCTTGGGCGATTTGTCGCCGAGGTAGTCGTTGCGCGCGTCGACCTTGCAAGCGGCAAGCGCAGAACACACGAGAAGCGCCGCGATGCGCGCGCTCACGTGTTGGCCTCGAAGGTCACCGTTCCGTCGCGCGCGATGCGCCAGGCGCGGATCGAATTGAAGTGATAGTCGGTTCCGGGGCCGCGAACGGGCTTGAGCTGGGCCATCGTCGGCTGGACATAGCCTTGATCGTCGACGGCGCGGCTCATGAGCATAGTCTCATTGCCGTCCCATCGCCACATCCGCTCGAAGCGAACAACGGCCTTGGCGCTGAGCGGCGTCAGCAGGTCTGCGGCGAGCCAGGTCTTGCCGCCGTCGCTGCTCACGTCGACGCGCGTGATCCGTCCGCGACCACTCCAAGCGACTCCGCGGATCGGCCACCAACCGGGCCCGCTCAACTTCTCGGGATACGCCGGCGAGGTGATCAGCGACTTGGCATCCATCTCGAAGCTGAAGATGCGTGCCTTACCATCGGGGAGCGGGTCGGTGTATTTCGACGTCTCCCAGCGCGTCATGAACGGCTCGGCGCCGAGCTTGATGCGGCGCAGCCACTTCACGTTCATGTTGCCTTCGTAACCCGGGAGCAGCAGCCGAATCGGAAACCCCTGCTCGGGGCGCAACGGCTCGCCGTTCTGCCCCCAGACGACGAGGGCGTCGTCGTGCCCCTTGGCGATCGGAATGCTGCGCGCGAGGAGGCAGGCATCGCCGCCCTCGGCGAGGAACCATTTCGCGCCGCTCTGCACTCCCGCTTCGCGGAGCAGCGTGTCGAGCGGGACGCCGGTCCACTCGCTGTTGCTCATCATGCCGTCGACCTGCTGCGGCGTCATGTCGGGCTTTGGCGTCCGATAGGCGGAGCGCCCGTTGCCCGAGCACTCGACGAAGTGCGTGCGGGTGACCGCGGGGAAGCGCTTGAGATCCGCCACACTGAACTCGATCGGGCGATCGACCAGGCCGTGAATGAGGAGGGTGTGCTTCGCCGGATCGATCGTCGGCACGCCGGCGTGGATGCGCGTGAAGTGCAGGTCGGCCGGGGTGATCGTGCCCGAGAGGTCCTGGTGCGGCGTGAACGAGGTTCCGGTGATCTCGCCGACGGGCGAACGCTGCGGGTGGACGAAGGGCGACCGCTCGCCGACGGCGGTCGTCGGAGCGCCCGGCGCTTTCGTCGGATCGTCCGGCGCGACCGGCGGCGGGGCAGACGCCGCGCCGGGTTGCGGCGCGGCCTTCTGCTGAGCGTCGCTCGGCAAATTGGAGAGCAGCACCCCGGCGCCTGCCACGGCGGCGCCGGCGATCAGCGTGCGTCGCGTGATCGGATTGGAAGAATCGTCCATTCGAGATCTCGAATTATCGGTTGCGGAGCACCGACACCGGGGCCGTGACGACGGCGCCGGCGGCGTTGACGCGAGGGATCGGCTTGACGACGCGCGCGGATTTTTTGCCCTTGGTGTCGTACGGAACGTCGCCCGGCGCCCCGCCGGCCGGCCAGTCGTTTTCTTTGCCCGGCAGGTCGGGCCGGGTCATCGACGTGACGTAGGCGGCGATGTCGTACGATTGCTGATCGGTGAGCGAACCGGGACGGTCGAACGGCATGTTGTGCCGGATGAACGACGCGGCGCGCTCGACGCGCGCCATCGACGCACCGATGCTGAACGAGCGGCCACCCCAGAGCGCCGGGATCGTGCCCATGCCCTTTCCGTCGGGACCGTGGCAGCGGGCGCAATTGTCGATGAAGAGCGGGCGCCCCCGCGACGAGTCGGCGGGGAGTCTCGGCATCGGCGCGATCCCTTCGCCGCGGACGTGCTCACCGGTCGGCACGCCCTTGGAGATGTAGGCGAAGTACGCGACGAGGTCCTGCATCTCGCGGCTATCGGCGGGCAGTCGCGAACCGGAGAGACTGCGGGTGAAGCAGTAGTTGATGCGGTCTTCGATCGGGATGACGGCGTTGACGCGATCGATGTAGCGCGGATAGCGCGCCATCACGCCGGCGAGCGGCGCCGCGTTCGGCCGACGCCCCTCGTCGAGATGACAGCTGGTGCAGTTCAACGAGCTCGGGGCGTAGTTCGGCAGGCTGTCGTGCGTGTGCGTGAGGATCGCCAACCCGCGGTACACCGCCGCCTCGTACGGATCATCCGGCGTGCTATCGACGACCGGCGGCTGCCAGGTATTCGGGTTCCACGACCGCGACGCCCCCCGCTTCGTTCCTTCGAGCGCGACGGAGTCGCCGCGATTCGAGGCTTCCTGGACGGAGCACGAGGCGATCAAGACAAGTGCGGCGAGCGAGGCGGGACGGAGCATGGACAATTTTCGCGTGAATGCGGGGGGAATGCAACGAGTCGACGGGCGCTCTGTCGGATGCTTCGTGGAACGACTCAACGCAGAGACGCGCGCCTCCGCGTCTCTGCGTTAGGTAGTTTCGGCCGCGGCGCGCCGAGCTCAATCCACGGCGCGGATCGCCCGAGCCACCGTCTCGAACATCTGATCGATCTGCGCTTTTTCGACGATGAGCGGCGGCGAGAGGGCGATCGTGTCGGCGGTGGAGCGTACCATGACGCCCAGCTCGAAGCACTTGAGGAAAGTCTCGAAGCCGCGAGTGCCGGCGGCACCCGGACGCGGTTCGAGCTCGATGCCGGCAACGAGGCCGATGTTGCGGAGGTCGATCACGTGCGGCGAGCCGCGGAGCGCGTGCACCGCGTCGGCCCAGTAACTCTCGAGGGAGGCGGCGCGCTCGAACAGGCCTTCGCTGCGATAGACCTCGAGCGTCGCGAGACCGGCGGCGGCGGCGAGCGGGTGGCCCGAATACGTGTAGCCGTGAAACAGCTCGATCCCGGCCGGCGCGTTGTTCACGACCGTGTCGTAGATCTCGTGGCGCGCGCAGACGGCGCCCATCGGGACCGTCGCGTTGGTGATTCCCTTGGCGATGGTCATCATGTCGGGAATCACGTTGAACTTGTCGGCGGCGAACGCGGCGCCGAGTCGGCCGAAGCCCGTGATCACCTCGTCGAAGATGAGGAGGATGCCGTGCCGGTCGCAGGTGGCGCGGATCTTCTCGAGATAGCCCGTCGGTGGGATGAGAACTCCCGTCGACCCGGCAACGGGCTCGAGGATCACCGCGGCGATCGTATGAGCGCCGTGCTGCTCGATCAGCGCGTCGAGCGCTTCGGCGAAATCGGCGCCGTGCGCCGGTTGTCCGCGCGAGTAGGCGTTGCGTGACAGGTCGTGCGTGTGTGGCAGGTGATCGACGGCGGGCAGCAGCTGCGCCGCGAACTGTTTGCGGTTCGCTTCGATGCCGCCGACGCTCGTGCCGCCGAAGCCGACGCCATGATAGCCGCGCGCGCGGCCAATGAAGCGCACGCGCTCCGGTTCGCCCTTCGACTTCCAGTAGGCGAGCGCGATCTTGAGCGCGGTGTCGACCGCTTCCGAGCCGGAGTTGCCGAAGAAGACGTGATCGATGCCGTTGGGAAGCATCCGCGCGAGCTCCTGCGCCAGCTCGAACGCGAGCGGGTGGCCCATCTGGAACGGGGGCGCGTAGTCCATGATGCTCGCCTGATCGCGGATCGCCGCCGTGATTGAATCGCGGCAGTGTCCGGCGTTCACGCACCAGAGACCGGCCGTGCCGTCGAGGACCTGCCGGCCGTCGGCGGTCGTGTAATGCATGTCCTTGGCGGCGACGAGCATGCGCGGCGCGCGCTTGAAAGCGCGGTTCGCGGTGAACGGCATCCACAGCTCTTCGAGCGACGGATGTGTTTCCGTGGCGTTGATCGGAGCGTCGAGTGTACTGGAGGTCATATGAGACAGCCCATGAAGACGGGTAGGACGAGAGGCAGGGTTGCGGGTCGTGCCGAACGCAGTGAATATGCGCCCGGACGGCGGTCGGTGGGAGGAGAGCACCTCATGAAGCACGACGACGCCCCGACGCGAGAATCCCGGGACGTGGACCTGGTCGCGACGCGCGTGCGTGAGATCCAGCGCGGCAAGCGCGGCCACGTTCGCTGGGGCATGTCGCGACACACGGCCGAACGCGCGCTCGAGGCGATTCGCCTCGAAGAGCCGAAAGCACCCTATCGCCAGTCGTCCAAAGCGCGTCGCCGAAAGCGAAGCAAGCGGCTCCTCTAGAAGGCCTCAGCTCGAGGGCCCCCGGACGGCGAGTTCGACCGTTCGCCGATAACCGCCGTCCTCCTCCATGCGTGGCACGCCCCACGCATTAGCACGCTGAATCACTCGGCGTCGCGGGTGCGCCGCCGACATTCTCCGCCGCCCGAATTGCCGGGCGCGGCAATTCAGCATGGAGGAACGATGGCCGACGTACAGATTCAACAGACTCCAGACGCGGGCTCGTCGGGGAGCGGCGCGTGGGTTTGGGGACTGATTGTCCTGATCCTGCTCGGGGTGATCGCCTGGTTCGTGTTCGGCGGCGGGCTGCACCGGACGACGACGGCGAAGGTGGATATCAACGTGCCGGGCGCGGTGTCGCCGCCGGCGCCATCGTCGAGCGGGGGAACGGCAGGCGGAAGCGTGCCGCCAGCCACTTCATCGCCGACCAAAAAACCGTAGAGCGGAACGGCGCAACGTCGCGGTGGGGGTTGGTCGGCGGGTGCGGTTGCCCGCCGGCTGTTGGCGGGTGTCGGCCCGAACAACGCGGTTTGTCATCCTGAGCGAAGCGAAGGACCTACTGTCTCGTGTTAGTGAGAGTAGGTCCTTCGCTTCGCTCAGGAGGACAACAGCGGTCGCGCGCCGTATCGCTCTAAACGCTACGAAGCTTCCATGAGCCTCGACGAAACGCCCACGCCGCGGCGAGAGCGTATGTACAGAACGCCACCGTGACCGCGACGAAAGTCCCGCGTGGGCCAAACCCCATCCAAACGCCAACCACGTAGGCGAGTGGGATCTCCCAACACCAGAACACGAGGAAGTTGATCCATGTTGGCGTTCGGGTGTCGCCGGCGCCATTGAACGACTGGCCAAGGACCATTCCCCACCCATAGAGCGGGAAGCCCCACGCGACGGTCCGCAGAAACGCCGACGCGTACGGGATCACGCTCGCATCGCTCGTGAATCCGCGCGCGATCTGGGGCGCGAAAATCCCGAGCAACAGGCCGACGACCGACAGCACCGCCATGTTGTACGTTCCGGCGAGCATCACCGCTTGCTCGGCGCGCTCGGGCTTCTTCGCGCCGAGTGCCTGGCCGACCATCGTCGCCGCGGCGTTCGCCAGTCCCGACGCCGGTAACAACGCGAAGAGGATCACGCGCACGCCGATCGTGTAGCCGGCGATCACGCTGCTGCCGAATGACGAGAGAATTCGCACGTACACGATCCAGCTCCCCATCCCGATCAGGAACTGACCGGCCGCCGACCACGCCAGCTGCGCCAGCCGTTTGAGGATCGCCGGCTCGATGCGTAGATGTCGCAGGTGGATATCGATGCGCGATCCGGGCTTGAGCAGTCGCGAGAACGCGAACAACGCGCCTGTACCGCGACCGATGTTCGTCGCGATCGCCGCGCCCGCGACACCCAACCGGGGGAACGGGCCAAGCCCGAAGATCAAACATGGACCGAGCAGGATGTTGATCGCATTCGCCAGCCAGAGCACGCGCATCGCGATCGCCGCGTCGCCCGCGCCGCGGAAGATCGCGTTGATCAGAAACAGCATGACGATCGTGACGTTTCCGCCGAGCATGATGCGCGCGTAGCCGGTGCCGGTCGCGATGACGTCGCTCGACGCGCCCATCACGGACAACGCGTGCGGGGCCAAGATCGCCCCGGCCAGGCCGATGATCGCCGCGATCGCCACCGAGAGCACGATCGCTTGCGTCGCCGCGCGCGCCGCGCCTTCGCGATCGCGCTCGCCGGTGCGCCGCGCCACAGTGGCCGTCGCCGCGATCGCCAATCCGAGCGCGATCGCGTAGATCAGCGTCAACCACGACTCGGTGAGGCCGACCGTGGCCACGGCGCTCGCCCCCAGCTTGGAGACGAAGAAGACGTCGCACACGGCGAACACGCTCTCCATCACCATCTCGAGCACCATCGGGATGGCGAGGACGAGAATCGCGCGCGAGACAGACCCCTGCGTGAAGTCGCGATGCGACCCGCGCAGGCCTTCGAGAATGGAATCCCACAGTCCGCCGTCCGCGCCGGCCGCTTCGGGCGGCAGCGCGATCGTGGATGGCGGTGGCAACGATTCCGCCGCCGACTCCGACATCGATGTACTCACGTGGAACCTCGAGACTTGAGTGTCGACGGCGCGGGCGACGGCGCGCCTAGCTTGATGAAAATCGAAAGGGCGGCACCGACCGGCGCCGCCCTCGCTGACTACACGAGCCTGTTTGCGCGATCAGTGCTAGGGGACCGGGACGCCGACGACTGGCGCCGGCGCGCCACTCGGGGTGGCAGCGGCGTCGAATCGGACGGCCATGGTCGGGGTTGAGATGTTTTTCACCAGCACTGACCTCGAAAGAAGTTTCCCGCGCAATGGCGGGACGCGCAGTATAAACAGGTCTTAAAAAACGCGCAACTCGGCGACTCGGCGACTCGGCGACTACGGCGTTAGGGGCCTTTTCACCGGATCACCGTTTACGTCGAGCACGACGATCGGGGCGAGCTTCGTAGCGGCCAGAGGCGCCTCGATCTTCGAACGATCGCCGACGATGACGATCGTCAAGTGCGCCGGATCGATGTACTTCTGGGCGACCCGGACGACATCGTCGCGCGTCACCGCGTTCACCGCCCGCGTGAACACCCGGTAATAATCTTCCGGCAACCCCTGCGTGTAGATCGACGCGATGTTGTTATTCACACCGCTGACCGACGCGAACGTGGACGGCAGGCTCTGCACGAGGCTCGCCTTGGCTTGCGCGAGCTCGTCCTCCGTCGGCGGTCGTGGTCCGCGAATGTCGCGCAACTCTTTCATGAACTCGATCAGCGCGCTGTCGGTCTTCGCCGTCACGATGTCGCCGCCGGCGCGGAAAGCGCCCGGGCCTTTCCCGAACGCGAAGTTCGAGCTCACGCCGTAGCTGTAGCCTTTCACTTCGCGAATATTGTGGTTGAGCCGCGACTGAAAGAGCACGCCGAGCATCTCGTTCATCACGCGGAGCGCGAAGTAATCCGGCGTAGCACGCGGCGGTCCGACTTCGCCCAGCGCGAAAGTGGATTGCGCGGCGCCCGGCTTGTCGACGAGGAAGATC
>DATLPC010000098.1:0-83237 GCA_035535975.1 Gemmatimonadaceae bacterium | reverse complement strand
CGGGATTGGCAAGGATTTATGGCTGGACGAAGTGTGGTCGCTCCGTGTCGCAACCGACCTCACGTCGACGTGGAGCGTGTTCACGCTGCATCATGAGATCAACCACCATCTGAACACGCTGTGGTTGCACGCGCTGGGGTTGAACGCTTCCGCGCCGCTCTACCATTTGCTCTCGTACGCGTTCGGGGTCGCGGCGGTGGGGACCGCCGGCGCGATCGGTTCGAGGCGCGGGCCTGCCTTTGGAATCGCGGCCGCCGCGGCGTTCGCCTTTTCGTACGAGATGGTGCTCTACTCGACTGAAGCGCGCGGGTATTCGGGCTTGGTCTTTTCGACGCTCCTCGCCTTCTACGCACTAGAGCCGGCCATTGAGACCGACCGCTGGCAATGGCGCGTGCTGTATTGGCTCGCGTGCTCGCTTGGAGTTCTATCACAGCCGATCTTCGCCGGCTTCCTTGCTGCTGCCATCGTCTGGACGGCGGTGCGGGCGAGGATAGCCGGCGACGGCACGGGTGCCATCGTGCGCCAACTATTCTCCGTTCACGCAGTTCCGGTACTCGTACTCGGGCTGCTTTGGTTCGTCGATCTGCGGCTCGTCGTCGCAGGCGGAGGAACTCCAGCGAGCTCGCTCGTCGGAGTTTACGGAGGCGCGCTGGCGTGGGCAGTCGGCGCCGGCCGGGCGCCAGGCGTGGAGCTGGTGAGCTGCGTGCTGGTCGTCGCGATGCTGGCGTCGGCAATTCAGGCGGCGCGGACCTCGGACACCGGGCTATCTGTCTTCTATGTATGCGCGATCGTCATCTTCCCGATCGCCCTGGTGGTCGTCCGTGCTTCCGACCTTGTCTACACCCGCCATTTTCTCGTGGCGGGAATTTTCACACTGCTGGCGTTCGGGTTCAGCGTGGCCCGCTGGTGGACTGAGGGGCGAAAGCGTTTGGCGGTAGCGAGCGGCGCGGCTTTCGTCATCGTCAATGCCGTCAACATCACGTTGCTGGCACGAGACGGCCGCGGCCAGTATCGGGACGCGATCGAGTACATGGCAGCAGCGACTCCCGGAGATTCAGTGACGATTGCCGGCGATCAGGATTTTCGAATCGGCACGGAGATGTGGTACTATCTGCCCCGCGCTGAAACGACGAAACGATTGCAGTACGTCGACCAACAGAACTGGCCGGTCGGTGGTCCCGAGTGGATCGTGATGCAGAACGAGAGCTGGGTCGTCGAGCAGCCACAGGCGGAGTTGAATCTCGCGGGCGGGTTCCGCTACTCGCTCTCGAAGGTCTTTCCGACGGCGCCGCTGTCGGGCCTTCACTGGTACCTCTACCAGCGCGCGGCGCGCTAGAGCCATGCTGCACGGGCGAAAGATCGTCGTGGTTTTGCCGGCATATTTCGCCGCCAATACGCTCGAGCGAACCTACGCCGAGATTCCGCGTGACATCGTAGATGAAGTCCTATTGGTGGACGACGCGAGCACCGACGGGACGCTCGAGCTGGCGCGCTCGCTTGGAATTCGCGCGCTCCAACACGACAAGAATCGCGGATACGGAGCGAATCAAAAGACGTGTTATCGAGCGGCGCTCGAGTTGGGGGCCGACATCGTCGTGATGCTCCACCCGGACTATCAGTACGACCCGAGGCTCATTTCGGCGATGGCCGCGATGGTCGCGTCGGATATCTACGATCTCGTGTTGGGATCGCGCATTCTCGGCGGGCAGGCGATCGCTGGAGGCATGCCGCGGTACAAGTATGTCGCGAACCGATTCCTCACCCTCGTCGAAAATTGGCTCCTCGGCACCAAGCTCTCGGAGTACCACACCGGCTATCGCGCGTACTCACGGCGGATTCTCGAGACGCTTCCGCTGGATCGGAACTCGGACGACTTCGTATTCGACAACGAGGTGATCGTTCAGGCCGTGGCGGCCGGGTTTCGTATTGGCGAGGTCAGTTGTCCCGCGAGGTACTTTCCCGAGGCGAGCTCCATCTCGTTCGAGCGGTCGGTTCGATACGGTCTCGGAGTTCTCCGGGCGGGAATCCAATATCGTTTGGCCCGTTGGGGACTCGCCGAGCCAGTAATACTGCAGGGCGTTTATCGCAGGTGAAGTCGTCTGACCGAAGGGCCGACAGGCCGCGCGGACTGGTCGATACTACGGTCGCAAAGAAAGGATGCGCTATTTCGCCAACTTCGCCCTCACGATGTCGATGAACCGGGATTCGATGAGGCCCCTCGAGTTACAGGGCGCGTAGTCCTGCGCGAAGTTGGCGGGCTTGGCAACGGCGCTGAACGTCGTACCAACCGTGGCCGAACCAGCATCGGCGGCGTGGACATACGCCGTCAGGATCAACACAACGTCGTAACTGTCCGCGTTGGGCCCGATCTGGGTCGACGTTCCGCAGTCGATGAATTTGCTGAGCGGCGTTCCCCTGAGGCGAGCCCGGACCTTGAAGGATTCGTTGCCCAATGTGCGCTTGGCGGGGTCCATCGCCGTGATCGGGATGCCGAGCGAGTCGAAGACGAAGGGAAGCACGCGCCAGACCTGCTCGACCGTGTACGGCAGGGTCGCGCTACCCGTCGCATCCGCGACGCCGCCCACCCGCATCGTCGAGCTTGTACCGGCGACGGTAACCGTCTGAGGCTGAGGCTGCGCCGGTGCCGACCCCGCCGGGGTACTAGCGCAGGCCGCGCCAGCCGCGAGGAACAACAATGAGAAAAAACGCATAGAATCGAGAGACGGGTGGTTGGGGTTAGCCAACAGAATGCACGACGGTACCGCCGGTGTCCAGGAGTGACCAAAGGCAGTCTTGCGCCGCGAAAACCTTGGGTTCATCGTCCCTTTTTGGCCCCCAGGACCGCGATGCTTCGTCGTGTTTTGACCTCGGTCGCACTCTTCGCACTTGCGCCGGCATTCGCCGACGCCCAGGTCGTGCGTGGAGTCGTCACTGATTCGACGAACCGGCCGATCAGTGGGGTCGTGGTCGTGTTGATCGACGCGACCTCTCAGCAGCGGGCCCGGGCCCTGAGCGACGAGCGCGGTGAGTTCCGCGTCGCGGCGCCGAGTGCGGGTACTTACTCCCTTCGAACGCTTCGTCTCGGCTTCCGGCCGACGACGACAGCCCCGATCGAGCTCAGAGTCGGCGGCGAGATCTCGCAGCGAGTCGTCGTCGCCGGTCTGCCGATCACGCTCGACACGATCCGCGTCGCCGACAAGAACGCCTGCAAGACGTTCACCGACTCAGGGGCGGCGACTTACGCCGTCTGGGAGCAGGTTCGCGCGGCGCTCACGGCGACCGAGCTGACGACCGGATTCCGCAACATCGTCGCGACGACCGTGGCGTATGAACGCGTTCTGGACCCGAAGGGCAACAAGGTCCTCCAACAGAAGGCAACGGTGTCCACGGGATACGTCGATCGACCGTGGCTCTCGCTGTCGCCGGACAGCTTGCGTCGCATCGGCTACGTGGTCACGGAGCGCGACAACTCGGTCGTGTATTACGCGCCGGGGATCGACGCGCTTCTCTCGCCGGCATTCGCCAACGATCACTGCTTCCGCATCACGCGAGACTCCAAGCGCGCGGAGTTGATCGGCCTCGCCTTCGAGCCCACACCAGACCGGAAACGCACGCCGGAGATCGGCGGCACGCTGTGGGTCGATCGCGCGTCGTCGCAGCTCCGTCGCCTGGACTTTCAGTTCGTGAACGTCCCCTTCGAGCAGGGTGAGATGGCGGGCGGCGATTTGCAATTCGTGCGGATGAAGGACGGCACTTGGGCGATCACACAATGGAACATCCGCATGCCGGCGTTCACGTCGGTCGTGCGACCGGGCCACGGCGCCGAGCGACAGTTGGCCGAGATCCAAGTGGCGGGCGGTCAGTTGGCCTTTGCCCGGCGCGGCACCGACACACTCTGGGCACAACCACCGCTCGTATTGAGTGGGACGATTCGCGACTCGCTGTCCGGGGCGGCGATCGCGGGCGGTCGCGTCACGCTCGTCGGAACCCAGCTCAGCGCGCGCACGGACGATCGTGGTCGCTTCTCGCTCTCGGGTATTCTTCCGGGTGTCTACGAGGCCGACATCCGCACGCCCTCGCTCGATTCGCTCGCCGCGTCGCATCGGGTGTCGTTCGACTTCGTGGACCCGAACGTCCATCCGGACTGGCGAGTGCCGAATGCGCAGCAGCTGATGGCGACCGTGTGCGGCCCAGGTGGATTGCGCGACGCGTCGCGCGGGATTGTGGTCGGCCGGGCGCGTGTGCGAGGCGATACGGCGGCGATTCGAAATCTCTCGATCGTCGCCGAGTGGCAGTCGACCAGCAGCACGGACAGTGCGGCCGTTGTACGCCAAGCCAAGGTCCAAGGCGGCACTGACGGACTGTTCCGGCTTTGTGGCGTGCCGGCGAACACCGCGGTGAAACTGCGCGCTGTCGCCGAGGGTGCCGAGACCGCCGACGAGACCACCGTAAAGCTGCAAGGTGGAACGCGGCTCGCCCGCGCCGAGCTCACGCTCGAGCGCCTCGAGGCGTTGGCGATGCGCGGCTCGGTGTTCATCGGTGTGGTGGTCGCGGATTCGACGCACACGCCGATTCCGCTCGCCGAGGTCGCGCTGCCGGAGCTGAACAAGAGCGAGACCACGAACTCGCGCGGTGAATTCCGGATCAGCGGAATTCCCGCGGGCGAGCACCGCGTGTCGGTGCGGCGGATTGGCTACGGCGCCGCCGACACGCGTCTGGCCTTCAACGGGATGGAGACCGTGGAGCGGCGAGTGGTCCTCGGCCGGGCGATCACGCTCGAAGCCGTCAAGGTTACAGCGACGGCGTACGACAAGATGCGTCAGAGCTTCGACGACAACAAGCGCATCGGGCTCGGACGCTTCATGACGCGCGATGAAATTCAAAAGTACGACGGTATGGAGCTCGCGACGGTCCTCTCAACGATCCCGTCGACAGGAATAGCGTACGGGAGAGGACACAACTGGCTTTCGAGTCGGCTTCGTCCGCGGGACCCGCTGTGCAACATACCCACGAACTGCGGTCGCGCGGCTTACGGCTTCCACGTTCCCGACGCCTTCGAGGCCGGACAGGGGATGATCATCGAATGCTGGTCGCTCGTTTTTCTGGATGGCGTTCTGCAAAATGGCATGCGCGACCCGACGGAGCCGTTCGATCTCAAACAGGTACCGACTGACCGGGTCGACAAAATCGAATTCTACGCCACCTCGGCAGAGACTCCACTGCAGTATGCGCGGAAAGGATCTCAATGCGGCGTGCTCGTAATCTGGACGCGTGGGTACGAGCCGAACCCGGACAAGCCGCCGCCGTAGCCGCCGTAGCCGCCGAGTCGCCTAACGGTTCCTAAACCCGTACTTCGTCCAGACGAGAATCATCCCGCATTGCGGCTGAATGCCGGCGGGGACGAAGCGCGACGGAATGTGGGCTGCGTGCGTGTACACTTCCACACCGCCGATCTCGTTCGACATCAGATCGAGCAGATGGTTGAACGTCGCGCGCGCGCCATCGATGAGAACATCGGGCTGACAGTCACCACCCTTCCCGTTCGGCACCGTGATCATCAGCGTCGTTGGGCGCTGCTGAACGTTGAGACTGGGAAATGATCGCAGCGCGTTCACAAACTGCGGGTAGCGCGCGATCGACGTCGAGTCCTGCATGTAGCCAAAGCCACTCTTGCGGCGAACCTCGAACTCGGACGCAAACACTCGCGCGCCGCGGGCGCCCGTCGTCGTCACCGTGTTGAGCGTGTAGACCGGGTGAAGCTGTACCGACAACGTCGTCGTCTCGCGGGGCAGGACGTCGGTCACGAGGACCATCGGCTCGGCGCCGATCGCCAGGACCTTCACCTCACGCGTCCCAGCGGGAACCCCAGTGAGCTCGAAGGTCCCGGTTGAATCGGTTCGGCCCTCGCTCGACGTGTCCACGCGGATAACCGCATCGGTGACGATGGCGCCGAGATGATCGATCACCGTGCCCCGGATGCGGCCGCGCGCGCTCGTGTCATTGTCGGCGATCAGCAGGTCGCGCCGCTGCACGCGCGTTCCGCCGACCGGCAGATCGAGGACGCCGCTTTCCGCCTGCTCCCTCCGCGTGTGCAGCTGGGTCGCAATGTCGAGCGGCAGACCGCAGACCGCGTAGCCGCCCGCGCCGTTCGACTTCGTGTCGATGTGCCAACGCCGCTCACGAATCTTTTGCTGCTGAAGCACGAAGTCGGACCACGACACCTCGACCGATGCGTTGGCGATTGGCCGGCTCGATTCGGCGTCGCGAATCGTTCCGTAGACGATGCCGCTGTCGCGCGGCGGCACACGGTCACCGCAAGCGACCCGCCACATGCTCGCAAAGGACGGGACGCTGAGTTTGACGTCGCTGCCACCCTCGGTAACAACCGCTTTTGTCGACAGACCGGGAAGCCCGATGGTATCGAGCAGGGCGTGCCGCGCCGTAATGATGTGGGTACCCGGCGGGACGCTGTCGAACTCGAAGCGGCCGCTCGGATCAGTGTTGATCGTGAAACTGCCCCCTCCTCCAGCAATCGAGACAGAGGCATTTCCCAACGGCTTGCCGCGTAGGCTGTCGAATACGACGCCACGAACCCGAGCCATACCGCGCTGCGCGGCGGCCGGGTGCAAGCCGATGAGCGTACAGACGACTGAAAGCGTGAGGTGGCGCTTCAGCATCAGTGGTTTCGGTCAGAGGTGGGACCGATCCGGCATCCCGGGTAAGCCCGGGCAATTATTGTATGCACTCCGGCGCGCGAGGGCGCAAGATTTATTCGTCGGGGGTCGGACACACCCAGCCGGCGGTTCGACTCCGTCTTACGCTCGGCGCGCTCAACGTTTTCTTGGGGAAAACGCTAAATAGGTTGAGGGGGTTCTCTCCAACCCGGCCAACCCACCCGGAGTCAACACTATGCGTCCCACCAAGGTTGCTCTGTTTTCTCTCGTTCTCGTTCCCACGGTCGCTCTGGCTCAGCGCGGAGGCGGGAGTAGCGGCCGCGTTCGCGGCGATCCGAAAGCCGATTGGAACTCCGTCGAAAACGCCAATAAGGGTGTAAAGCTCTCGAAGGGTGATCTCGAGAACACCAGCCCCGTCAAGCTGTTGCTCGACAAGAAGAAGGACCTGAAACTCTCCGACGATCAAGTCAATAAGCTCAAGGAGCTCGAGGGGAAGGTGAAGGACGCCAACGAGCCGTCCTTCAAGGCGCTCGATTCACTGAAGCGATTGGCCCAGCCCCCCCTTCACTCGGGCGATCCGAAAGACGATGAACGCGATCGCATGATGAACGCGCGCCGCGGGCTCACCGCGGTCGTCGGAACGATCCGCGGCAACTACGAGTCATCGGCTACCGATGCGATGGCAATCCTCGACGAGACGCAGCGGAAGACCGCCACCGACCTTCTGACGAAGCAGAAGGAAGAGGCTGACGACATGGTTCGCGAGAAGCTCGGCGGCGGACGCGGTTAAGCGCCGTCAGGGTCCTTCGGTTTCTCGTAGAGCTTCACGACAAGTGCCCCGCCAGTCGCGCCAAAACCAAATTGGTTTTGCGCGGCGGTGGGGTCGAGGTATTTCACCTCGGCCACGTTCGCCGCGCTGATCGACTTGAGCGCATCGAGACCCGTCTGCCGCATCTGGCCGATGTAGACCGCGATCGGCAGCGCCGCGGCTGAGCGCTGCGAATGGGCGCTGTTGTGGGTGACGAGAAAGTTTGGGCGCAGACTCTGAATGGCTCGCAGCAGATCGCCCGTGTTCGCGGTCGAGGCGAGAATCTCGTCCCGAGTCAACACGTCGTGCTGCGGCTCCGGCCGATGGTCGCGCTGCGCGCCCGAGGCCGCGCCGGCGCAGGCCGACAGTCCGATCAGCATGAGCGGGAACAAACTCCTCGTCAGCAACCGCATGTCATGTGATTGAATAGGCCGTGGGCCGCCGGGTAGCTACCCAGCGGCCCACGTGAAAACTATTTGCAACCGCGCCCGAGTGCCTAGCAGCCGAACGAAACCGTGCAAGTACGAGGCGGACGACGATCCCACATGAACGAACCGCCCGGCGTCGTGAAGTTCGCCGCTTTGCTGCCGGCGACCGAGCGCGGGAACACGATGAGCGTCACGGCAGACCCAGGAACGAGCGTGCCAGGGGTCGCCTCGCAATCGATACCCACCGTGCAACCAGCGGTGACCGTGCCGATCGGCTGGCCGGGCAGAGCGACGCGATCGTTGAACAGCACCGTACCGCCACCAGCCGGTTGAACGTTGAACTTGTACTGCGCCGGCGCGGCCGTCACATAGCTCGAGACGCTATAGGCGGCCACGTTCGCCCACGTCGCTCCCGCGGGAAGCGTCGAGGCGTAGTGGCGTACGTCGATCGCGGCGCCGCTCGCGTTGATGACGCGAAGCGCCACGCTCGAGCCGGGGTCGGCGACGGTTTCGTCGATCACGGTCAAACGCATCTTGTCCGAGCCGGTCGACCGCGCGTTGCCCCAGAGGAGGAACGTGTAGTTGTGCCCCGCGGTGAGGTCCACCGTCGAATCCTTGAGCGCCACCGACGCGACGTTTTGGAGCGTATCGTCGAGGAAGATCTTGAAATGGCGTGAACCGGCCTTGGCCGCCTTGTACTGAATCAAGGCGGACGCGGTGACCGTATCGCCGGCCCGAATGACGGTGTTCTGCGGACCGTTTCGGAACGGGATGCGGAACGCCGCGCTGTTCTCGACGATATCCACGAAGCGGAAGTCGAGTCCGAACGCCGCGCCGGTATCCGGGACCGCGTTGATGAACCGGACGCCCGCCGTCGGACCCACCGGCGAATCGACGACGTCGTCGGGACTACAGGCACTCACGACGCCAGCGGCAAGAACAAGCGTCGAAAGTTGGAAAAGCCTTCGCATGTTGGTGCTCCCTCGAGGTTGAACGCCGGACAACGGCTTAAGGCCGCCGACGTCGATTTGAAGTCCCAGAGCTATCAGGCCCAATCGGTTGATTGATCGAGCCTGATGGGAAAAGCGACCGACTTGCAATGAGAGCGACCGCTCCGATCCCTACAGCCGCGAGTGCCGCCGAGCGACTCGGCGAAAATCGTCGCTCGTACACCGACACCACGTATTCCTTTTTCACTTGCACTTGCTCGCCGTGCCACACTTGTTCGCCACCCCGCAGCAGGTGCAGCGAGGTAACACCTACCAAGTACCCGCTGCTGTCCTTGGAGAGCAGTCGGCCCTCGACCTGGTCGATCTCGGGACCCACCGCACCGCCAAGCGCGACCCGGCCTGCATCGTTGATGTCCAGTCCCACCACGGCGCCGACTTCAGGCACCGGGCCTCTGATGGGTTGCAGCGTGTAGCAACCCACCAGAGTCGTTGCGAGTGCGACACCCGCCAATCGAACAGCTGCTGCGAACACGATTCTCCGTTACCAGCCGTAGGTGCCCTTGGCCGACGCCGAGTTGGGCGCGTTGCCCGCGCCAACTCCAGCGCCATAGATCGCCGACGCCGCGTAACCGCGGGCCTGCAGTTCCTGATACGGCACCGCCCAGAAGAGCGGGAGATCGCTGGCCAAGTCGCCCCAGCCGCGGGCATTGAGCCACCAGTTCGCGAACTGCACGAAGGCGTTCTCCATGCGCGACTCCCACTTCATGGCTTCCAGGATGTCGCCACAAGTGACCGTCGCACCCGCTCCGTTGCCGAACGGCTTCTTCGGAACACAGTTTGCGCCACCGGGAACCGGAGCGCCCGCCGTGAAGTCGGTGATGGCCGGCAGGCCGTTCTTCGTACGCGAGACGTTGATGAGCGCCGCGGCCGCGGAGATTTGTCCCTTTCGGATCAAACCCTCGGCCTGAAGCATGTCGAGCGCCGTCTTCGGATAGTAGACGATCGTGCCGTTATACGACGAACCGGCGTCGCCCTTCGTGGCCCACCAGTGGAAGCGGTTGAAGTCGTAGTTCGACCATCCCCAACCATTTCCACTGTACTGGTCAGAACCCGTCGGGCGGTTGGTGAAGTAGCGCCGGCAGGAGAAGTTCACCTGTCCGCCCGGCACTTCGCAGCTGGTCTTGTCGAAGTCCGCCTGCTGCGCCGCGCGCGACGCGCCCTGCGGGAAGCGCAGGTCGGGCGTCACCATGAAGAAGCCGACGTTGCCGTTGCCGCGATCGTTCACCGGCGTTTGCAGCCACGTGAGGTAGTTGCCGGAGACGTCGCCCATGCCGATGATGAACGCCGGCATTTGATGCCACGTGGTGCCGCCGTCGTAAATGCGGCGCCATCCACCACCCGGGCCGTTCGTCGTGCTGGTCACGATGTTGTGATCGGCCGTGATGCCAGCCTGCGCATCAGCAATGATCAGGTCCCAGTTCGCCGCGGCGCGTTCAGCGGGCGTGCGGGCGATCTGCGCGCGGAACATCGCGCGGTACGAGCGAATGAGCTTGATGAACTCCGCCGCGCTGAGCGCCGACGGCGTCGGAATCCAGGTATTCGGAATCGGGAAGCCCTGGTCGCCGGCTGCCGCACCAGACGCGGTCGAGTAATCGATCGCTCGCTGGAGCGCGGCGTACGCCGAGTCCATGACCTCTTTATAGTCGCGAAGCTTGCCCGGATCATCACCCGCCTGACCGACGGTGACGACGGCCGACGAGTCGTAGATCAGCGACAGATAGCCAAGCGACATGCCGCGCAGGAATTCGGCGAAGGCCTTGTCACGTGCTTCGCGGGCGGCGCTCGTAAACTTCAGGTCGCCGCTCTCGAGGTTCGTGAGGAAGTTCGAGGCGACGCGAACAACTTCGCTCTCGATGTTGAACGTGCTCGAGTTGTCACCGCCGCAGTTGTTGCCAACCGCGTTAGTGTTCGCGGCACCTGAGAACGGATACCGGGAGTTCTGGCACTCGTTGTTCAGGCTCGAGTAGTTCTGGAAGGACATGATGTTGGCCATGCCTTCCAGGGTTCCCGGAGGCGCCGGATTGGCGCCTCCGTACAACCCCGCGTTCCAACGCTTGTAATAGCTGCCAAGCAGCTTCTCGGCGTCGTCCGGCGTGCCGAGCACGCGCTGCGTTTCACCGGAGTTCGGGTTCGTTACCTCGAGCGATTTGTCATCACACGCGCCGAGGCCGAACGCCGCCAGCAGCGCGACGTAGGGTAGGAAATTCCGTCTCATTTATCTACAGCTCCTAGAAGCGCGTGGAGAGAGAGAACGTGTAGCGACGCAGCGTCGGATAGCCGAACGCGTCGGTCTGGTTGATGAGACCAGAGCCCGTTGTGCCCGCGCCGGCCCCAGTTTCTGGATCGTATCCGCTGTAGTTCGTGAAGGTGTACAGGTTGCGGCCCACGACGCCCGCGGTCCAATCGCCGAACAGACCCTTGAGCGCACCGACGTGGTACGTGAGGCTCGCTTCGCGAATCTTCGTGAAGGTGCCCTTCTCGACGCTGTAGTTCGTCGGGCCAAGCACGTCGTAGAAGCCGCCCGCGCCGCTCGATTCGGGCGGACCGACGCGCCAGCTGTAGCCGGTCGGTTTCGCCGTCTCGACGTTGTTGTCGCCCTGGTCGAAGTTGTGCGAGCTGAAGTCGAGCAAGCCCCACTGCTCGCCCTGGTTGTTGATGACGTGACCGTACGTGCCATCGAGCAGGACGTAGGCGGTCAGGCGCTTGAACTGAATCGTGTTGTTCCAGGTCAGGCGGAAGTCGGGAAGCGCGCTGCCAAGAATGTGCAGGGCGCCGACGCCTTCACCCGGGCAGGACAGCGGTGCGAGCGCCGAGCAGGAGGTTCCGGCAAGCGGACGATCGATGATCGGCATGCCGAACTGGATCGGAACGTTCCACGGCGACTGCGAGGCCGGGAGCTTCGTCTGCCAGAGGTTCTTCGTGATGCCGTCGCGCCAGCTGTTGCCCGCGCCGACCCACACGACGTAACCCTTGTCGTTGACCTGGAAGGCCTTGCCGTCGCCGCACTGCGCCTGCAGCGACGAGGGCATCATGCCGCAGCCCTTGTAGAACTCGCGACCCCAGACCAAGCCATACTGGTTGCGCTGGAAGCCGTCCATCTTCGTCTTGTCCGCCGTCATGAAGAAGAAGTTGCCGGTGCCCTGGCCCGTACCACCGTTCGTGAAGAACTCGGGCTCGAACAGCTCCGTGATGAACGACTTCGACTTGTCCCACGTGCCGCGCATCGTCCAGCTGAAGTTGCGCTTGTTCAAGACGGGAAGCGTCGCGGCCAATTCCCACGTGCTGCTCTCGAGCGTACCGGCGTTCTGCCACTGCGTCGCGAAGCCGAGGGAGGCCTGCGTCGGAACCGGCAGAATCTGATTGTTCGTCTTGGCGTTCACGTGCGTGAACTCGATGCCGAGGCGGTCGAACAGGGTAAGGTCAGCGCCGGCCTCGATCTCGCGCGTCGTTTCCGGCTTGAGCTTCGAGTTGCCGGCCTGGCCAAGTGAGCAGCCGGTGGCCGAGCAGCTGTACGTCTCGTATTGCGCGACGAACTGCGGCGAGTTACCGGCCGTACCGTCAGACGCACGGAGGCGGAAGTCGCTGATGTGCGGCAGGTGGAACCACGGCTCCTCGGACAGACGCCACACGCCGGACACGCGGCCGAACGGCGCCCAACGGTTGCCGGAGCCGAACAAGGACGAGCCGTCGTAGCGGTACGTGCCGTCGATGATGTAGCGGTTCTTGTACTCGAAATTCGTGCCGGCGAAGAAGCCCATCCGTTTGATGGTCTGCTCGCTCGAGCCAACGCTAAACTGCGTGCTGGTATTGCTGAGGGTGAAGACGTCTTTCACGACGAACTGCTGGCCGCGACCAACGTCCGTGTGCAGGACATCCTCCTCAAACGTGCCGCGGGTCTGGAGCTTGGCGTTGAGGTCAGCCGAGAACTGGTGTCGGAAGGTCGCGCCAATGGCCGTGTTCAGAGCCTCTTCGCGCCGGTTGCTGACGTTCGCGTTTCCGAAGTTGGCGGCGGTGTTGACGGTCGTGGTGCGATAGCCCTTCGGGAAGAAATCCTTGGCGTTTCGCGTGCGATTGTCGTAACCGAGCGTGCCGTCGAAGGTGACCCAATCAGCCGGGAAGTAGTTCGCCGTCGCGCTGCTCAGGAAGCGATCCGAGACTTGATAGTTGATCTCGTTTTCCTGGTTGTAGACGAAACCGCCGTTGCCGTTACCCGTCGGGCGCGACGTCGGACCGAAGCCGTTGAGGATCGGGCGGCCCAGCGTGTCGCGGGCGAGGTAGTTCGTGCCCGGCGTGGCGCCGCGCAGGAGCTGACCGAAGTTGGCGTTGTGCAGGTCGAGCGTCGCCCGATCGTACATCGTGCTTATCGAGACGTTGGCGTTCGACCGAACGTCGTAGTCGAGGTTCACCCGGGCGCGGCGGTTCTGCTGGCCGGTGAACTCGCGAATGGCGCCCTTGTCGTCCGTGTACGCGCCGCTGGCATAGTAGCGAACGCCGCCGACGCGGCCGGTCGCATCGAGCGAGTGCAGCGCGAGGACGCCGTTCGACGACATCTGGGCCATGGTGTTGTAGTACTGGCCGGGCCAGATGTTGGCCTGGAAGATGTTGAGCAGGTCGGCGCCGCTGGGCTGACCAAACTGGAGGCCGAAGCCGGTGCGGACCGTGTCGGTCGCGATGCTGTTGATGCGGAAGACTTCCGACATCCAGTTCACGGAGCGCGAGCAGGCCGCGGTGGCGCCGGCGCCGTTGGTGCAGAAACGCGTGCCGGTTTCATCGAGCTGGATCTGGTGGTTGAGCGGCATGCCGTAGTCGAAGCTATTCAGATCGCTGAAGCCGTATTCGGTGCGGCCCGTGAAGGTGACGCCGTCGCGGTTCGCGCCGCGCTTGGTCTTGATGACGATGACGCCGTGAGCGGCCGTCGCGCCGTAGATCGAGGCGCCGGCGGCACCCTTCACGACTTCGACCGACTCGATATCGAGACCGCCAAGCTCGTCGAAGCTGCCGACGTTGAGCACCGCGCCATCAACGACGAACAACGGGCCTTGACCACGGCCATCCGCGTTGATCGACGTCGGAGCGCGGAGCATGATCTCGGGCGTGGAGCCCGGGGCACCGCTGGTCTGGCCGATGCGGACGCCGGCAACCTTCCCGGCGAGCGCCTGGACCGGATCGAGCGCCGGGACAGGGAGGTCCTCGGACGTGATTCGGCCGATGGCGAACGGCACCTTGGCACGCTCGACACCTTCGCCGACGACGCCCGTCACGACGACTTCATTCAGTCGGTTGACGTCCTGCTTGAGCTGGAAATCGTGGGTCTGGGTTCCCGCGGTGATGCGGATCGGAATGACCGCCGGCTGGTAGCCGATGGCGCGGACTCGGAGGTTCACCGCCTGGCCCTGCACACGGGCGCCGGCGATAGTGATCGTGTAAACACCTTGCGCGTTTGTCGGTACTGAGATCGACACGTCGTTGATGTACACGTTTGCCTGATCAATCGGCTGACCAAATTCGCTGGTCACTTTGCCGGTGATCACCGCGCTCTGTGCCTGGGCATGTACCGCCGCCGGCATCGCGAACAGCGCCCCAAACAGCGCTGACACGAACACACGAGCACGATTCGTCGTGATCCTGGTGGTCATCTCGCTCCCTCGAGAAGGAAAGAATTGCAGCCTGCAACTGCGCTTCGAAGCGAACACGAACTACTCGGTACCGCTCCCCTCCCCACCCCTCCCCCGTACCACCTGGCCACGCCGAGAACGCGACCGCACAAAGAACGGAAGGAGCGCCGGCCCCTCTACTGGGCGGCGTTCCGTGGTACTCGAAGCAACAAAAAAACAGTTCGATCGCGTCGGCGAGACAAATGGACGCGAGTCGATCGTGAAACCCTGGGGTGATGACAAAAGGTCACATGCAAGCGCTTGAGCGGCTTTGAGGCGGGACGAGCAGCCTGGACTAAGCGCGGCCCAAGAACGTAGTGAGCCGTATCACGTGACCGCAAGACCCTCTTATCTGTCAGTCCTGCCTACCTTTCCCCCGTGTCTCGCCCACGAGAGAACCCGAACGACGTCGCCCGCATTTCTCCCAAAGGAGCCCGCCGGCTGGCCGCCGGCCACCCCTGGGTTTATCGAAGCGACGTGGTCGAACGCCCCGACACGCCGCCAGGGGCAGTCCAGGTCCAAGACCACCGCGGGAAGCCGCTTGGCATCGCGCTTTGGAGTCCAGCCTCGGAGATCTCGCTCCGGCTGGTCGATCGGGAAGACAACGAATGCCTCGGTCGGGATTGGTGGCGTGAGCGCATTGCCGCCGCCGCGGCCCGACGCCGCACAATCCGCGAACAGGCCAACGCCTTCCGCGTAGTTCACGGCGAGGGTGACGGCTGCCCGTCCCTGATCTGCGATCGGTACGACGAGTGGCTGGTGGTTCAACTCATGAGCGCCGGGCTGGAGGCTTTCCGTGACGTCATCGTGGACGTCCTCGAGGAGTTGTTTCAGCCAACCGGCATCCTCGCCCGAAACGACGTTCCCTTGCGGGCCAAGGAGAAGCTCCCGGTTGGAGTAGAACTGCTCCGCGGCTCAGTGCCGGAGTGGATCGAGATCGAGGAGCACGGCGTCCGCTATCTCGCCGCCCCCTGGACCGGCCAAAAGACCGGCGCATTCCTCGACCAACGCGAGAACCGGCGTTTGGTAGGCGAGATCGCCCGAGGTCGCGCCTTGGACTGCTTCAGCTATCACGGCTCCTTCGCCCTGCACCTGGCGCGTCGCGCCGAAACCGTGACCGCCGTGGACGTCTCCGCCGACGCGTTGCGGCGCGCCGAGGAGAACGCGGCGCGCAACGGACTCACCAACATCACCCTCGTCGAAGCCGACACCTTCGACTATCTGCGAGAGCTCGAACGCCGACGCGAGCGATTCGACACGATCGTGCTCGATCCGCCGGCGTTCGCCAAGAATCGCGCCTCGGTCGACGCGGCGCTGCGCGGCTACAATGACATCAACCTCCGCGCGATGCGGCTCCTCGCGCCGGGCGGGATGCTGTTCACGGCGAGCTGCAGCTTTCACGTCGGCAAGGCGCTTTTCCTCGAGATGCTCTCCGCCGCCGCCGCCGACTCGGGCCGCCGATTAGCCCTGCGCGCGATCACCGGCCAACCGCTCGATCATCCCGAGGTGTTGACGATTCCTGAAACTGGATACTTGAAAGGGGCGCTCGTCGAGCGAGTCGATTGATCGCGCCCTATTAGCCTCGAGTCAGTTACGCGAAGGATTGAACACGGAGGACGCGGAGGACATAGAGGGCACAGAGGACGACCCGGGCGAGCCAATCCGTCGCGCGACGAGCTCGGGCATTTTTGGGTATGACCTCGGGATGCTTTTGCCTCCGAAATCCTCCGTGTCCTCTATTTCCTCTGTGTCCTCCGTGGTCCAACGGCCCTTGCGAGACTGCCCGTGGATGGGGCTCGGCGGCGAGAGCTCACGTCTGACAACCGGGACAAAAGTACGTCGATCGCCCGGCCTGCACGATTCGCTCGATCGTTGAACCGCAGCGCCGACAGCGCTTGCCCTCCCGGTCATACACCGCGAGCCGCGACACCGAGGAATCCGTGTAACGCGCGCCGGTGGCTTTCGCGATGACGGCGCGAATTGCGCGCAGCAATACGGCAATCTGCTTCTTCGACAACGACGCGGCCGGCGTAGCCGGAGAAATTCGCGCGCGCCAGAGAGACTCGGCCGCGTAGATGTTGCCGAGTCCAGCGATCACCCGCTGATCGAGTAAGACCGGCTTGACCGGACCACGACGCTTGGCGAAGGCCTCGTGCAGCGACGACGCGGTGAGCGCCGGATCGCTCGGCTCAGGGCCGAGTCCGAGACTCGGCGCGGCGTTGGCGGCGTGCACGTCGAGCGTGCTGAGCGCGCGCGGGTCATCGAGAACGACGCGACTGCCGTTGTCGAGCGCGATGGCGGCGCGGGCAAAACGGGGCAGCTCGTCGGTTACGGTATCGATCGTCCAGTCGCCGGTCATGCGAAAGTGTGCGTGCAGGATACGCCCGTCTTCGAGGTGCACGAGCTGATGCTTGCCGCGGCGCTCGACGCCGGCGATTCTCGCGCCGCGGAGTGATCGAGCGCGGGCGGGCGAAAGACGACGGCGCAGCGCGGGATGAAGCAGCTTGACGTCGGCGATCGTCCGCCCGACGAGCGCGCCGCGGAGCCGGCGAACAGCGGATTCGACCTCGGGAAGCTCTGGCACGCGCGTTCTCGCTCGTAGTGTGGTTGACCGCGAGTCGCCGGAACCGGCAACTTGCTGTGGTGAGCCGCACTTCAATTTCGCCACCTCGCGGGACGGATGCTGCCCGGGTCCGCGGCGACGTCGCCCGATCGCCGGCCGTGCGGCGGGTTTTGGTTGTCGTTCTCTTCTTGAACGCATTGGTGGCGTTCGTGAAGGTCATCGTCGGGATCCGCACCGGCGCCCTCGCCGTGCTGGGCGCGGCGCTCGAGTCGAGCCTCGACATGTTCAACAACGTGATCGGCGTCATGCTCGTCCGCGTCGCGGGGCGAGCGCCGGACGAAGATCACCCGTACGGACACGACAAATTCGAAACGCTCGGCACGCTCGGCATCGTCGGCTTCTTGTCGATCTCCTGCTTCGAGCTGCTTCGGGAAGTCGTGTCGTCGCTGATGGCGCGGCGGACTCCCGTCTCGATTGGCGCACTCGATCTCGCGGCAATCGTCTTCGCCCTCGTCGTCAACGGGTTCGTGGTGATCTACGAGCGGCGGCGCGGACGGGAGCTCGGCAGTGCGTTTCTCATGGCGGACGCGGCCCATACCGGGAGTGACATTCTCGTGACGCTGCTCGCGCTCGCGTCACTCGTGCTGTCGCGCCTCGGTTACCCGAATCTCGACGCGGTGCTGGCGATCGCGGTCGCGATGATCATCGCCTGGAGCGGTTACCGCATTCTCCGGGAATCGATCCCCATCCTCGTCGACGAGCGGGCGATCGCGGCCCAGGAGCTGAGACGAATCGTGCTGGCCGTGCCGGAGATTCGAGACGTTCGCAAGGTGCGATCGCGATCCACGGCATCGGGGCAGCTCTTCGCGGAGGTGACGATCGCGGTGTCGGGGATCATATCGGTCGACGAAGCGCACCGACTGGCCGACGAAGTCGAGGCCGCGATCGCGCGTGAGTTCGGCACGTCGGAAGTCACGGTCCATGTAGAACCCGCATGAGCACTTGCGAATGCGACCATGACTTCTACTTTACTGCCGAACGTCCTTTCCTCGTACCTGTGACGGCATGGCCCCTACGCAGCGGCTGACGCGCTCGCTGAAATACGAGTACGAGCGGTTCGTCGAACAGGAAATCGAGAACTACAAGGAGTCGGTTTCGAGGAGCGTGCTCCTCACGATCGGCGACGAAGCGGTGTCGTCGCTTTCCGCCGCGCCGCAGTTCGCTCTCACGGAGCTCGTGCTCTGTGATGAGGTGGACCGGATCATCTTCAAGCGCCTCCGTCTCCCGGCGTATGACACCTGGCGCCGGAAGCGACTCAAACTCATCGACGAGCTTCGTCGACCCGAGCACTGGGGCCTTCGGCCCGACGACGTTCTCGTCCGCGCTCTTCAGCCGTCGACCGAAGGGCGCGTTTTGGTTGCGGGCGCGCTGGACGAAGTGTCCGCGCTCTACTTCGCCGCGAACGGCTGCGACGTCACCACGCTGGCGCCCGAGATGGACGCACTCGACCGGGTGATGCAAGCGGCGATCGGAGCCGGCTTGGCGGGCCGCGTCCATGCGGAGGTCGGCGACCTGTCGTCCTGGACACCGTCGTCGGAGCTGCCGCTGAACGCGGTCATCGTCAACCCGGCGGCGCTCGAAGGGCTGACCCAGACCGAGCGCGCCCGAGTCATTCGCGTCCTTCAGAGCGCGACCATGGACGGTGGCGTTCACCTCGTCCAAACGATCACCGCCTCGGGGAAGTCCAACGGCGCCGTATCGCTCGAGGAGCTCCGCAGCCGATACAAGGGCTGGGAGGTAACGGTCGAAAAGACCGACGGGCGGGCCAAGACTTTCTTTGCGCGAAAGTCCGTGGCCTGACACGGAGAAAAACCGGAAGAGCCCGAAGAGTCGGAAGAGCCCGAAGAGTCGGAAGAGCCCGAAACCCGCCGTTTCGGGCCTTGCCGCTTCATCGGGCTTTTCCGCATCCTCAGGTTTCCCGCCGGAGCCTTCTCTGCCGGGCGTGTCTGTTTTTCACGCTTCGTGTCGAATTGCCTTGTGTCGTCGTGACACAAACCAGCGGACCAGCCGCGGAGCGATGCTTGCAACACATTGCAATGGAATGATTTAGACAGCGTGGCAAGTTTGGCATCGAGGGTGCTTAAGGTTGCGCCGGTCGGTCACGGTTGTGATCGCCCGTCGTACCGCAACCGGGCCCGAGCGGCGAACCGTTCTCGCCGCCGGGCCCGTAAGAACCCTCACTTCGGTCGCCCACATCCTATATATGATTGCAGAACAGACTCCTGTGCTGGACGCGGAGCCGATGGGCATCGTGATTTCCTGCGGGCCTGAAGGCGAAGAGGCTCCAGCTGTTTTCGAGTACGTCTGGGGCCCTGCCCCGGAAGGCACTGAGGACGGACTCGAGAGCAAGGTCGCCTAGGCACTTCCGGCCGGCGAAATCTTTATCGGGCGAAGGAATTTCCTCTCCTTCGCCCGTCGCTTTTCTGGTACCTTAGCTCGGTATGACGTTTGCCCCCTTGTCCCGTGTGGACGACCCAACCGCCTGGGAGGAAGAGCGCTCCGCTCTCCTCGGACGCAGGATTTCGGAGCTGGGCCTCTCGATCCGAGGCTCTCGCGTAGAGCGCTTGACGGAACAGCTCTACGCCGAGCTTGCCGCGCGCGATATCGCCTTCCGTCCCGTCGTGTATCTGAGCGATCAATGGGGGTGCCCTGACGGGACACCGCTCATCGGAGTGCCGTTTTATCTGGTGGATTCGCGGCTCGAACGTATCGAAGCCGAGATGTCGGGCGGCATCGAGGATGACGTGGAGGCGATGCGCTACCTCCGCCACGAATGCGGGCACGCGCTCAACTACGCCTTCAAACTTTACGAACGCCCCGAATGGCGCGCGCTCTTCGGACCGTTCTCTCGGCCGTATCGCGAGCGGTATCGCGCCGATCCGTTCTCGCGCAATTTCGTGCGCCACATCCTCGGCTGGTACGCGCAGAAGCATCCCGACGAAGACTTCGCCGAAACCTTCGCGGTCTGGCTGACGCCGGGGCTGAGCTGGCAGCGCGAATACGACGGCTGGCCCGCGCTGCAGAAGCTCGACTACGTCGACGGTGTCATGCACGAGATCGCGGGCGTCGTTCCCGAGGCCCCGGAACCGACCGAAGATGATCTGCCGGTGGAGGCGATGCGGTACACGATCGCCGAACATTATGCGGATCAAGATGCAACGGTTCCGATCGCCGATCGTCGTCAGTTCGACACCGATCTGCGACGGATCTTCATGGCGGCACACGACGCACCCGGTGGCGAGCAGGGGCAGTGGTTTGTTCATCGCCACTATCGTGAAATCGTTTCGCGTATATCCTATTGGACGGGCGAAGCGCCGAGTGTAGTGCGTTCGCTGATCGATCATCTCGGTCAGCGCGCGGCCGATCTCGGGCTTCGCGTGGGAGGATTCGAGGCTTCGACGCTGATCGAGCTCACTGCGTTCGGAACGGCGGTCGTCATGAACTATCGATATACCCGCACCCTGGGTTCCACGTCGCACGGTTCGCGCAGATCACGCAGCGCCGAGTCCGTGCACGACGAATGAAGATCACCCTCCTGCACACCGCGGATGCCCTCGAGCCGCCGGAAGATCCGGTGCTCGGACAACTGACGTCGGCGCTCGAATCGCTGGGACACGAAGCGAACCGCTTGGCGGTCGACGCCGACGTCGAACCGCTCGTCCAATCGCTGAAGAACGACGCGCCCGACATCGTGTTCAACCTCGCCGAGTCGTTCGGCGGCAAGAGCGCGTTGGAATCGAATGTGGCGGCGCTGCTGAACCTTCTCGATCTGCGATACACCGGATCGAGCCCGGCCGGCCTTCTCGTCGCGGGCGACAAGAGCCTGACCAAGAAGATTCTCGGGTTTCACGGGATCAAAACGCCGGAATTCGCGACGGTCTACCGCGGCGCCGTCGACTGGGCGGGCGACATCTCTTTCCCGGTGATCGTGAAGCCGCCGCAGGAAGACGCATCGCTTGGCATTACCGCGACGTCGGTCGTGCGCGAGATCAAGGATCTCCTGTCGCGCATCCACGAGCTCCAGGACGAGTATCAACAGCCGGTGCTCGTCGAGGAGTTCATCGACGGACGCGAGTTTTATGTCGGCGTCATTGGCAACGAGAGCGCGCAAGCCCTTCCGGTGATCGAACTGGATTTCACCGGCTTCCCCGAAGACCGACCGCGCATCGCGAGCTGGGAAGCGAAGTGGGGCGAGGACGGTGAAGGCTCGGGCGCCGAGTACGCGGGCACGAAGTCGATCTTTCCCACGAATCTGAGCGACGAGCTTCGCGAGAAGATGCAGAGTGTGGCGGTCGAGGCGTTCAACGCGCTACGACTCCGCGATTACGGGCGAATCGATCTTCGCGTGTCCGACGAGGGCGAGATCTACGTGATCGAGGTGAATCCGAACTGCTACCTCGAGAAGGAAGCAGAGTTTGCGCGAGCGGCGAAGGAAGGCGGGTTGGAGTACGAGGCGCTCGTCGGGAGGGTTTTGGAGTTGGCGACGGGGCGGTACTCGCGCTGAAAAAGCGCTGACCGAAAAGGCGGGAAAGCCCGAAACGGCGGGTGAGCCCGAAACGGCGGATCAGCCCGAAGAACCGGTTAAGCCCCAAGAAGCGGATAAGTCCGGAACAGCGGATAAGTCCGAAACGGCGATGATTGGTCATCGCCGTTTTCGTGACGCGCCGCATTCTCGGGCGTTCCCGCAGTCTCGGGCTCACCCGCCGTTTCGGGCGCATCCGCCGTTTCGGGCTCACCCGCCGTTTCGGGCTCTCCCGCCGTTCTCGGGTTGTCCCGCCGTTTGGAGTACGGCAAGAAAACAAGAAGGCCGGCTCTCGCCGGCCTCCATGTTCTCTAACAGCCGCCTACTAGCGACGCTTCTTCGCTGCCTTTCTTCCACCCTTCTTCGCAGCCTTGCGTCCGCCCTTCTTCGCGGCCTTTTTGCCTTTACGTGCAGCCATGGTCATCTCTCCAGTATGGAGTTTCTTGCTCTCGGCCGATCCCCCGGTGGATCGGCGAGACGACGGCCGGCATGAGAGGATTCTCGTCCCCTCCAGTCGGTCGCCGCTACACGTGACTCCGCGGAGTCGCGTGAAGTCCCAGGCGCTGCTCAATCATACGGCATCACTCAAGCTCGTGAAGCTGAAATCTCGCACCTTGATCGGTGGAACGGCGATCGCCTGACCCGGCTCGCCACCCTCACTCGCGCTGACGCGCACCGGCGCGCCCATCGCTTCGAGGTTGTTGAGCATGAAGATTGGCGAATCGTTGAAGCGCATGTTCTTCACCGGCTTCGTGACCTTGCCGTTCTCGATGAGAAACGTACCATCGCGAGTGAGGCCGGTGTAGAGAATCGTTCGCTGATCGACGGGACGCAAATACCAGAAGCGCGTGACGAGGAGGCCGCGTTCCGTCGAGCGAATCAAATCGTCCATCGTCGACGTGCCGCCCGTCATACCGATCGAGCCACCGGCGCCGGTCGGCGCGCGCTGTTGCTTCTGCGCCCAATACCGGTCGTAGTCGAGATTCTTCAGTACTCCGTTCTCGATCCACACGACAGGCTTCGTGGGCAAACCGTCGCCGCTGAATGGCGCGCCGGCGATGTTCGGATCGAACGGATCGGACACGATCGTCACTCGTTCGTCGACGACTTTCTGTCCGATCTTGTTCTTTCCACCCGATGCAGAAAAGAATGAGCGGCCTTCGTCGGCGGCACGCGCGCTCAACGCGCGGCCGATGAACTGCACGAGATTGCCGGCGGCGGTGGGTTCGAACACCACGGTGTATCGGCCTGGCTCGACCGCGACGGCATTGACGGATCTGCGCGCCTTGTCCGTGGCCCGCGCACCGAGCGTCGAGGGATCGATCTTGGTCCAGTCGTGATGCGTCGCCCCGGCCCAACCGGAGCCGGTGCCATCGGACGTCCGCACGGTCGTCGTCAGCACCGACGCGGTCGAGCGATTATAGGCGAAGAGGCCCTTGCTGTTGGCGATCGCCTGGGCGCTCGTGATCGCTTCCATGAAGCCGGTGGACACGAGGCCCGCGGCTTTCGCCGGCTCGGTGATTCGCTTGACGGCGTCGGCGCGCGCCGCGGGATCGAGCGAAGCGGTCGCGTCGCTCCAATTCACGCCCGGTCGATAGGTCTGCGGCTCGAGCTCGGGCATCCCTTCCGGATCTTCGGGACTCAACTTGGCGACACGCTCCGACATCTCGACCGCGGCGCGCAGGCCGGCGTCGTCGAGCTGGTTGGTGGCCGCCGAGCCGCTCCGCTTTCCGAACTTGCTGATCACGGTGACGACCGAATCGAATGCATCGCCGCCGGTCGAGATCTGGTTCACCGCGAAGCGCGTGTTGCTGATGTTCGTGCTGCTGACGAGAACCCGGGCCTCGTCGGCATGCGAGAACGTCAGTGCTTTCTTGGTGATCGCTTCGCACTCCTCGCGCGACAGGTAGCGTGCCGTCGTGAGCAGGGAGCGAATCGTCATGCCGTCCGGCCCGTGTTGATGACGTTCACGTTCCGGAAGCGCGTCACCGGCGCGCCGTGGCTGATCGCGTTCACCTGAACCGGCTGTCCCTTTGCATCACCGAACGCGCCGCCCAAGAAGTAGCTCTTGGGACCGCCGACCATGTCGAGGCTGGCCCAGAATTCCGGCGTCTTCATCTGGTAGGCGACGTCCTTGAGCATGCCGGTGATCTTCCCGCCCCTGATCTCGTAGAAGACCTGGCCGCCGAACTGCGCGTTGTAGCGCTGCTGGTCGATCGAGAACGAGCCGTCGCCGATGATGGCGATCCCGCGATCGGTGGCGGCGATCAGATCATCCCAACCAAGATCTCGTGCTCCGGGGAGAAGCGAGACGTTGGGCATGCGCTGGAATTGCACCGCAGACCATGTCTGCGCGTACGAACACCCGTGAGACCGCGTCGGCTTGCCTAGCTTCTTGTAGTACCAATCGAGCCACAACGCTTGCTCGCGGGTCGTCTGATAGTCGACGAACACGCCCTTCTTGATGATGTCGAACTCTTCCGGTTTTACGCCTTCATCATCCCAACCGCACGCGGACAAGGAGCCGGGCTGCGTCCGGTCACCGCGGATGTTCATGAGCTCCGATCCGTACTTGAGCGCGCCGAGCACTTTCTCGGGCGGCGCGACGAAGCTCGTGCCCGCGTAATTCGCTTCGTATCCCATCGCGCGATCGAGCTCGGTGGGATGGGCGACGGACTCGTGAATCGTGAGCCAGAGGTGCGACGGATGGAGCACGAGATCGTACCGTCCGACGTCGACGGATTTGGCGGAGAGCTTCTCGACAGCCTCGCTCGCCCACTTCGGCGCCATCTCGAGCAACTTCGCGTCGCGCACGTGCTCGTACCCAACGCCGCGCGGCGCGATGTCGACGGATTCACGCGTCGCGAAATCGCCGCTGCCGACCGCCGTCACGGTCATCGACGGCTGGGTGCGATAAATGACCTGGAAGGTGTTGGAGCCTTCGGTCGACGCGAAGGTTTTCTCCTCGCGCAGGAAGAACATGTTGGAGCTCACGAAGCGCGCGCCCTTCACGCCGAGCGCCGCCTGGTTCGCGGCGAGCAGCAGCGCGACTTTTTCTTCGATCGGAACATTGAACGGATCCGTCTCGATGGGGCTCTTCCACGTTCCGTTGGCGACGACCGGCGCCGGCGCCAGCTGCACGGGTCGGACGAGCGCCGACCGATTGGCACGCGCCTGCGCGGCGGCCTGCTTGGCGACGCGCGCGACTTCGTCCTTCGTCAGCTCGCGACTCGCCGAGAACCCCCAGCAACCGCCGACCAGCGCGCGCACCCCGAAGCCGTACGTCTCGTTGTCGGACACGCCGGACACACGCTGTTCGCGCGTCGACACGCTCTGATTGCGATTGCGCACGAAGCGGACGTCGGCGTATTCGGCGCCGGCGCTCTTCGCGGCGTCCAGCGCGACCGCGGCGAGCTCGGTGATGCTCGGCTCGGGCGCGATCGGGTGTTCAGAAGAGGCTTGCGGTGGGAACAGCGCGTCGGTCGCGATGCGACCGCCGGAAAGTGGGGCGATTCCCGCCACGCCCAGGGCGGCACTTGTCGACTTGATGAATTCGCGTCGAGACTGACCCACGCAGTACCCTCGTGCGTTCCGTGCGACAACACGCAAACACGCGTTGACTCGGGTGCTTGAAAGCGAATATAGAAATGTTTTTATCGCACGCAATAGACGCGGCCGTGTTCGTGGCTTCCATCAACACTCGTGGCGTGCGACGTTTCGTGCGGCGTCAACGATCACTTTCGACAATCGACATTGGAGCGGCGCGCGTGAAAGCGCTGGTGAAAGAGAAAGCGGGACCGGGGTTCGCGTTGAAGAACGTTCCCGAACCGACGATCAAGGACAACGAAGTTCTGATTCGCGTTCGCCGCGCCGGTGTGTGCGGCACCGACGTGCACATCTACGATTGGGATCCGTGGGCGCAGGGCCGCGTGAAGCCGCCGATCGTCGTCGGGCACGAGTTCGCCGGTGAAGTCGTGCAAGTCGGCTCGCTCGTGACCGACGTGCGCGAAGGCGATCGCGTGACGGCCGAGGGACACATCGTGGACGGGCGCTGTCTGCTCTGCCGAACCGGCAACTCACACGTCTGTCCGTACACGAAGATCATCGGCGTCGATCGCGACGGATGCTTCGCGGAATACATCGCCATGCCGGCGACCAACGTCTGGCATCTCGACGACGATGTTTCGTTCGACGTTGGCGGCATTCACGACCCGATGGGCAACGCCTTTCACACGGCGCTGACCGCGGAGATCCCGGGCGCGACGGTGCTCGTGACCGGATGCGGACCGATCGGCTGCTTCGCGATCGGGATTTGCAAGGCAGCGGGCGCGTCGCGCATCATCGCGTCGGACGTCAAGGACACGCGACTGTCGCTCGCCAAAAAGATGGGCGCGCACGATGTAGTGCACCCCAACGAGGCGGAAGACGTCGTGAAACGTCACACCGACGGGCTCGGTGTGGACGTCGTGCTCGAGATGTCAGGCGTCCCGTCGGCGATCCATCAGGCCTTTTCGCTGGTGCGCGTCGGCGGCCGCGTCCAGATGCTCGGCATTCCGTCGAAGCCGATGGACATAGACTTCGCGACGGAGATCATCTTCAAGGGACTCACCATCTACGGCGTCGTCGGCAGACGAATGTACGACACGTGGCTCTTGATGACGCGCTTTCTTCGCTCCGGCCAGTTCGATCCGACGCCCGTCATCACCCACCGATTCCCCTTGGAAGCCGCGGATGACGCGATTCGGGCGATCAAGGCTGGTGAAGCCGGGAAAGTGATCTTCGAGATCGCTTGAGAACCTGCCGCCCGGCACGCTTCAGTGTCCAGAAACAGAAAGCATTTGGAACACAGAGGACACGGAGGACCCAGAGGACCCAGAGGAGTGCCTCGGTCTTCCAGCTCTCATGCACGACGAGTCCGGACAATTTTTTGTTGACTGCCGCTCGGGAGGCGTCGAGTCTTAGGTCGTCCTCCGCGCCCTTCGTGCCCTCTGTGTCCTCTGTGGTTCAAGAACGTAGTTGCGTTTTTCGTCCTCCAAGAGCTAGGAATTTGACGTGACCCTCAACGCCGATTTTGCGAACTCTCTCCAGAGCACCATCGATCAACTGAAGGCCGACAAGGTCTACAAGCGCCTCAATCATCTCGACTCGCCACAAGCCGCGCGGGTGAAGATGGAAGGACGGGGCGATGTGCTCATCCTCTCGTCCAACAATTACCTCGGCCTGGCCAATGAACCGAGCGTCGTCCAGGCGGGCATCGACGGTTTGCACAAGTTCGGCGCGGGAACGGCGAGTGTGCGGTTCATTTGCGGAACCTTCACGATCCATCGCGAGCTCGAGGAGCGGCTGGCGAAGTTCGTCGGCTGCGAGGGATCGCTCAGCTTCGTGTCGGCGTGGAACGCCAACGAGGGACTCACCGCGACGATCGCGCAGGAGGGGGACTTCATCGTCTCCGACGCACTCAATCACGCGTCGATCATCGACTCGATGCGGCTCGCCAAGGCGATCACGAAATGCACGACGGCCGTCTACAAGCACGGCGACATGGACGACCTCCGCGCCAAGCTCGCCGAGGCGAAAGGCGCCAAGCGACGGATGATTTGGACGGACGGCATCTTCTCGATGGAAGGCGCGATCGCGAAACTGCCCGACATCCTCCAGGTCGCGCGGGACACGAACTCCGTCGTCGCCGTGGACGACTCGCACGCGACCGGCGTGCTCGGCAAGACGGGGCGCGGTGTCGCCGAGCACTTCGGCCTCGTCGGCGAGGTGGATATCATCACATCGACGCTCGGAAAGGCACTCGGCGGCGCCGCCGGGGGATTTGTCGCCGGTCCGAACGTCCTCGCCGATTACCTCACGCAGCGTTCGCGGCCGCAGCTCTTCTCGAACGCGTTGCCGCCTACCGTCGCCATGAGCGCGCTGGCCGCGGTGGACTTCGTCGAGAAGCATCCCGAGCGGGTCGAGCAGCTTCGGCAGAACACGACGTATTTCCGCGAGCAGATCACCGAAGCCGGGTTCAACCCGATTCCCGGCGATACGCCGATCGTTCCGATCATCGTCGGCGAGACGGCGGCGGCGATTCAGATGAGCGACATGCTCCTCGACGAGGGCGTGTTCGTCACCGGGTTCGGCTTCCCTGTCGTGCCGCACGGGACGGCGCGCGTACGCTGTCAAATCTCGGCCGCGCACACGCGCGACGATCTCGATCAGGCAGTGCGCGTCTTCAAGAAGGTCGGCGCTAAGCTCGGCATCGTACGGTAATGATAAGTCTCTTATAGCTCGCCACCTCGTCGCCCGCGACGTGGGTGACGACGCCGCCGCAGCGGCCGCCGTCGAGCATCCAGGGAACGAGCCACGCGTTGATGTCGGGAGACAGGTGGCCGATCACGTCGCCCCCCGGCGCGTGTACCCAAACGTTCGGCTCGTCGGTTCCTGGTGGGTCCGGGACGAGAATCAGCCGGTCGCCGACCCGCAGGCGGTGAAGCACATCCGTACGCCGGCCGAACACGGTTCCGTAGACCGCCGTCTCGAACTCGCGCGTTCCGGGAAGGATGGAAGACATCGTTCTCGCAATGTGAAGCCCGTCACAGCGCCCGGCCAGCCCGCCCGGGCACGGCTATAGCAAAATTCTTTGACGCCGCGCGAGACGGCGCGATGGGGCATCCGGCGCAAGCGAGCGTGACTGTTCTAACCGCCCTGTCGTCCGACACACAGAGCCGGCTCACCGGCTGTCATCCACTTGTCGAGGAGTCGTATGCGAACGATCCGTGCCTTGACGATCGCTTCCGCGATCGCTGCGGTGCTTCCGAACGCCGCGGCCGCCCAGCACGGCCGTCAATTCAAGGACGCTTGGTTCTGGGGCGTCAAAGCCGGTGGCTTTGCCCTGGCGGACACCGCGCAACAGTACAGGGGCTATCCGCTCGCCGGCGTCGAGTGGCTCATCACGCGCACACACGCCGGCCTGTACGTGTCAGGCAGCCAGGCGTTCTTCACGCAGCAGGCGCTGACGCTGCGCGATCCCAATTCGCCGGCGGACAGCGGCGCGCGCATCATCGACCTGAAGAACATGCGCAAGTTCGACATGGCGCTGTTGGCCTTTCCTGGCCGGCACGACCGGTTCCACCCGTACGCCGGCGCGGGGTTCTCAGTCGAGCAGGTTGCCAGCGCAACACCGCAGGGGCCGTTCGGCAACGTCGATCAGCTCACGTTCGCGCAGGCAACGATTCAAGACCGCAAGGTCAGTATCTCGCCGATGTTCATCGGCGGGCTCCAGGGTCGCGCATCCTGGTTCTCCGTCTTCGCGCAAGGTGTGGCGACGGTTGCCCAGAACGACTTCCTTCTCTACAACGGTCGTCCGTTCAACCTCTCGCTCGAGTTCGGGGTCCGTTACAACGTCGGAACGTCGATCGACCGGGACTGACTCGGCGACTCGGCGACTCGGCGACAAAATAAAGGGCCGGTCTTTACGACCGGCCTTTTTATTTCGTGTCGATGCGAGAACGTGGAAAATGCGGCGGGGTCTTTGAGACATACTGATTGTCGCGAATGAACCAGCGTAGCGGCCAGTCGGCAGACGCGGTGATTCCGATGCGCGGCGTAATGACGACGTCTGCGTCATCGATCGGTATGCCCTGACGAATGAGGAGCGGAGGCTGTTGGAGTGGCGACCAATTCAGCGCCCCGTCGATGCCGAGTGCAAGGCACAACTTCCCGGGGCCGTTGGTCAGATCGATGTCGCGGCGCGCTTTGGATCGTCGGCGACGCATCAGCTCAACGCCATCCAGCGGCTCGACAGCGCGGACCAGCACGGCGCTTGGCTCATGTTCGGCGCGCGTCACGGCGTTGAAGCACCAGTACATCCCGTAGATGAAGTAGACGTACGCGATGCCTGGCGGACCGTAGAGCGGCGCGGTGCGCGTCGTCTTCCCCGCGGCGGCATGACAGGCGAGATCATGTTCGCCGAGGTACGCCTCGGTTTCGACAATGCGGCCTGAAGCGACGCCATCGGGGGTATGACATTCGAGGACGGCGCCCAAGAGCTCGCGCGCAACCGTCTCGGTCGGCCGATCGTAGAAGGCTGGTGGAAGCGGCGGCGAGAGACGAGAACGCCGCGCTCGTGGCGCGGCGTTCTTGATCATCCTTCGGTCTGCCCGGCGCCTTTCTTCGCTCGAGGTCCGCCGCGGCGCGGAGCCTTCTTGGCAGCGGCCCCACCGCCGGCGGCCGCACGCTTGGCTTTAGCTGCGGGCGCGGCTGGTTCGCTCGCGCCGGCCGTCGCCTCGCCCGCGGTCTTGGCACGGCCGCGGCCTCGTCTCGGCCGAGGTCCCGTCTCCTCGGAGGGTGGACCACCATTCGCGCTTACCGGCGCGCTGGCCGCGGATGGAGCTGCCGGTTCTCCTGTATCGACTACACCGATGTTCAAAAGCTCCGGAGGCGGCGCCGACGGCCGACCACGCGGACCTGCGCCACGCGGCCCCATGCCAAAACGCGGTCCGGTCGCCCCGGCCGTGGTTTGCCGCGGCGCCGGCGGCGTTGCCTTCTGCTCGGAGAGCGCCAACTGCTCGGCGACCGGCGCGGCGTCGGCAGCGCGAGCGATCTCGAAGTCGTTTCCACGACGGCGAAGATCGATGATCCCTTCGTCGTGCGCGTCCTTGAGGATGCGAACGAACATCCGGTCACTCAGACTTTCGGAGTCGCGGCCAAGCAGCTGACGCGCGCGCGCGCGTACATCGCTCGCCCGCACGGACTCGTCGCCGGGAGCGAGATCGGCGACCGTGCGACGCAGAAGATCGAACGCTTCGCCACGAGTGAGTCGCTCGCCGGTCGAGCCGGCAGACGTATCCGGGACATGCGTCTCGACGAGTGCCGGAGGCGTCGCCTCGGGCTCGATCGGTGGTTGAGCGGCCGTCGCGACGGGCGTCGGATGTGGCTCACGATCGCCACGGGGCTCGCGATCGCCGCGGTCCTCACGGTCACGACCACGGCCGCCACGGCCTCGCCGGCTGCGCCGTCCACCGCGTTCTTCGGCGGCGGCGGCGGCGGCACCCGGTGCTTCACCCGGTTCGCCCGGCGTGAGAGTCGGCGACGCGGCGACGCGCGCCGGAGCCTCGGCGGTAACGGTATCCGGCGTATCGACCTCGAGCTGGCCGTTTTCGAGCTTCGTGACGGAGAGCAAGCCGCGCTGCGCGGCTTCCTGACAGAAGCGCGAGAATTTCGAGATCCCGAGATTCTTCTCGTCGAAGGTGTTGTCGATCTCCTGCATGACCTGCTTCAGGCGATCGGAGCGCATGACGTCGTTGTTGCGCTTCATGCGCTGCACGGCTTCGGTTACAAGCTCCCACGGGTCGTATTTGCGAACCGTGGCTTCTTCGTCCGACGCCTTCACCAGACCAGCGAGCGCGTTGTAGCTGTAGTACTCGTCGCAGTTCATGACGAGCAGGTCGCTCGACGATTCGCGAATGCCGACGCCGATGACGTACTTGCCGTATTCCTTCAGCTTGATGACGAGGCTCGAGAAGTCGGAGTCGCCGGAGAGCAGAATGAAGGTTCCGATTTCAGGCCGGACGAAGACGAGCTCGAGCGCGTCGATCGCGAGGCGGATGTCGGTCGCGTTCTTTTTGGATGACCCGTATGCCGGCGCGTAGATCAGATCGATCGAGGCTTCGGTCAGGGGGACGATGTACTGCGGGTATCGCCGCCAGTCGGCATAGGCGCGTTGAACCGCGACCTTGCCCTTGATGATCTCCGACGAGAGGAGGCTTCTCAGCTCCTTTCCGAGGTCGGAGCGAATCCCCATCGTGACGTTGTCGAAGTCGATGAGGAGCGCGGCGTTAGGTGCGTGAATCGGCGCCGCGTACTGCGGTGCGGCGTTCATCGCCTGCGGCCCGCGGTGAATGAGGGCGCTCTGCGACCGGGATGGTGCTCGGGTATGTCTAGAATTCATGCCAAAGGGCTCTTCGGATCAAGCTTTAAACTTAGGCGGACAGTGAAGCTAAGGCTATTGGCGGCCACATTTAGGCGTCCCCCAGCGCTTTGAGAATCACGCGCTTCGGCCGCTGGCCATCCCACTCGCCATAGAAAATGCGCTGCCAAGGGCCAAGGTCGAGGCGTCCCGCGGTGACGGGCACAATCACTTCGTGGCCGATGGTAAGGGACCGGAGATGCGCCGCGGCGTTGTCCTCCCCGGTACCGCTGTTATGGCGGTAGCGGTCTGGATCCCAGGGCGCGATGGACTGCTCGAGCCAATCGAGGATGTCCTTCCACAAACCCGGTTCGTGGTCGTTCACGAACACCGACGCCGAGATGTGCATCGCCGAGACGAGCACCATGCCCTCGCTGATTCCGGCGGCGGATCGACACTGCTCGACTTCCTCGGTGATGTCGATGATCTCCTGACGCTTCTTCGTGTTGAAGGTGAGATACTTCGTGTGCGTCTTCATGTCGTCGCTTCCCCCGTCCCTTGCCGTCCTGGTGGTTGGTGCCCGCGGCGCAGCGTATGTTTGACCCGAAACCGGTGTTCCGCCCATCGCGTAATGGGGGGAGGAGGAGAGCCTTTGTGAAGCGTGTCGGGTTTCGCGGCCGCCTCCTGTTCATCCTGCTGGCCTTCGCGCTCATTCCGTCGATTCTGATCTCCATTGCCTGGAACGCTACAGGATCGTTCGTGCTTCCGCTCGTCACCGGCACCGCGGCTTGGGACAGCGTGGCATTCACCGGCGAGCGCGCCGTCATGGCCGTGCGTTCGGCGCCGCTGACACCAAGTCAGCGGACTGCCGTGGAAGCGCACGAGCAAACGCTTCGCCGCAGCCTGGTGAACTCACGGCAAGCCGATTTCGTGTTGCGACAGGGCGCGAAGGTCCTCGCTTTGTCGACGCTGGCGGCGGTGCTGATCATCGGAGTCGTCGCGTCGCGAGTTGCCGGTCACTTGAGCAGGAATTTGAGCCGGCCGCTGCAAGAGCTGGTCGGGTGGACGGAGCGGATTGGCCGACGAGAGGCGCTTCCCGTGACGCCGCCCCGGCGCGGCGCACCGGAGTTCGAGGTCCTTCGACGACGCATGCGCGACATGGCCGGCGAGCTCGAAACGGCGCGCGCGCGCGAGCTCGAGGCGGAACGCGCCAGCGCGCTCCGCGAGAGCGCCCGGCAATTTGCGCACGAATTGAAAAACCCGCTCACCCCGATCCGCTTCGCGGTGGATCGACTTCGGCGTGACGCGCCGCCGGAGCTGGCGGAAACGGTGGAGGTGTTGGGCATCGAATCCCATCGCCTCGAGGAGATGGCGCGAAGCTTCGCGCAATTCGGGCGCCTGCCCGAAGGCCCGCGCGCGCCGGTCGACGTCGGCGAGCTTGCCCGCTATACGGCGCGCGCGACGATTCCGCCGAGCATGGAATCGCTCGTCGAGATCGACGATGCCGTGCCGATGATCGACGGCCACCACGACGCACTCGCACGCGCACTATCGAACGTGATGTTGAACGCGGTGGACGCCTGCCGTCAGTGCGGCGACGGTGAAGGCCGCATCGACGTACGCGTGCGTCGCGCACCGATCGCCGATCGCGACGCCGTCGAGATCGCGGTGCGTGACACCGGCTGCGGCATCGCGCCGGAGAGGCTGTTGCGCATCTGGGATCCATACATGACGTCGAAGCCTGGCGGGACGGGGCTTGGTCTCGCGATCGCCAGACAAACGGTGTTGGCGCACGACGGAACCGTCACGGCGGAGAGCACTCCGGGCCGCGGCACGGAGGTTCGATTCGTGTTGCCGGTGAATGGCAGCCGGAACGGAAATGGAGCGACCGATGGGAATTAGTCCGTTGATGGTGCCGATCGTCCTGTTCATCATGACCGGCGTGACGGCGATCGGGATTCCGATCGCCAAGGCCTACGCGCGGCGGATCGAGCGAGAGCCACGCCAGCCGGTGCTGCCTCCGGACGTCGGCGCGCGCCTGGAGCGGATGGAGCAAGCGCTCGATTCCATCGCGATCGAGGTCGAACGGATCTCGGAGGGACAGCGCTTCACGACCAAGCTGCTCGCTGAGCGGAACACCGCCGCCGCTCCCGGGTTATCGAAGCCGCCATCCTGAATGGAGCGCCGCTCGTGCTGATCACACAGGGGCCGCCCGACTTCAACATCCCACCCGAGGCGATTCGCGCCGCGATCCAGGTGGGGCAGTACTTTCTCGCCGGGTGTCTGATCCTGGGCATCGGATCTCCGCTCTTTCGATGGATTCTGCGACGATTCTTCGAGCCGCAGCCGGTACTTCCGCCGGCGCAACTGTCCTCCGACGCGACGGCGCGTCTCGAGCGCATCGAGCAGGCTGTCGAAGCCGTCGCGATCGAAGTGGAGCGCATCGCCGAGGCGCAGCGTTTCTCGGCGAAGCTTCTGGCCGAACAGAAGCAGCGCAGTCTGTCCGACGCCTCGTCCTCTCCTCGAACGCCGGCGTAATCCGCGTACATGCCGAGCGTTCTCATCATCGACGACGAGCCGAATATCCGGCGCATGGTCGGCGCGTTGCTGGCCGGCGAAGGATACGAAGTGCGCGACGCGCAGGACGGCGCGGCAGGAATCGCGCGCGCGCTCGAAGCCGAGCCGGACGCGCTTCTGCTCGATTTGATGATCCCCGGCGACTTGGACGGCATGGCGACGCTGGCGCGACTGCGCGAGTCGCTGCCGGAGGTGCCCGTGATCATGATGAGCGGCCGCGCCGGACTGAGTGACGCCGTCAAGGCGACGAAGCTCGGTGCGTTCAACTTTCTGGAAAAGCCGCTCAGCCCCGAAGGGGTGCTGCTCGCGCTGTCGTCGGCGCTCGAGCTCCGGCAAGCGCGTCGCGAGGCGAAAGTCCTCCGTGCCGACCTCGGTTTGAGCGGCGAGATGATTGGGGACAGTCCGGGGATGCAACAGGTGCGCGCGCTGATCGCGCGAATTGCACCGACGGACTCGCGAGTGCTGATCACGGGGGAATCCGGAACCGGAAAGGAGCTCGTCGCGATCGCGATTCACGGCGGGAGTCCGCGGCGCGATCGACCGTTCGTGCGGGTGAATTGCGCGGCGATCCCGCGCGATCTCGTGGAGAGCGAGATGTTCGGCCACGAGCGCGGCGCGTTCACCGGCGCGACCGATCGTCGGATCGGACGGTTCGAGCTCGCGCATCGGGGGACGCTCTTCCTCGACGAGGTGGGTGATCTCGGCGCCGAAGCGCAGGCCAAGCTGCTGCGCGCGATCGAAGCTCGAGAAATAGAGCGCGTCGGCGGCGGGAAGCCGATTCGGGTGGACGTGAGGATCGTCTCCGCGACGAACAAGGATCTCGCCCGCGCGTCGGCGGAAGGGGCGTTTCGTGACGATCTGCTCTTCCGCCTGAATGTGATCCCGATTCCGATCCCGCCGCTGCGCGAGCGCCCGACCGACATCCCGGCGCTCGTTCGGCATTTTTCGGCGCTGCACCGGATGCGCACCGGCCAGGCGATGCCGTCGTGGTCCGAGGAAGCGGTGGCGGCGCTCACGAGATACACCTGGCCCGGAAACATCCGCGAGCTGGCGAACATCGTGGAACGTTTGGCTATACTGCACGCCGGACGCACAGTAACGCACAACGACGTCGCGGCCGTCCTTCCCCTCGAGCGGGCTGCGCGACTCACGCCGCCGACACCCCTTCCCGATCCGGCGCTCCTCGATCATTCCTTGAGCGACACGCTCGACGACTACGAACGCACGCTCATCGCGCGCGCCCTGTCGGTCACCGGCGGCAACGTCGCCGAGGCCGCGCGGCGCCTCAAGACCGACCGCCCCAATCTCTACCGGCGCATGCGTCGCTTGGGGATCGCCGTCGGTAGCGCGATGGAGTAGCGACGACGCGCTGTGTGGAGGGGGGAGGGCGTTCGACATCCGAAATCCGGAGTTGGCATGTTGATGAAAAGGCTGGCGCTCGTGGCGGGGCTCGTCCCGGCACTCGCCGGAGCACAGCGCTCACCGACCGAAGCGCGACTTGGCGCTGTACCGCCCGACGTGCGGCGCGAAGTGGTCGCCCGCTGGAACGGGCCAAACGCCATTCGCGCGGCGCGTCGACTCGAGATCGCGAGCGGTGAGGAGATCAACGGCAACGTCGCGTTCGAACGCGGTACGCTGGACATCGCCGGCCACGTCGCCGGCTCGGTGGTCGCCGTAAACGGTTCCGTCGCGCTTCGCCCGACGGCGCGCATCGACGGCGAGATCCTCATTGTCGGCGGAACGCTGACCGGGCGGGATTCGGCGCGCGTCGCCGGTGCGGTTCGCGTGTTCACGGACACGTTGCGCTACCGCGAGGAAGGGGCTCGGATCATCGCGGTCGAGGACGAAGCGCGTGAACCGGACAGTTGGTGGCGCCGGCTCGAGCGGCACGCGGACGGCAATCGCAGTGAAGCGGTTCGCGTCGTGCAGGCCGGGGCGTACAACCGCGTCGAAGGCCTACCGATCAGCCTCGGTCCAATGGCGCATCGTCTGACGCCGTGGGGGAGCTTCGACGCGGACGCCGCGGCGATCACGCGCACCGGCAGCTTCAACTCCGAGCATGCCGACGTCGGACATAGACTGGCCGGCGAAGTGCGATTTGGCCGCGAGCGAGGGATCGGCGTCGGCGGACGGATCTTCAACCTGGTCGATCCGGTCGAGGACTGGCAGCTGAGCGACGTAGAGACAGCGCTGGCCGCGGTCGTCGTCCGTCGCGATTACCGTGACTACTATCAGCGTCACGGCACGAATGGATACGTGACGTTGTACGGCGCGCGTGATCTCAGCCTCACGGGATCGTACGGCGTCGAGCGATGGACGGCGCGCTCCGCGCACAATCCGTTTTCGCTGTTCCACGGCGGCGATCCGTGGCGGCCGAACCCACGCGTCGACCAGGGCGTCTTTCACATCGCTGATCTGGCACTTGGTGTCGATACGCGGACGGATCCGGACGACCCATGGTCCGGATGGTGGGTGCGCGCCGACGCGGAGCACGGAAGCGGCACGATCGAGTCGCCGGGGCAGACGTCCGATGTGACGCCGCGAATCGGCGCCGTGAATTACATGCGCGGATTCTTCGACGTTCGTCGTTACACCCGCCTCGGACCGGACGCCCAGCTCAACTTGCGGGTCGTGTTCGCCGGATTGCTCGGCGGCGACGAGCTTCCGCTCGAGCGGCGACTGTCCGTCGACGGCCCGGGCGCACTCCCGGGGTACGACTTTCACGGATCGAGAACCGGGATTGACGTCGGCACGTGCAACGCCGGTGTTTCCTTGCCGGGACCGCCCGCTGAGTGCGACCGGATCGCGCTGGCTCAAGTCGAATACCGAAGTGACTTGCGCTTCGACTTCAGCCGGATTTGGGGCGATTGGCCACGCTACTATCACGGCGCGCACGGCGACGCGGTGTGGGTGCTGTTCGCCGACGCCGGCCGGGGTTGGCGCGTGGGAGCGCGCGATGACGGGCTGACCTACTCGCGCACGAGCTTACCGCCGCTGTCGACATTTCGGTCCGACGTCGGACTCGGTCTCGACATTCAGGGCATCGGCGTGTACGCCGCGAAGTCGCTCGCCACACCCTCCGAACCGGTGAACTTCTTCGTTCGGTTGAGGCACCGGTTCTAGCCGTGCGTGTGCGCGCCTGGCTCGTCGGTCTTGCTCTTTGGGCGGCGCCACTCGTGGCGCAGCGGCCGCGCGTTCAATTGGACGTGGCGTTCGCGGCCGCGAGTGCGCCGACCGTCGGCGCGACGGTGAGCACCGAAAGCCTGCTCGGCGACTCGAAGACACGCGAGCTCCTCCACAACGGGTTTCCGGCGCGGATTCATTATCGTCTCGAGCTGTGGCAAAAAGGAGGAGTGTTCGGCGATGACCGGCGCGGACTGACCGAGTGGGACGTGCTCGTCGCGTTCGATCCGGCGGTGGAGATGTTCAACGCGGTTCGCCGCGGCGATGAAGGACGATTGCTCGAGAACTACGGCGGCTTTCCGACGATCGTGGCGGCGGAGGCGGCGTTTGGCCGCGCGCTGCGCGTCGATCTGCACCCCGACGGCGCGGGAAAGTTCTATTACAATCTCGTGCTGGACGTACAGACATTGACGGTGAGCGATCTGGACGCACTCCAACAATGGCTGCGGGGCCCCGAGGCGCCGAGCCGGAATCCGCTCAAGGCGATCCGCAATGGGCTCGGGACGCTCGTCTCGCGCCTTCTCGGTGGGGATAAGCGTCACTACGAACGTCGCTCGGGCATATTCACAGTTCCCTAAATGGGGTCAGACTCCCTGTTACAATTCATGTAACAGGGAGTCTGACCCCCAACGCGGTGTTTTGGTACGCGAGGCACGAGATGCGGTACGACGTGATCATCGTCGGGGCGGGGGCGATGGGGAGTGCGGCGGCGATGCATCTCGCGGCGCGTGGACAGCGCGTGATCGCCTTCGACCGATTCGACGTGCCGAACGATCACGGCTCTTCCCATGGACTGACCCGGATCATTCGCATCGCGTACTACGAGCATCCGTCGTACGTGCCGTTACTCGTTCGCGCGGCCGAGCTTTGGGCGGAGCTCGAGCGCCGCTGTGGCGAACGGTTGTTCGTGCGCACCGGGTCGATCGACGCGAGCGCGCCGGGCGATCCGGTTTTCGAAGGGTCGCGGCGTTCGTGCGCGATCCACGGGCTACCACACGAGGTGCTGACGAGTGCCGAGCTCACGCGGCGATTTCCGGCGTATCACCTGCCGCCGGACCACCTGGGTTTGTTTCAGCCGGACGGCGGGTTCCTCATTCCGGAGACCGCCGTCGCCGCGCACGCGCGTCTGGCCGGTGCGGACGGAGCGACCATCCGATCGGGCGAGCGCGTCCTGACGTGGGAGGAGCGCGGCGACCGCGTCGAGGTGAAGACCGAGCAGGGCGCGTACGTCGCCGATCATCTCGTCTTGAGCGCGGGCTCCTGGATGGCGGATTTCCTTCCGGACTACGCGGGACTTTTTGAGCCGGAGCGTCAGGTCGTCGCGTGGTTCGAGATTGGTGATGCGTCGACGTTCGTGCCGGAGCGTTTCCCGGTGTTCAATCTGACGGTCGAAGAAGGGCGCTACTACGGATTTCCCGAGTGGGGCAGCCCGGGATTCAAGGTGGGGCGATACCACCACCTCGGCGAGCGCGTCGACCCGGACGCCGTCGACCGTGGCGTTCGCGACGTGGACATCGAGATCCTTCACACGTTCGCGCGGCGCTACTTCCCGGGAGGTTCGGGCCGCGCGTTGCGCTCGTCGGTGTGTCTGTTCACGAATACGCCCGATGAGCATTTCATCATGGACCGGCTGCCGGGCCACGAGCGGGTGCACGTGGTATCGGCGTGCTCCGGCCACGGCTTCAAGTTCGCGTCAGTCGTCGGAGAGATAGTGGCCGACTTGGTGACCGATGGGAGTTCTAAGTTTGATTTGAGTTTGTTTTCGATACGGCGCTTTGAACGGCATACGGCATAAAAAGCGCTGTTAAACAACGCTGGTAAACGGCGCCGTGTGACACGCGCTAATAAACTGCGCTACTAAAAAACGCTCAAAAAGCGCCGGTAGACGGCGCCTCTAAGAGCGCTAGTTAAGGGCACCGTTTAAAGCGCCTCTTAAATGCGCCGTTTAAGAGCGCCTCTTAAGTGCGCCGTTTAAAAGCGGCTCTTAAACGCGCCGTTTATGCCCTAAAATGTCGGTGCATTCCTCGGTGCTCCAGCTGCTCGAGATGGTGGAGCACTTCGGAGCCGTAGAACGTCTTGATGTACCGCGCTTGCGTCGGCGTGAGACGGCGCACCGCCCAGCTCAAGTGCACGAAGTGCGGCTCGACCGGGTGCGTGAGCGGGTGCATGCCGATCTCCTCGGGGAGACGGTTGCCCTTGCGCGTGTTGCACGGGCTGCACGCCGTGACGACGTTCGTCCAGTCATTCGTGCCACCGCGAGAGAGCGGCATCAAGTGGTCGCGCGTCAGCGCTTCACGGGGCTTGAGCTCCGTGAGGTGACGGCCGCAATACTGGCAGCGATAGTGATCGCGCGCGAAGAGGAACGTGTTCGTCACTTGCCGGCGGAAGCGCCGCGGCACGTGAATGAACTTGGTGAGGCGAATGACGGCGGGTCTGGGCAGCGTCAATCGCTCCGATCGAACGACGCGATCGGAGTCCGCCTCGACGATCTCAGCCTTGCCGTCGATCACGAGACGGAGCGCCCGCCGCATCGGAACCATCGTCAGCGGCTCGTAGGACGCGTTGAGTGCCAGACAGCCAACGACCACGAAACCTCCCCTATTCCAAGGCCGGTACACAAACTCCCGCCTGGTTGTTGAGGGCGGGAGCGGGAACGGGTGGACAGGGCCACGCTCCTCGGACGCCTAACTACATGCGCCGGAAGGTTCTACCAATAGCAAGCTATGCTCGGGACACCACGCAAACAAGGGAAATGCTGCTTACAACATCCGCAAACCGGTTTCTTAACGTCACACGGATCCTCGCATTTCACCTCCTGAATCGAGCCACGACGCCAACGCCTCACCCAATCCCTGCATCCGCTCGGCCAAACCAGGTCTCGGAGATACGAGTTCGCCGTCACGAATGAGCACACGGCCCGCCACAGTCACGAATCGGGCGCGCGATGCACTGATCGAGAACACGAGCGCGGCCACGGGGTCTTGGATCGGTACCGCGGGCTCGATGGCGAATGCCGTGAGATCGGCCTGCTTCCCTTCCTCGAGCGATCCAACCTGGGCGTCGATTCCCAGGGCGCGCGCGCCGGCTATCGTCGCGAGCTCGATCATGTCCGCCGCTTGCGGCGCATCGCACATTTGCGCCACCGCTCGTTGCGCGAGCAGAGCGACGCGGGCTTCCTCCAGCAGATCCATGCGATTGTTGCTCGCCATCGAGTCCGAACCGAGACCGACCGGGATCCCCGCCTCGAGCAAGTCGAGCAGCGGCGCGACCCCGTGACCAAGCTTCGCGTTCGACACCGGACAGTGGGCGACCGTGGACGACGATGACGCAATTCGCTCGACGTCGGCGGCGTTCACGCGAACGCAGTGAATGAGCAGCGGATGCGTGTCGAGCACGCCGCACGCGTCGAGGAGCGCGACCGGCGATTCGCCACGCGGCGCCACCTCGATCCCGCGCCGACGCAGCCCATCGGCGAACCCGCCGGATCCCTTCGCGACGAGCTCCCACTCGAGCTCACTCTCGGCGATGTGAACGGCGACGGGAAGCTGCATCTCGCGAGCGAGGTTCGCCGTCCCTTTGAATAGATCGTCGGAGACCGTATACGGCGCGTGCGGCGAGACGCCGACGCGCACGAGCGGTGTCTCGAGATAGCGCAGCCCGGCGACCTTCTCGCGCAGGTCGGCGATCGATTTCGCGCACTGCGACGGGTCAGGCCCAAACACCTCTTGATACACGATGCCGCGCACCGCGGCCTCGCGCATCGCCTGCAGTCCAACCGCCGAGTCGGAGGTATCCGCGAAGGTCGTGATTCCCGCTCGCAAACCTTCTTCGATGCCGTAGCGCGCCGAATCGAGCAACGCGTCACGGTCGAGAACTGCTTGGCGTGCGCTGGTGAGACGGAGAATCCACCGCCGGAAATCGAGGTCTTCGAGAAAACCGCGCATGGCGGTGAGCTCGAGGTGGCAGTGCGCGTTGATGAGCCCCGGCATCAGGATCACGTCGCCGAGGTTCACCTCGTCACCCGGCGGCGCTTCGAACGCCGGCCCGGCGTAGGCGATGCGATTGCCGTCGACGGCGACGATGCCGTTGGCTTCGGGCGGCGACGTGACGGGGACGATCCACCGCGCGCGGTAGCGGATCACGCTCGAGCGGCCGTCTTGGATCCGTGGCGTCGCGGATCGTAGATGTCTTCCTCCCGAACGCCGAGCCGCCGGGCCATCGCCAACGGCGCGGCGATGTCGGAGACCTGCTCGAGGGTGTGGCCGTCCGAGCCGAGGGAGATGCGTACGCCACGATCGATGGCGCGCTTTACGAGCCGCTCGTGCGGCGGATATCTATTCGAGATCTCGAACGCAATACCGGCGGCGAACAACGCGTCGACCATTTTCTCCTCGCGCTCTGGCGTCCACAGCTCGTCGATCGGCAGACGGCGGAAGGGGAGCGTCACCAGCGTCGGATGGGCCAGGATGTCCACCGGCATCTCGCGAGCGAGCGCCTCGAGCGACTCGAGGTGCGCCCACATGTAGTCGTCGACGTCGATCCCGGGCGGCCGGCGGCTAAAAGCATGAACCAGATCGCCGCTCGGCAGACGCACCGCGTGCAGCGAGCCGAGGCGATGCGTGAACCGCGCGACGAGATCGTCGGGAAGCTCGCGCCAGAGCGAGTCGTGCCAGCAAAACTCGCCGCCGCGGAGGACGTCGTGCTCGTCGAGCGCGGCGATGTACTCGCGGGCTCGCTCGACGGAGTCCACGGCCCGCGCGACATCGCGCGAGATATGGTCGGCCACGGAGGGCACCACGTTCAACGAAGCGGCGCGCTCGACCACCTGTTCGATGGTGAGCGCGCCATCAGAAAAAATCGTGTGCGCGTGACAGTCAGTCGGCTGCCAACTCATGAATGGCTATTCAAGCTGAAGTCTGCTCCGTTGTAACGTGTCCGGCCGCGGCGGGCGTTTGACGGCCGAGTCGCGACGCCGCAGCGAGTCCAACCTCATGCGCAACGAGTCCGTCCGGAGAGAATCCGGCCGGCGTGTCGAATCGCGCGACGGCAAGCTAAAAATCGTCGAGTCGCGGTATCGACGCGAGGTATCGGCGCCTGGGCGAGTCGGAACTGGCCGGATGCCGTTTGGCGGAAGGACTCCGGGCGGCGTGCCGGGCGTAGGTATCGGACGCCCGAGACTGTCGGTCCGGGGGTACAAGGCTCCGACACCGGACGTATCCGGCATCAGCGCCCCGGTGTGGACATCGCACGGCAACAGCGGGTCCGTGCCGGGGATGTAGTACTCGCTGACCACGACGGCCGGCGGGCAGTACGGCGTTGCCAGCATATTCGTTGAGACGTCCACCTGCCGCTGAACGATATCGGCCGGCATCGCCCAATCACGGGGCGCCGGCCGGCGACGATAGACCTCGTTCATGAACGCGACCCACGCCGGCGCGGCGAGAATGCCGCCTTGCGCGTTGGATTTGATCTTGGTCGGCTTGTCGAAACCCATCCAGACGCCGGCCACGAGATCCTGCGTGTAGCCCACGAACCAGACGTCCGTGCCGTCGTTCGTCGTCCCCGTCTTCCCCCCGGCCGGGAAGCGGATCTGCGACCCAACGCTCCCCGCCGCCGTACCGCGCTGCACGACGTCCTTCATCATGCTCACCATGAGCCACGATTCTTCGGGCGACATGATCGGCAGCGTCGTCGGCTGCGGTTCCCAAAGCACGCTGCCCCTCTGATCCTCGACCTTGGTGATGGTGATCGGCTCGGCGCGCGTCCCGAGGTTGGCAAAAGTGCTGTACGCGGCCACCAGCTCGATCGGGTAGACGTCGGCCGCGCCGATGAAGATCGACGGATAGCCGGGAATCGGCGTCGTCAGGCCGAATTTCCGCGCTTCGTCGATCACGCTGGGGATTCCGAGCTCGATGCCGAGTCGAATCGTCGGCACGTTGCGCGACTCGAACAGCGCGCGACGCATCGGGATCTTTCCCTCGAATGCGCCGTCGAAGTTCTTCGGCTCCCAGCGCGTCGTGTTGCCGATCTCCACGGTGAGTGGCGAGTCGTCGAGGATGTAGGAAAGCGGGCGACCATTCTGGATCGCGTCGGCGTAGACGATCGGCTTGAACGTCGATCCGGGCTGACGAATCGCCTGCACGGCGCGATTGAACTTGCTGTCGTCGAAGTCGCGGCCGCCGACGAGCGCACGGACAGCGCCGGTGCGCGGGTCCATCGCGACAAAAGCACCCTGCAAGTAGGGCGACATCGGCTGATCGGTGTCATCGCCGCCGTTCGACTGCGCCATATAGCGCTCGTAGCTGACGTGCGGAAACGCGCCGAACTTCCCTGCCTCGATGAGCTTGATTTGTCGCTCGAGCGCGCGCTCGGCGGCGGTCTGCATCTCGAGGTCGAGTGTCGTATGAACGGTGAGCCCTTGCTCGTACAGCTGCTTGCCGAACTTGTCATCGAGCTGCTGGCGAACCCACTCGACGAAATAGGGCGCCGCTTCGCCGGCGTCGATTCGCGGGGCGAGGCGGATCGCCGTCGCTTGCGCCTCGCGCGCTTCGGCGGCGCTGACGATTCCCCCGTCGCGCATCAGCGCGATGATCGTGTTGCGTCGCTGAATGTTGCGGTCGGGTGCCGAGCGCGGGTTGTAGCGTTCCGGCGCCTTGGGGATCGCGGCGAGCGTCGCCGCTTCGGCAAGACTCAGGTCACGCACCGACTTGCCGAAATACCTTTGCGACGCCGTTTCGACGCCGTACGCGCCGTTGCCGAGGTTGATCTGGTTGAGATAGAGCTCGAGAATCTTGTCCTTCGAGTACTCGTCTTCGATCGCGCGGGCGACCTTCGCTTCCTTGAGCTTTCGCACCAATGACTTCTCACGTGAGATGCGCTCGGGGAAGATGTTCCGCGCGAGTTGCATCGTGAGCGTCGAGAAGCCTTCGCTGAAGTTCCGGTTTTTGAGGTCGGTGAGGAGCGCACCGGGGACGCGCACCCAATCGATACCGGAGTGCTTGTAGAAGCGCTTGTCCTCGATCGTCAGGAACGCGTTGCGCACGATCGGCGGAATGTCCTGGAGCTTGACGAGCGTCCGCTTTTCCAAGCCGAGCTCGGCGATCAGCCGGCCGTCGGCGGCGAGGATCTTGGAGGTCTGTCGAGGCTCGTAATCGCGGAGCGCGTTCGCCGAGGGACACCGTCCGGCACGGCAGACCATGGCCCAGCTCGCGTACGCGAAGCCGACGCCGAACGACAACAAAAACGCCGCGGTGAGCGCGAAGGTCCGGGCAAACCACGGGAAACGCGTACGGAAGCGTCGGGAGAATGGAATCAGCATACGGGTTGACTCATGTACCGTCTATTTTTGTGCCATGCGATCTCATGCGCTGCTCGATGAGCTGGAATGGCGAGGGCTGCTCTATCAGCGGACCGAGGGCGTCGCCGACGCCTTGGCCGACGGCCAATTGTCCGGCTATATCGGCTTCGATCCGACCGCGCCGAGCCTGCACATTGGCAACCTGTTGGTCATCATGTTGTTGGTTCAGTTGCAGCAGCATGGTCATCGGCCCGTCGCCCTCGTCGGCGGCGGGACCGGGTTGATCGGCGATCCGAGCGGCAAATCGGCGGAACGTCCGCTCGCCGATCCGGAGCTCGTGGCAACGAACGCGGCGAAAATACAACGACAGCTCGAGCGCTTCCTCGATTTCGGCGGCGCCAACGCGGCGCGCGCGATTGATAATGCTACCTGGTTGACCGAATTGCGGGCCGTCGAGTTCATGCGCGACGTCGGCAAGCACTTCACCGTGAACTACATGCTGCAAAAGGATTCGGTGCAAGGCCGCATGGAGGCCGGAATCTCATACACCTAATTCTCGTACATGCTGCTTCAGGCGTACGACTTTCTCGAGCTCAGGCGCCGGCACGATGTGCGGCTGCAAATGGGCGGCAGCGACCAATGGGGGAACATCACGGCGGGTATCGAGCTCATTCGGCGAACCCTCGGCACGGACGCGCACGCGATCACTGCTCCGCTCGTCACGACCTCGGCCGGAAGCAAGTTCGGTAAGACAGAGAGCGGAACAGTCTGGCTCGACGCGACGCTCACCTCGCCATACAAGTTCTATCAGTTCCTGGTGAATACCGACGACCGCGACGCGGCGAGGTACCTGAGATCTTTCACTCTTCTCTCGCACGCGGATATCGAGGCCCACGAACGGGCCCTCATCGAGCGGCCGGAGCGGCGCGAAGCGCAGCGTGCGCTGGCCGCCGACGTGACAAGGCGCGTCCACGGTGATAAGGCGCTTGGCGCGGCGGAAGAAGTCTCCGGTTTGCTGTTCGGCGGCGCCGATCCGAAATCGTTGTCGCGAGATGCTCTGCTCGCCCTCAAGCTCGAGATTCCGGTCTTCACGGTCGAGCGAAAGGACGAGCTGACGACCTACGACGTTCTCGAGGCAACGTTGGTCGGACCGGAGGCGCTATTCTCGAGCAAGGCGGACATGCGCCGCATGCTCCAGCAGGGCGGCGTCTATCTCAACGGCCGGCGGATCGGTCCGGAGCGCGAGCCGGTGAGTTCCGACGACCTGCTCGACGGTGAGTTCGTGCTCGTCCGCAAGGGCGCAAAGACTTACGGACTGGTGCAAGCGTAAGGTTACTTCTGCCCGTGGTTCCAAAAGGGGCCTTGACTAAACGGACCAGAGATAAAATATTGTCCCGTGACGACAATTTCTTATCTCTCAGTGAGCGGACCATGTGGAGCGACGTCCGAACCGCCTTCCGATCCTTGCGACGCGCGCCGGTGTTCGCCGGTGTGTCCGTCCTCACGCTCGCGCTGGCCATCGGCAGTGCGGCGGCAGTCTTCAGCGTCGTCGATGCGGTATTCGTCCGCGGCCTGCCGTATCGCGACGCGGGCCGTCTGCGCACGATCTACGAAGAGAGCGAAACGGGCGGCAGGCGAGTGCCGTCCTACCCGACGTATCTCGACTGGCGGGCGGAGTCGCCGGCGCTTCGCGGGGCCATCGACGGCTTTGCGTTCATTCGCGGCGACGGCGTGATGATCCAGAATCCGGAAGGTCCGGAGCGCAGCATCGCGGCGTTCGTCACGCCGGGATTCTTCGCGCTGATGGGGATGCAGCCGGAGATCGGCCGGACATTCCTCCCCGACGACGAGCTCCCGGGGTCGCCGCGCGTCGCGGTCATCTCGCACGAGTTTTTCGTCAAGCGCTTCAACGCGAGCCCGTCGGCGATCGGAGCGACGATCAGCGTCGACAGCGTGCCGACGAAAGTCATCGGCGTCATGCCCCGCGGTTTTGCCTTCCCGAATTTCGCCGGCGGCGGTTTCTGGCTTCCGCCGACGCTGTGGCAACCGATCGCCGTCTTTCAGGCGACGAAGACGGCGCTCACGAAGCGGAGCCTCCACGTCGACAGCCGCGCGATCATCCGCATGAGCGAGCACGGCGACCCGGCCGGCGTCTCCGCAGCGATGCGGACGATCGAACAGCGGCTCGCTCGAGAGTATCCGGTGGAGCAGGCCCGCTGGACGAGTGTTCGGACGAGCAGTTTGTCGGACGAGATGTTCGGACCATTGTCGACGACGCTTCTCATGATCGGCGGCGCGATCGCCTTGGTGCTGCTGCTCGCCTGCGCGAACACGGCGAACCTCATGCTCGTGCGCGCCAGCGTCAGGACAAAGGACCTCGCTGTGCGTGCCGCGCTCGGCGCCGGTGCGTGGCGTCTCGCGCGACTCCAGCTGACTGAAGTCGCGATCATCGCCGCCGCGGCGGGCGCCGGCGCGGTCGGACTGGCGATGATGTTCATCGGTGCGTTGCGGCCGTACGCCGCGCAGCGCTTGCCGTTCTCCGGTGACTTTCACATCGACACGCGCACGCTGAGCTTCGTCGTCGCCCTGGTCGTCGTCGTGATCATGCTGGTCGCGGTGCTTCCCGTGATGCAGGTCCTGCGCGGCAGCCTCATCGCGCGGCTTCGCGGCGGATCGGCGCCGCGCGCGCACGGAGTCGCCGAGCGCCGTACGCGTGACGTGCTGGCGACGACACAGATGGCGCTGGCAGTCGCCGTTCTCATCGCCGCCGGCCTGTTGATTCAAAGCCTGCGGCGGCTCTCCGGCGTCTCTCTCGGCTACGATCCCGACGTACTGTCGTTCTCGATCTCACCGCCGGCGCATCGCTATGACGCGCCCGCCGAGGCGGCAGCGCTCTACAAACGGCTCATCGACGCCACGTCGGCGATTCCATCGGTGGAGGGCGTTGCAGCCGCGGGAGGCGCGCTCCTCTCGACGCGCGTCGAGACTGACGACCAGCGCAGCACGACCGCGCCGGAAGCGCTTTATCACCCCGTGTCGGCGAATTACTTCGACCTGTTTCGCATTCGCATCGTGGCCGGCCGTGGATTCACCGAGCAGGACGTACGAGCGCCCGCCGGTTTGATCGTCACCGAGAACCTCGCGCGAAAGCTCTGGCCGAGCGGCGCGGCGGTCGGTCAGCGCATCACGATTCGTCGCCAATCGCAGGCGCGGGCCGACGTGAATCAGCCGATCACGCTACCGGTCGTCGGCGTGGTAGCCGACCATCGCGCCGCGGGCGCGGCGAATGATCCGCCGATGCAGGTCTTCTTGCCGTACACACTCGAGGTGTGGCCGTGGATGACGTTCGTCGTGCGCGGACCGCAGACGGCGGCGGTCGCGGCGCAGATCGACCGCGTCATTCACGACGTCGATCCGGGGATCACCTATCTCGGCCAAAAGCCGGCTCCGCGCACCGAGGGCTTCGGGAGCCGATTGCGCGACCCACGCGTGTTCGTGATGAGTCTCATGACGACATTCGGCGCGATCGCGCTGTTTCTCGCGGCGATCGGTCTGTACGGCATCGTCGCCTACGGCGTCACGCAGCGGACGCACGAATTCGGGCTGCGAATTGCTGTCGGGGCCACGGGGTCGGACATTCGACGGCTCGTCATGCGGCATGTTGCATTGTTGGTGAGCGTGGGCGTCGTCGTGGGCGTGGCGGCGGGTGCGGCGGGTGCGCGACTGGTGCGGTCGATGCTTTTCGAGACGAATGTCAATGACTCGGCCACTCTTGTCGTGGTCCCAGTGCTCCTTGTCGGGGTCGCAGCCGTTGCGAGTCTGGGGCCGGCTCGGCGCGCCGCGAGAGTCGATCCGATCGTGGCGATTCGGGATTCGTGAGCCGGCGGGGATTCACGCGCCGATAATCGCGAGCGCCCGATCGATCTCCTCGACGGTGTTGTAGAAGTAGGGCGACAACCGAATTCCTCCCTCCCGGAACGAATGCACGACGCCGGCTGCCGAGAGTCGCGCGCTCGCGGCGGCGGCATCGGAAGGTCGAACCGACACGACGGACGCGTACTGGCCCGGTTTGGACGGCGTCACGAGGGTCACGTCGCTCCGCGCGCAGGCCCATTCGACGATCCGGTCGGCGAGGGACTGGCTATAGGCGGCGACGTTCGCCGCACCCAGTTCCTGGATCAGCTCGAGCGTCGCGTTCATCGCCGCGAATTCCTGGTAGGGGAGCGTGATGAACTCGAATTTCCTCGCGTCGTCGCGCCAGGTGAGGTCGTAGTCGGTGAGGCGCGTGAAATCGTCGGAGCCGCGAACGGCGAGCCAGCTGACGTCGTGCGGCTGGAGCTGCTGCACCAGGTCGCGTCTCACGTAGACGAAGCCGGCGCCCCACGGCGAAAGGAGCCACTTCTGCGCGCCGCAGGCGAGGATGTCGACGGGCGACGAGCGAAGGTCGAGCGTGAGCGGACCGAGACCCTGGATGGCATCGACGACGAAGTACACGCCGCGCTCCCGGCAAAGCCTTCCCAGCGCGGCGAGGTCGACGCGCGCGCCCGACGCGAACTGCACCCACGATACGGTCACGGCGCGAACGCGATCGTCCTCGAGCTCGCGCGACAAACGCGCGACGTCGAGCGGACCGTCGTCGCACGGCAGGCGTCGATACTCGATTCCGCGCCGCGCGGCGAGCTGCATCCACGGGTAGACATTCGCCGGGAACTCACGATCGGGCGAGAGGACGACATCGCCGCGCTCGAGCGGCAGCGAAAACGCCGCGAGATTGAGCCCGAAGGTCGTGTTGGTCGCCATCGCGATCTCCGACTCGTGCGCGCCGATCAGCTCCGCAATCAGCTGGCGTCCCACCTCCAGCGTACCGAACTCCATCTCCTGTGAGATGCGATGCGGCACGGCGCGGTGTCGCGCCCAGTCGGCGACAGTCTCTTCGGTGCGGCGCGGCAGCGGACCCGTCGACGCGTTGTTGAAATAGATGATGTCTTCAGCGAGTAGCCGCGGAAACTCCGTTCGGCGCAATGCCTCGACGTCGTAGCTCATGGGCGGGCGATGTCAGGAAGGCCGGCGCCCCGGGGTATCGCGGCGCGCACGGCGCGCGGGTCGAGCGCGTCACGCAGCGCGTCGCCGAGCAAGTTGAAACCGAGGACCGCGGCTCCGATGGCCAGGCCCGGGAAGACCGACGTCCACGGCGCGTGTCGCAGCTGATAGAGATCGCGGCCGTCGGCGATCATCGCGCCCCAGCTCGGCGTCGGTGGCTGGACGCCGAGGCCGAGGAACGAGAGCGACGACTCGGCCATGATCGCGCCGGCCACGCCGAGTGTGGCGGCGATGACGACCGGCGCGACCACGCTCGGGAGAATGTGCCGTATGAGAATTCTGATGTCGCCGGCGCCGAGCGCTTGCTCGGCCTGCACGAACTCCAGCTCGCGCACCACGAGCACCTGCCCGCGAACCAGGCGTGCCATCCCCGCCCAGCCGACGAGTCCGATCGTCGCGAACACCACGGGAAGCGAAGGCTGGAGAGCCGCGACGAGCGCGATCAGCAAGAGCAGCGTCGGAAAGGCCAGCGTGACGTCGGCGAGGCGCATCACGAGCTCGTCGACCCATTTCCCGTAATAGCCGGACAGCAAGCCGAGGATCACGCCGAGCGACAGCGCGATGCCCTGCGAGATGATCCCGACGGAGAGCGAAACGCGCGCGCCGTACACGAGCCTGGCCCACACGTCGCGCCCCTGGATGTCGGTGCCGAACCAGTGTTGCGGCGACGGCGGCTGCAGCGAGTTGATGAGATCGATGCCGAACGGGTCGTGGCCGGCAACGAGCGGTGCGGCGAGCGCCATGAGCGCGAGCAGAACGATCGTGCCGCCACCGAACCAGGCTCGCCGATCGGAGCCGAGGCGTTGCGTGGCGCGGCTCACAGCAGCGGATCTCCCAGCTCGCGCGGCGTGCCCGGGCGCTGATGCTTCCAGCGCCGGTGATGCCAGAAATACTGCTCGGGCACGCGTCGCACCCAGCGCTCGAGCGCGAGCGTGTAGTCGGCGACGATGCGGTCGACGTCGGCCTCGCGATCGCCCGTGTCGACGACGTCGATCGGCTCGAAGGTCAGGCGATAGCGCCCGGAGGGCCGGCGAATCGCCGCGCCGAAGACGACCGGTGAATTGAGCCGGAGGGCGAACACCGCCGGGCCGCGCGGCGTCTTCGCGTAGCGGCCGAAAAACGGCACCCACGTCGACGCGAGTCCCACCGCGCCCTGATCGACGAGAAACGCTACCGCGCGGCCGTCGCGCAACGACCGCGGGACGCGCCGGACCGCATCTTCGTCGTGCACCACCGTCATCCCGATTCGATGCCGCGTGCTCGTGAGATAGCGGTCGAACAATGGATTGGCCATGTGGCGCGCGACGGCGTCGATCGGAAGCCCGCGCGCGGCGAGGTACGCGCCGCCCAACTCCCAGTTGCCGAGGTGACCGGTGACGACGATCAGACCGCGCCCGCGCGCCAGCCGCTCCTCGACGATGTTCCATCCATTCACTTCCTCGAACAGCTGGACGATTTGCTCGGCGCTGTACGACGGAAGGATCGCCGTCTCGATGCTCGTTCGGCCGAGGTGTCCGTACGCGGCGCGCGCGATCGTCGCGATCTCGTCCGCGCTCTTGTCCGGAAACGCCGCGGACAGCTGTCGCTCGACCACCGCGCGCCTGATGCCGATCGGCGAGTACCCCAAGCGTCCGATGCGCTCGCCGATCGTGCCGGCGCGCTTGAAGCTGAGCCGCTCGACCGCGGCGACCGCGCTGCGGAGCGCGGCGTATTCCGCGCGGTGAGCGAGCGACGGGTGGATCGCGTCCGCCATGCTCACTGCGTCACCTTGCTCGAGCCGGATACCGCCGCGGCCAACGCCTGCTCGAGAGCCGTGACCATCGATGTCTCGGGGAAATCCCGCTGCGCGCGCGCGCGCCCGGCGTTCCCCATCGAGCGACACTTCTCATCGTTGGCGATGAAGGCGGCGACGTTCGACGCGGTCGTCGCCGGGTCGGCCGGTGACAGGAGGAGTCCCGTAATCCCGTCAGCCACGTAGTGCTGATAGAGTACCGTTCGCTCGGCGATCACCGGCAGGCGAAGTCCCATCGCGTCGAGGCAGGCGAACGCACCGCCGTCGCCGTCGGCGACTGCCCACACGACATTCGCGGCGCGCATCACCGGCAACGGCGCGTCGATGTCGCCAAGGAACGTGATCGCCGAGCTGACACCGAGCGCCGCGGCATGCAACCGAAGCTCGTCGTCGAGCGAGCCGGGCCCGAACACGACCGCGTGCATGTCGCGGTGCCGCGGGACGACGAGCGACAGCGTGCGGAAAAGCGTCGCGATGCGGTTCCGACCGGAGCGCTCGTACGGACACGCGATCAGAACGCCTTCGGGCGGCGCGTCGATCTCGGCGCGCGCGATCGGTTGGGCCTCGTCGTAGGAGGCGCTGTCGACGCCGAGCGGCACCACGGCGTTCGGAATCGTCCAGCCGGCTCCGTGCGCTTCCTTGGCTTCCTTTTCCGTGGTGAAGATCAATCCCGCGGCCGCCATTCTGAGGGCGAGCTTGCCGCCGCGCGTCAGGTCGACGCGGCCGAATGGCGGAACGCGCCGCAGCACGGGGATTCTTCCGCCAAACAATTTCGCGGAGCTCGTCAGCAATTGGTCGCGCTGCGTCGTGACCAGCACGACTTCGACGCCGCGCTCGTTCAAGATGGGCCGAAGATCCCATGCGCCGCCCGGCGTCGACGCCTTTCCATTGATCTCGACGACGTCGATTCCACTCTCGGCGCCCCACGCGGCAAGCCGCGTGTCGGCGCAGCAGGCGATCGTCGTCTCGACGCCGCGGGCACGGAGCTCGGTCGCCGCGGCGAGAAGAAATCGAGCACAGCCCGACCATGCGCTGTCGCTGAGATAGAAGAGAGTGCGCATCGATCAGGCGGTGCCGACGCGTTCCGCGGCATCCGCTTCGCCGAACTGCAACGAATGGAGACGGAAGTACGTTCCGCGCTCGGCGAGGAGCTCCATGTGCGTGCCGCGCTCGACGATGCGGCCTCGATCGAGAACGAGGATGAGATCGGCGTGGACGATCGTGGAAAGCCGGTGCGCGATCACGAACACCGTGCGTCCCGCGAGGAGCCGGTCGACGGCCTCCTGCACGAGGCGCTCCGACTCGGTGTCGAGCGCCGATGTGGCTTCGTCGAGAATCAAAATCGGCGGATCGACGAGCAGTGCTCTCGCGATGGCGATCCTCTGGCGTTGGCCGCCCGACAATCGTGTGCCTCGTTCGCCGAGAACGGTGTCGTAGCCATTGGGAAGCGCGGCGATGAAGTCGTGCGCGTTGGCGGCCCGGGCCGCTCGCTCGATCTGCACGTCGGTGAACTTGCCGGCGGCGCCGTACGCGATGTTGTTGCGAACCGAGTCGTTGAACAACACGGTGTCCTGGCTGACGATGCCCGTCAGCGATCGCAGCGACGTGAGCGTGATTTGGCGCGTGTCGATGTCGTCGATGAGAATCCGGCCGGCCGTGGGCTCATAGAAGCGCGGAAGCAAGTCGACGAGCGTGCTCTTGCCGGCGCCGCTGGCGCCGACGAGCGCGACGACGTCGCCCTTCGCCGCGCGGAAGCTGATGTCACGCAGGACGGGCTCCGTCTCGTACGCGAAGGACACCCCGTCGTACTCGACCGAGCGGTCGAAACGGTCGATCACGCGGGTCCCACTGTCACGCTCCGCTTCGGTCTCGCGGTCGAGGACGTCGAACAGTCGCTCGGCCGCGGCCATCGCCTGCTGCGCGGTGGTCGGCGTCTGAGAAAGCTGTTTGAGCGGCGGCAATAGCTGCATCACGAGAATCATGAACGTGATCAGCGTTGCAGCATCGAGGCCGGACCCCGGACGAATCACCGCCTGCGCCCCGATCCAGAGGATGATCACGGCGATCGAGGTGCCGATGATCTCGGTGAGCGGCTGCGAAAGGAGGGACACTCGCGTGATCCGCACCATGCCGCGCGAATACTCGTGGCTGGCGCCGGTGAACCGTCCGTCCTCGTACCGCTCGCCGCCGAACGATTTCACGAGGCGAATGCCGCTCACTACCTCCTGCAGCACGCTGGTGATCTCGCCGTATTCGTTGCGCAGCCGGCGATGCCCGCGGCGGAGCTTCCGCAGGATCGGCTGGAGCGTGAGGGTGAGCAGCGGAGCAATGACGAGCGACAGCAGAGTGAGACGCGGTGAGAGCGCCAGAAGTGTGATCACGGTCGTCAACACCGTCGCGCCGTTCTGAACCGTCTTGGTCACCAGCTCGGTGATCAGCGTCTTGGTCTGATCGGTGTCGTTCAGGATCCGCGTGAGGATCTGCCCGACCTTCGTGCTGTGGAAGTAGCCGAGCGGCAGCCGTTGCATGTGGCGGAAGACGCGGTCGCGGAGGTCGCGCGTCACGTATTCCTGGAGCGACGCGCCGAGCTGCCCGGCGAGCCATTGGAACAGGTTCTTGATCAGCACGATGACGACGATCGCGATCATGATCACCTTGAGCGTGCCGAGGCGATCGGTCGTCGAGTCGACGAATGGGCCGATCAGGCGCTGCTGCAATCCGCCGAGCCAGCCTCCCACCGAGATCAACTTGTCCTTGTTGAAGATCTCGTTCTGGAAGGGCATGAGCAGCGTGAACACGAAGGTGTTCAGCGCCGCCGCGATGACGTTGAACGCGACGTTGCCCGCCATGCGCCACCAGTGCGGGCGCAGGAACTCGAGCAGGCGCCGGTAGTCGGCGAACGCGCGCTTGGAGCCGGGTCGAGCGGACATGATCGGCGCGCCCATCGGCTCAGCGTCGCGGCGTGAGGAGCGCGACCGGAAGAATGCACTCCTCCGGCGTCACGCCGCCGTGCAAGAACGAGCCGCGATAGCGGCTCTGGTACTCGCGCAGCTTTGTCGGATAGACGAAGAACGAATCGCCCGTCGCCAGCAGCGTGTTGGCCCCGAGCCCACGACGCGGCAGCCGGAGCAAATCCTCGTTCTTGAACAGGAGGCCTTGTTCGGGATTCTCGGCGCGGAGGTCTTCGCCGAATTTGTAGCGAAGGTTCTGCGTCGCGTCGCGTTTCGCGAAGACGGTGGCCGGCGTTCGGCAGTGGATCGAGCCATGATCGCTCGTGACGAGCACCTTCACCTTGCGTCGCGCCGCCTCCTGCAGCACCGAGTACAGCGCCGATCGTCGGAACCACTGCTGGGTGAGCTGCCGGAGGGCGATCTCATCGCGCGCGACCTCGTAGAGGATCGCCGATTCCGAGCGACCGTGCGTCAGCAGGTCGACGAAGTTGAACACGAACGCCGAGATGCCTTCCGGCGCGATGACGCGCGCCAGTCGCCGCTCGATGTCGTCGCCTTCGGCGGCGGTGGACACCTTCTCGTACCGAACCGGGATCGAGAGCTTGAGCTCGGAAATCTGCGCTTCGAGCAGGTCGCGCTCGTGAGCGTTGAGCGTTTCGTCCTCGCGTTCACCCCACCAGTCGGGAAAGCGCGCGGCGATCTCGCCCGGAAACAACCCACTGAACAGCGCATTGCGCGAATAGGGTGTCGCCGTGGGGAGCACGCTGAAATAGTGGGTGGTCTCGACGTCGAACATCTGCGCGACCGTCGGCTCGAGCGAGCGCCACTGGTCGAGCCGCATGCAGTCGATGACGATGAAGATCGCCTGCTTATCGGTCTTGAGGATTGGCAGCAGGAATTCGGGTACGATGTCGATCGACAGCGGCGGACGATCGCCCTCGAGATCGCGCAGCCATTGCGGATACGCCGTCTTGATGTACAAGGCGAATTCGCGCCGGAGATCGGGATAGAGTCCTTGCAGTGACTCGTGGAGTCCCGTCTCATTGGCGCCGACGAGATCCAAGTCCCAGCGCGTGAGCTCGGCGAACCGATCGACCCATTGGCGCCAGCCCATGCCGCGAATCGGTTCCGTCTGGAGCTGTCGGAATCGATCGACGAACTGGCGTGCGATGGCCTGTTGCCGGATCTTCGCGCCATCGAGGAGTCGCGTGATGGCCGCGTAGACCTGCCGCGGCGTGACGGGCTTTACGAGGTAGCCTTCGAGCGCCGCGCCGATCGCCTCCGTCATCGTCGAGTCTTCTTCACTCTTCGTGACCATGACGATGGCGACGTTCGGATCTGCTTCGCGAAGCTCGTGGAACGCCTCCATGCCACGTTTGCCGGGCATCTGCTCGTCGAGCAGAACCAGGTTGAACGGACGGCGGCGAACGAGAGCAACCGCGTCTTCGGCGTTGGTGGCCGTTTCGACCTCGAAGCCTTTGTCTCGCAAGAACATGCGATGAGGCTCCAGTAGCTCCGCCTCGTCATCTACCCAGAGTACGGATTTCGCCGGTTGCGCCATGGCGGAAATATACAGCACGAGCCTCGCGGGTCCGTCCTATTCGGGCTGCGGCTTCCGGCGGTTCGAGTAAGAGCACAGATTTTTGCCGTGCTTCTCGCCGCGCCTCCGTACGCGCTCGCTCCGACGAGCTTTCGTTTCCCTGCCCTCGCGTCCCTTGCCGGACGCGCGCCACTCGGAGGCCAACGCGAGGTAGTGCTCGCGGCATACGTCGTTGCGCGGTTGGCGCACGATACGCTCGCCGAGCGCGGTCTCTCCACCGAGACGAGGGCCGACCGCGCCGCGCACGGCAGAACGTGGCTTGCGACACTCGCGCTTCCGGCGCCCGCGCGCGCCGCTCTGCAGCGCTCCATTGACGCGTCGGCGACAGACCCGCGGGCAGTCGCCGAGGCGATCAAGGGTGTCGTCAAAGCCGTCGAAGCTTTTCTGGACCCGGCGTCACGGCTCGAGCTCGCGCAACTCGTAACCGTGCTGTCGGCGACCGCTTGATCGTCGTACCGTCGGTGAGCGACTGGGAGCGACAACGATGACACGCACCACCGACATTTCGCCGCTATCGACCCTTCTCTCCCGCGTCGACGCGGTGAGCGACGGACAGTCGTCGCCCGGAACGATCTCCTGCGGTTTTCCGAGTATCGACCGCCTGCTCGGCGGCGGCTTCCGCCGCGGCGATCTCGTGCTGCTCGGCGGAGACACGGCGAGCGGGAAATCGTCGCTCGCGCTTGCGTTCGCGATCCGCGCTGCCTCGCGCGGCCAACCAAGCGCCTTCCTCACCGCGGAGATGACGCGCGAGCGGGTGCTCGAACGAATCCTCGCGATGGAAGCCCGCGCGCGAATCGATGACCTCCGCCTGGGGACGTTGGACGACGAGGAACGGAGCCGGGCGGGTGCTACTGCGCTTCGCCTGCGCGACTGCCTTCCCGTCGTCGAACGCCTCGCGGCGCGGGACGCCGCCGCGCTTGGATCGGTGGTTCGCGGGATGGATGACGTCCAGCTCCTGGTCGTCGATCCGCTCTCCACCTTCCTCCAGCCCGGCCGCTCACTCGACGATTCGCTCGCTTTCGCCGCGCGAGACCTCAAGGCGCTCGCCCTCGACGCGAACGTGGCCCTGGTCGCAACCACGTCGCTTCCGCATTTGGGTTCCCGAGCTGATCGTCGGCCGACCCTCGAGGACTTCGGCGGCGCGAGCATTCTGGCCGAACAAGCGGACGTCGTCCTCGCGCTCTACCGCGAGGAGATGTATCAACCGGGCCGCGATATCGAGGGGGCGACCGAGCTCATTGTGCGAAAAAACCGGAACGGCGCGAAAGGATATGTGGATCTCTATTTCTACGAGAAGTGGGAAAGGTTCGAAGAAGTAATCGAAGAGGAGACGGGGGGCGGTTGAAGGGCGGGGGAAGCGCAGTGCGAACTTCGCGGGGGGCGCAGTGCGAACTTCGTGGGGGTTGCGCAGTGCGAACTTCGCGGCTGCCGAACTTCGCGGCTCCCGAACGGCGCGGCTGCCAAACGGTCGCAAGGGCAGAACCCGAGGACGACGCACGCCTAAGAACGCGACGCTGTTCACGCTCGCTGCCCCGTGGTTGGATCCTGCGCCGTTCGGGAGCCGCGAAGTTCGGCCCCCGCGCCGTCAGCGGTTCGCGCCGTCCGCCTCTCCGGGCGGTATATTGTACTTGTCCTTTGCCTTCGCTTATGGCCGGTCATAGTAAATGGAAGCAAATCAAGCACTACAAGGCGGCTGCTGACGCCAAGCGTGGTGCACTGTTCACGAAGCTGATTCGTGAAATCACCATGGCCGCCAAAATCGGCGGCGGTGATCCGTCGGGGAATCCGCGCCTCAGGCTCGCCATCGACACGGCCCGCTCGAACTCCATGCCCAAGGAGAACATCGAGCGAGCGGTCAAAAAGGGCACGGGCGAGCTCGAGGGTGTCGATTACCACGAGGTCACGTACGAGGGCTACGGCCCTGGTGGCGTCGCGCTGCTGATCGATGCGGTGACCGACAACCCGACCCGCACCGTCGCCGAGGTTCGCAGCAAGATGTCGCGGCTCGGGGGCAACCTCGGGACGCCGAATTCGGTCGCCTGGATGTTCGAGAAGAAGGGTCAGGTCTACGTCGACGCGTCGAAAATCGACGAGGATTCGTTGATGGAGAAGGCGCTCGATGCCGGCGCCGAGGATGTGCAGCGCGAGGACGATCGGTTCCTCATCTCGACCACGCCGGGCGATTTCCACTCCGTGCAGGAAGCGCTCAAGGGCAAGGGCGTCCAGGTCGTCGAAGCCGAGCTCGCCATGGTACCGAAGAACACCATTCAGATCGGCGGCAAGGAAGGCGATTCCCTCCTCAAGCTGCTTGAGACCCTCGAGGAGCTCGACGACGTCCAGAAGGTCTGGGCCAACTTCGACATGGACGTGAGCGAGATGGCGAGGGCCGACGGATGATGCGGTCCACAGCCGAGTGATCATCCTCGGCATCGATCCGGGAACAGCGAACACCGGCTACGGTGTCGTAGAGGGAGACGGGCTCGGGCTCGTCTCCCTTGTCGAATGCGGCGTGATCCGGACCAAACCGCGCGATCCACTCGCCGACAGGCTATTCGAGATCTTTGAAGGCGTCTCCGAGCTGATCGCGCGCCACCGGCCCGACGCCCTCTCGGTCGAGGACGTGTTCTACGCCAAGAATGTCCGGACGACGGTTGTCTTGGGACATGCGCGCGGCGTCGTGTTGCTGGCCGGACGCAGGGCGAACGTCGACATCCACGAGATTCCGCCCGCCGAGATCAAAAAGGCGGTCGTCGGGACGGGCGCGGCGACGAAGGAGCAAGTGCAGTTCATGTTGATGCGGCTGCTCAGACTCAAATCGGTTCCTCAACCGTCCGACGCCGCCGATGGGGTCGCCGCGGCTCTGGCCTGTCTGATGGCCATTCGCGCGCCGTCGATCAAGGGCATTCGCGCTCGAGCCGCCCGATTGTGATCGCGCACGTCAGCGGAACACTGCTCAGCAAAGACCTCGATCGCGTCGAGATCATGACCCCCGGCGGCGTCGCGTACGAGCTGGCGATCCCGCTCGGGGTTTACGAGTCGCTACCGCGCGCCGGAGAGACGGTTTCGCTGCATTCGCATCTCGTCGTCAAGGAAGACGGCTGGCAGCTCTTCGGCTTTGCCAACGGATTCGAGAAGCGAGTCTTCCAGCGCGTGCTCAACGCCAAGGGTGTCGGCCCGGCGCTGGCGCTCGGGCTTCTTTCGACACTGACCGCCGAACGGCTGGTTCGAGCGCTCCGCGACAAGGACCTCGCAACGCTCCAGAGTGTCCCGCGCGTAGGTCGAAAGAAGGCCGAACAACTGATCTTGGACCTCGCCGACAAGCTCGACGACCTGCAAGTTTCCCTTCCCGGCTTCGGGGGAGGGGGCGCTCCGCGGCCGGAAGGTGCGGGGGCTGAAGACGCCATTCGCGCGCTCGTGTCCCTGGGCTACTCAACGGGCGACGCCGAACGGGCGGTGCGCCAGGCGATCGATGAAGCAGGAACCGGCTCGGGGGCGGCGGACTTGATCCGACGTGCCCTTGGCAAAATTCGAGGATAAGACTGTGCTTGCTGCTCGACGAACCGCGACGTTCACCGAATCCGTCATCCGCGAGATGACCCGCATCGCGTCCATGCATAACGCGGTCAATCTCGCGCAAGGCTTCCCCGACTTCCCGATGCCGGAGGTCATGAAAGCAGCCGCGTGTACCGCGATCAACGCCGACATCAACCAATACGCGGTCACGTGGGGCACGCCGGTGCTGCGTCAGGCGATCGCCGAGAAGTACCGGCGCTTCTACAACATGGAGGTCGATCCCGACGCGCACGTGACGGTGACGTGCGGCGCGACGGAGGCGATGGCGTCCGTGTTCATGGCGCTGATGGAGCCGGGGGACGAAGTGATCGTTCCCGAGCCGTTTTATGAGAATTATGGTCCCGACGCAATTCTGGCGGGCGCGAATCCCGTGTTCGTGCCGCTCGATCAGCCCAACTGGTCGCTCGATCCGGACAAGCTGCGCAAGGCGTTCACGTCGCGCACGAAGGCGATCATCGTCAACACGCCGCACAACCCGACGGGCCGCGTACTGACGCGCGACGAGATGTCGCTCATCGCCAATTTGTGCATCGAGCACGACGCGTGGGCGATCACCGACGCGCCGTACGAGCACATGGTGTACAAGGGACATCACCACGAGATCGCCACGTGGCCGGGGATGCGTGAGCGAACGATCACGATCTCGTCGCTCTCCAAGACGTACAGCTGCACCGGCTGGCGCATCGGCTGGATCATCGCGCCGCCCGCCCAGACCGGCCCGATCCGCAAGGTGCACGACTTCCTCACCGTCGGTGCCCCAGCTCCGTTGCAGACCGCGGCAGCCGTCGGCTTCGCATTCGGTGCCGATTATTACAACCAGTTCGCGGCGGGCTACAAAGCCCGACGCGATTTCCTCTGCGCGGTGCTCAAGGAGCAGGGCTTCGAGTTCGCGCTCCCCGAAGGCTCGTATTTCGTGCTCGCCGACTTCTCGCCGCTGAGCGATCTCGACGACGTGACGTTCGCCAAGTGGATGACGCAGGAAATCGGCGTCGCGACGGTTCCGGGCTCGAGCTTCTACTCGAAGAAGGAGGACGGGCGAAAGTTCACCCGCTTCGCCTTCTGCAAGAAGCAAGAGACGCTCGAGGACGCGGCGGAACGGCTGTCGAGGTTGCGCGCCCACGTTTGAGCGAGGTCCGCGGTGGGCAGCTGGGGTTCATCTCTCTACTCCGGGGATTTTGCGGCTGATCTACGACGCACAGTCGCCGTAGTCGCCCGGCTGCCGTTCGACGCGGAGAAGCTCGTCGATCTCCTCGTCGACGTCGAGCGTCCGTCGGCGACCAATGCGGACGACGCCGACCACACGATCTTCTGGCTCGTCGTCGCGGACCAACTGGCGCGGCGCGGCGTGCATTCGTCGCGCGCGCGCGAAGCGGCGCTCGAGATCATCGATTCGGGACGCGACTTGGAGGTCATGGCGCAGCTCGGAATGCCCGACCGCGACCGCCGGAGGCGCTCGCAAAACCTCGCCGAGCTTCGCGCGCGCCTTCTGTCGCCGGCTGAGGTGAAACGCGGTCGAATGCTTCAGCGGCCGCAACCGTTTCTGTGGGAACCCGGCGAGGTCTTGGTCTTTCCGACGAGCCGCGGCGAATGCATCAACCCATACTTTCGCAACAAGAAGCTGATCACGGGTGGATGGTCGCAGGACGGCTGGGGCGCGGCGATTGTCGTCGAGCGGGGACGGGCGTTCGACTTTCTGACGTGGTACCGGCCGCTGGTGGCGTCGTCCGTTGAACAAGAGAAGCCGGTCATCGACACGATGGTCGCTCGCCGGCATTGGCGTCTCGACCGCCCGGGCACCGCCAGCCGACTACACATCGCTCGCATGGAGATCGAAGGAATCGGGAGGCTGAACGTCGATCTCGCGAAGCTCTACGCTCGCTTCGCCAAACTGCCGACCGGCGTTGCGGACGCCGTCAACGATGTCTCGATCGCCAATCGCCTGCGGGTCGGAGTGACGCGGCCCCAGCCCCGACAGGATCCGACGATCGAGTCTGTCAGCGAGCTCCTGGCCTAATTGCTTTCGTGTCGCGGCTGCGGGTTTAGGATCCGGTCGACGTGTAGTGGCGCGCGCCGAACGTCCAAATCCGGAGCGCGATGCCCGGCCCCCCGAATGGAGTCTGACCCCTAATGCGATGTTTTGGCCCATCAAAAAACTTCGGAGTCTGACCCCTAAGGCGGGGTTGGGATTGTGCGGGCGGGTTTAGGATCCGGTCGACGTGTAGTGGCGCACGCCGAACGTCCAAATCCGCAGCGCGATGCCCAGGAAGACGAAGCCAAATGCGGGGGCGAAAGCGTACGGCAGAGCGTTCACGCGGCCGAGCACCACGCTCACGGGGAAGTATGAGATGCACCCGATCGGCACGACGAACACGAGAAAATTCCGGAACCAGCGCGCGTAGACGTCGAGGGGATACTGGCCGGCCTCGATCCCGCCGTACGTCAGCGTGTTCGCGACCTCGAGGCTCTCGACGGTCCAGAAGGCGAGCGTCGCTTGCACCATGAGAATTCCGGAAAACAGTGCGATGCCTCCCGCCACGGCGAACGCCAGAACGGCCCACGACGCCGGCGACCACTCCACCCCTGACAGGTGTGCGCCGACGCCCCAGGCGAACGCGCCTTGCGCGAGACGACCGATTCGCGTGAGCCGAAGCTCGTAGCCGAGTAACTGGAGAACCGCCGATCGCGGGCGCACGAGAACCCGATCGAAATCTCCCGTTTTGACGAACTGTTCTCCAAATACGTCGAAGCCGCGCGTCAAACTGTCGGCCAGCGCGAAAGACACGCTGACCACGCCGTAGAGCAACGCGACTTCGCCGAATGCCCATCCCTCGAGACGGCGAAAGCGCGCGAAGAGCGCCCAAATCCCGACGAAATCGGTGATCGTCGCCGCGAACGCGCCGATCGATGTCGTGATGAGAGACGCCGGGTATTGGCGTTGCGAGCGAATCGACGTCGCGATGTAGCGACCGTACAGACGGAGCGCATTCATCGCTCAACCACCTTGCGTCTGCAGACGCGACATCACGCGAGCCATGACGACCCGCCCCAAGAGCACCAGGACGACCACCCAGATTGCCTGGCGGGCCAGCGCGAATACCGCGCCGCCGGCGGCGAGGTTTCCGGTGTAGATGCGAAAGGGCGTGTCCATCAATCCGGCGAATGGCTGATTCCGAAGAATCGGCTGCAGCCAATCGGGGAAAAGCGGCAACGGCACCAGGCTCCCCGAGAGCACGATGACGAGCGGCGAGACGAGCACCGTGACGCCACGGTCCGACAACGTCGCGACGGTCAGCGCGTCTATCAGCGCCGAGACGGCCGCCGAGAGCGCGATGACGAGTGCGATGGAAGCAACAAAGAGTAGCGACGCCGCGACGCCCGCCGGCGCGCGCAATGCATACGCCGACCAGCCGACCACGCGAAGAAGAACTCCGGCCGTGAGCAGCATCGGAAGTGCCCGCAACGCAGGATTCGCCGTTCGCCGCGCAACGGCCCGCGAGTACCAGAACGCATAAGTGTCGAGAGGGCGCAGGCGCTCATAAGCGACGTCGCCGGTCCGAACCATTCGCGCGACATCCGGGTCACCCGACCAGGGAAGCATCGTGAACAACGCTTGGCCGAGCCACACATAGTCGATCGCCTGCGGAAGAGTCATCGGCGCGCCGGCGCTCGCGGCAAAGAACGCCGTCAGCACCATGACCTTGATCCCGCCCCACCAGCATTGCGTCACAAAGCCCGCAATGGCCGCCGCGCGATACTGCAACAGCACGCCGAAGCGCGCGCGGACGACCGCGACGTACGGCGTCAGCGCGTGGCTTCCCCTCCCGCTCATCGCGCCTCGAGCTCGTGGCGCGCGTAGAAGCGCGCGACGACTTCGTCGATCGGCGGCTCGTCGACGTGAACGTCCTCGACGTCGTACCGAGCGGCAATGTCGGCGATGAGTGCGTGCGCCGGCGTCTGCCGCGGATCGAACGAGAGCTCGACGGAGAGTCCGGATCGGTGCCGAATCACCGTGCCGGGTATCTCGAAATCGCCGATTTCCTCGGCAAACTGGACGCGCAGTCGCCGCTCGCGGAGCACGTCGTGCCGGAGCGACGCCAGCGTCCCATCGGCCAAGATCTGTCCCTTGCCGATCACCATCACCCGTTCGGCGAGCGCCTCGACGTCGTGCATGTCGTGCGTCGTGAGAATCACGGTGACGCCACGATCACGATTGAGGGTTCGCACGAAGTCGCGCACCGCGAGCTTGGCGACGGCATCGAGTCCGATCGTTGGCTCGTCGAGAAAGAGCACGCGCGGCCGGTGCAGCATGCTCGCCGCAATCTCGCACCGCATGCGCTGGCCGAGTGAGAGTTGGCGAACCGGCGTCGAGAGCAACCGCTCGAGGTCGAGCAGCGCGATGAGCTCGTCGAGGGCGCGCCGATAGTCGTCGGGCGCCACGCGGTAGACGTCGCGCAACAATGCGAAGCTGTCGGCGACCGGGAGGTCCCACCAGAGTTGCGTGCGCTGACCAAAAACGGCGCCGATTCGAGCCACGTGCCGGATGCGCTCGCGCCAGGGTACGAGTCCACCGACCTCGCAGCGGCCACTCGTCGGCTCGAGGATGCCGCAGAGGATCTTGATCGTGGTCGACTTCCCCGCCCCATTCGGTCCGATCAGGCCGAGCAGCTCACCTTCGCGGAGCGCGAAGCTGACACGCTGGAGCGCGTGGACTTCGCGCCAGCGTCGCCGCAGAAATCCAAACAGGCCGCCGCGGCGCTCGGCGACGCGGAAGGTCTTGGTCAGCTCCTCGACGATGATCTGGCTCATAGCGGGCTGAGTATTCTAGCAATGTTCGGCGTTTTCGGCGTCTTTTCGGTATGTTTCACGAGCGCCGACGCGCATTGGCCTTTCATCCCCCGCCTGGTAGTGTGAAGGAATGACACGAGCCGAAATCACCACGCCGGAAGTCATCGCCGAGGAATCGGTCGTCGAGCTATCGCTGCGCCCGCAGCGCCTGTCTGAGTTCATCGGGCAACAGAAAGTCAAAGAGAGCCTCCGGATCTACATCGACGCCGCGTTGGCGCGTCGCGAGCCGCTCGATCACACACTGTTCTTCGGTCCGCCGGGACTCGGCAAGACGACGCTCGCCGAGCTGATCGCGCGCGAGCTTGGCGTGAATATCCGGACGAGCTCCGGTCCCGCGCTCGAGAAGCCCGGCGATCTCGTCTCGACGCTGACGAACATGCGCGACGGCGACATCCTGTTCATCGACGAGATCCATCGCCTCAAGCCCATCATCGAGGAGTTTCTCTATCCGGCGATGGAGGACTACCGCATCGATATCCGGTTGTCCGAAGGCCCGAAGGCGCAGACGATCACGATGCCGATCGAGAAGTTCACGCTCATCGGCGCGACGACGCGGCTCGGCCTGCTCACCCCGCCGATGCGCGCGCGCTTCGGCATCGAGCAGCGCCTGAATTTTTACCCCGCCGAGGACCTCGAGCTGATCGTGCGGCGAACCGCCGAGGTCTTGAACGTCGGGATCGACGGCGCGGGCGCCACTGAGATCGCCCGGCGGGCCCGAGGAACGCCGCGGGTGGCAAATCGACTGCTTCGCAGAGTACGCGACTACGCGCAGGTGAAGGGCAACGGGATGATCACGCTGGAGATCGCCAACCAGGCCCTCGCGCTGCTCGACGTCGACACCTTTGGGCTCGACGACATGGACGCGCGGATCATCAAGACGATCATCGAAAAGTTCGACGGCGGCCCGGTCGGCATCGGCACAATCGGCGCGGCGATCGCGGAAGATCCGAACACGATCGAGGAAGTGTACGAGCCCTTTCTCGTGCAGCATGGCTTCTTGCAGCGCACACCGCGCGGGCGCGTGGCGACGCCGCAAGCGTACCGCCATTTCGGCTTCACGCCGCAGACACCGCAGGAGACGCTGTTCTAGCTGTCATGCTTCGATTCGCCGCGGTCCTCGCTCTCGCCGTTGCCTGCGAGACGTCAACGAAGTCGCCGAGCACAGACTCGTCGTCAGGCAGCGCACCGCCGGTCGTCGCTAACGGACATGACTGGATTCGTTTCAATGTCGACGAAGGCCGGTCGGGGGTCTTCAACGCGCCGACCGGCATCACCGCCGATTCACTGGCGTCGATGCAACGCCAGCAGGTCGCGCTCGACGGCACCGTCGACGCGGCGGCGATTTACCTGCACGACGTCGGCGTCGGCGGCGCGCAGCATGACGTCTTCTTCGTGACGACGACGTACGGCAAGACGATCGCGATCGACGCCAACAACGGTTCGATTCTCTGGGAGTACACGCCGCCGAATTACTCGCAGTGGTCGGGCTCGTATCGAATCACGACGGCGACTCCCGTCGCCGACCCGGACCGCAGCGCGATCTACGCCGCGTCGCCGGACGGCCGGATTCAGAAGCTCGCCGTCTCCGACGGGCACGCCCAGTGGAGCACTCCCATCACGCTGCTGCCGACGCGTGAGAAGATCGCGTCGGCGCTGAACTTCTCCCGCGGTCACGTCATCGCGGTCACGGGCGGCTACATCGGCGACGCGCCGCCGTATCAGGGGCACATCGCGGTCCTCGATGCGGGCACCGGCTCCGTCGTTCGGATTTGGAACTCGCTCTGCAGCGATCGCGCGGGTTTGATCGACCCATCGTCGTGTGGTTCGAGCGGCTCGGCGATTTGGGGCCGCGCCGGCGCGGTCGTCGATTCCACGACGGGGAACATTCTTGTCGCGACCGGCAACGCAACGTGGGACGGCCGCACCAATTGGGGCGATGCCGTTTTGGCCCTCAATGGGAACGCGTCGCAACTCGTGGCGAATTACACACCGTCGAACACCGAGACGTTGAACTCCACGGACGCCGACATCGGCTCGACGTCGCCGGTGTTCCTGGATGCGGGCCACGTGCTGCAAGGCGGCAAGGACGGCCGGCTTCGAGTGCTGGATCTCCAATCGCTCGCCGGCGCGACGTCTCATCGCGGTGGCGAGACGCAGAGTGTGTCGACGCCGTCGGGCTCCGCGCTGTTCACCGCTCCGGCCGTTTGGCGGAGAGCCGACAGCGTCTGGATCTTCGCCGCGGACAACGGCGGGACCGCCGCGTGGACATACCGGAACGGAACACTGACGAAGGCGTGGTCCGCGACCTCGGCGGGCACGAGTCCCATCGTGGCCGGCGGAATGCTCTTCGTGTACGATCCAGGCGGAACCCTTCGCGTCTTCGAGCCGGCGACGGGGAAGGTGCTCGGACAACTTTCCGCGGGCAGCGGGCACTGGAACAGCCCGATCGTCGCCGACCGGCGCATCGCGCTTCCGCAGGGCAACGCCAACTCGCACGCCACGAGCGGGACCTTCAACATCTGGCGCCTGCCCTGATCGCGATAGCTTCATTGGTCCAATGAAGCTGGTTTCCGATCACAGCCGATCGAACACCGGGGACGGCGCTCGAACGTCGGATTACGACTTCGACCTGCCGGCCGACCGCATTGCGCAACGTCCTGCCGAGCGACGCGACGCAAGCCGGCTGATGGTCGTCCATCGCGATTCCGGCGTGATCGAGCATCGTGTCTTCGCCGACGTGGCGACATTGATCGAGCCGCGCGACGTGCTGGTCGTCAACCGAACGCGCGTGATGCGCGCTCGATTGCTCGGCAACCGCGCGTCGGGAGCGCCCGCGGAGATCCTTCTACTCAAGCCCCTCGGCGGCGGCCGGTATGAAGCGATGGTGTCGCCCGGCGGAAAGTTGAAGCCGGGGCGACGCGTCACGATTGCCCCCGGATTCGACGTCGAGATCCTCGAGGTCACCGAGCGGCGAACGCGTATCGTCCGTCTGGAGACCGCGCTGCCGCTGGACGAAGCGATCGAGCGATACGGCCACATTCCGCTTCCGCCGTACATCGAGCGCGCGGACACGGCGAGCGACAGCGAGCGGTATCAGACAGTGTTCGCGCGCGAATCGGGGGGGGGATCGGTCGCGGCGCCGACCGCGGGGTTGCACTTCACACCCGAGCTGCTCGATCGTCTGGCGGCGCGTGGTGTCGCTCGCGCCGAAGTGCTGCTGCATGTCGGCGCCGGAACGTTCAAGCCCGTGGAGGTCGAAGATCCGGCGCACCACGTGATGCACGAGGAGTGGTACTCCGTTTCCGAGGACACCGCGCGCACGATCAACGCGCGGCGTCAGGCCGGCGGCGTCGTTTGGGCCGTCGGCACGACCAGTGTGCGAACGCTCGAAAGCGCGGCGACGGAGGAGGGACTGGTGCAACCGGGCGACGGTGACACGCGAATATTCATTCGACCGCCATACCACTTTCGCGCGGTAGACCGAATCATCACGAACTTCCATCTTCCCCGCTCGACGCTGATCATGCTCGTTGCCGCTTTCGCCGGTTACGAGCTCACGATGCGCGCCTATCGTGAAGCGGTCGCGTCCGGATATCGCTTTTATTCTTACGGCGACGCCATGGCGATCATCTAGCGAATGTCCGCGTTTGAATTCCAGGTCGAACAGAGCCGCGGCCGCGCGCGCGCGGGGAGATTCGTCACACCGCACGGCGCCGTCGACACCCCCGCGTTCATGGCGGTCGGCACGCTCGCCACGGTGAAGGCGCTCGACCCCGAGGATCTGCACGCGATGGGCGCGCGGATGATCCTCGGCAACGCATACCATCTCCACCTGCGTCCGGGCGATGAGCTGATCCGAGCGCTCGGCGGCCTGCACGCGTTCATGGGATGGGACGGCCCGATCCTCACCGACTCCGGGGGATTTCAGGTCTTCTCGCTCGAGGGCCTGCGAACGGTGAGCGAAGACGGCGTCGAGTTCCGCAGCCATCTCGACGGCTCGCTGCACACCTTCACGCCGGAAAGCGTGATGCAGATCGAGCACAATCTCGGCGCCGACGTGATCATGCAGTTCGACCACGTCATTCCCGGACAGTCCGATGAATCCGCGGCCGGCGACGCGAGCGAGCGCAGTCTCCGCTGGCTCGAGCGTTGCGCCGCGGCGCATGCGCGCCTGTCGACGGATGATCGCTCGCCGCAGGCGCTCTTCCCGATCGTTCAGGGCGGCATCCACGCGCATCTCCGTCGAGACGCGGCGCGCCGGATTACGCAGCTCGGCGACTGGGTCGGGTTCGGAATCGGAGGCCTTTCCGTCGGCGAATCCAAGCCGGACATGTACCGGATCCTCGAGGTCGTGGACGGCGAGCTTCCCGAAGATCGTCCGCGCTATCTGATGGGCGTCGGCTTTCCGGAAGATCTCGTCGAGGGCGTATTGCGCGGCGTGGATCTGTTCGACTGCGTCGCTCCCACGCGCATGGGCCGGAATGGCGCCGCGTTCACACGCGACGGCCGCCTCAACATCAAGCGCGCCGAGTTCCGCACGGACCGACGACCCCTCGACGAGGAGTGCGACTGCAGCGCCTGTCGCCGGTTCACGCGGGCGTACGTCCGGCATCTCTTCGTGTCCGATGAGATCCTCGGCCTTCGCCTGCTTTCCCTGCACAATGTACATTTCCTCGTCCGTCTGATGCGCGACGCACGCGACGCCATCCGCGCCGGGACAATCGTCGCGTGGAGCCGAGACTGGCTCGCGCGGTATCACACTCGACCGGTAACCACGGAATGACCACGCCAGGCCTGCCGTTCTTCCTGATTCTCGCGCAAGCCGCCGGCGGTGCGTCGGGCGGTTCTTCGTTGATGCCCCTGCTCGTGCAGTTCGCGTTGATCATCGGCATCATCTACTTCCTCATGGTCCGGCCGCAGCAGAAGCAGCGCCGCCAGCACGAAGAATCGCTGCGCGGCCTCAAACGCGGCGATGAGATCGTGACGACCGGCGGGATCATCGGCGAAGTAATTCACATTCGTGAGATGAACAAAGAGGGCGGGACCAAGCTGGACGACCGCGTGACGATCAAGTCGGGCGAGTCGCGGCTCGTCATCGAGCGCGGGCGCATCGCCAAGATCCTCGGCACGACGACCGCGACCTCGCAAGGCGGTAGCGCGTCGTCGTGAGCATTCTCGACATTCGCGTCCTCGGCGACCCGATCCTGCGCGAGGAGACGAAGGAAGTGGGCGAGATCACGGACGAGATTCGCCAGCTCGTCAAGAACATGTTCGACACGATGTACCTCGCGAAGGGGATTGGTCTCGCGGCACCGCAAGTCGGCCGCGCCGAACGCCTCGCCGTGATCGACGTGAACGAGAAACCGTTCGTCATCATCAACCCCGAGATCGTCGAGGCCGACGCCAAGAAAGCGAAGGCCGAAGAAGGCTGTCTCTCGATACCCGACGTCTATGGCGACGTGGAGCGTCCGTCGCGCGTCCGGGTGCGCGCCCTGGACATCGAGGGAAAGCCATTCGAGGTCGAGGCGACCGAGCTGCTCGGACGGTGCCTCCAACACGAGATCGACCACCTCCACGGCAAGCTGTTCATCGACTACCTGAGCGTGTTGAAGCGACGGACGGCGATGTCGAAGTGGACGAAGGAGAAGGACAAGTATCCCGGCTTCATTCGACATCTCGAATCGGATCCGTCGCGCACGCACGAGCATCCCGACGAGGAGCTCTGAGTGCGCGTGCTCTTCTGGGGCACGCCGGAATTCGCCGAACCGCCGCTTCGCGCGCTGATCGGCGAGGGGTTCGACGTCTGCGGCGTGATCACCCAGCCGGACAAGCCGGTTGGACGCTCACGTTCGACGCTCGAACCACCGCCGGTGAAGCGTCTCGCTCTCGAGGAGGGCGTGACGGTCTTGCAACCGGACCGCCCGCGCGGTGAAGAGTTCATCGCGCAGCTTCGCGAGCTGGAGCCGGACCTCTCCGTCGTCGTCGCGTACGGGCACATTCTGCCGACCGCGGTGATCGATCTCCCGCGGCTCGGCACGATCAACATCCACGCGTCGCTGCTTCCGAAGCTGCGTGGCGCCGCGCCGATTCAAGCGGCGATCCGCGATGGCCATACGGAAACCGGCGTCACCATCATGCGGATGGTGCAGGCGCTCGACGCCGGCCCGTCGATTCTTCAGGTGCGAACGCCGATCCCCGAAGACGAGACGTTCGGCGAGCTTCGTTTGCGTCTCGCCGAGATGGGAGCGCTCGCCCTGATCGAGGCGCTGGCGCTGATCGACCTCGGCCAGGCGACGGAAACGCCGCAGGACGACGCGCTCGCCACCTATGCACCGAAGGTCGATCGCAGCATGACGCGCATCGATTGGGCGAGCGACGCGATGACCGTGTCGCGCATCATTCGTGCATACGACCCATATCCGGGGGCACGCACGACGCTTCGCGGTGGGGACCTCAAGCTGTTCGGCGCGCGACGGGCTGACGGCGCCGGCCGCGAGGGAGCCGCCGGCGAGGTGCTGTCGATCGATGGAACGGGAATGGTCGTCGCATGTGGCGACGGGGCCGTCCAGGTGGCAAACGTCCATCCGTCCGGAAAGCGACGGTTGACGCCGCGCGAATGGGCGGCCGGACGGGGCATCGCTGTCGGCGAACGACTATCTTAGACGATATGGCTGGGACGGGGGCGGATCACGACCATCGATCGCCCGGTGGAGTCGCCGTACATCACTCCGGCGGCTCCGGATCGGGCGGTGCGGGACACGGCGGCGTCACGGACGCGCGTGTTGCCGCCGCCGAGGTGTGCAGCGACCTCCGATCCGGTGAACTGTTGGATCCGTCGTTCGACCGTCGCACGGCGAAGCTCGACGCGCGCGATCGCCGGTGGACCCGCGAGCTCGTGTACGGCATGCTGCGGCGACGCCCGCGACTCGACGCCTATCTCGACGAGCGCGTCCGCGGAGGCATCGTCCGGCTGGACGCCGACCTCCTCGATCTGCTTCGCCTCGGCGCGGCGCAGCTCTTCTTCATGGGGAGTGTTCCCGCCTACGCGGCGATCGCGCAGACCGTCGAGCTGGCTAAGCGCCGGCATGGCGTCGGCGCGAGCAAGCTCGCGAACGCCGTTCTACGCCGGCTCGATCGCGAGCGCGACGCGTTAACACTTCCAGCCCGCAGCGACCCGATCGACGCGCTGGCACTCGCTGGCGGACATCCACGCTGGATCCTCGCGCGCTGGGTAGAACGATGGGGTGTCGACGAGACGGCGCGCCTTCTCGAGGCGAACAATCGCGAGGCGCCGCTCATCGCGCGACCCTATCACGCGGTGCGCGAGCAGCTCGAGGCGATGCTCGAGGCCGCGGGTATTCACGTCGATGAAGCGCCCTTGGTGCGCGACAGCATCGTGCTCGCCAGTCCGGTCTCGTCGCTCACCGAGCTCGGACCGTTCCGGCAAGGGCTCTTTCATCTGCAGGACCCGGGGTCGACTCTCGTCACGCAGTACGCCTGTGTGCCGACGGGCGCCGTGGTGGCCGATCTGTGTGCGGCGCCGGGCGGCAAGTCGATCGAGCTGTCGCGCAACGCATCAGTCGTCTTCTCGAGCGACCTCTCGCTGGGTCGTCTGCAGCGCATCCTCGACAACACGCAGCGTCTCGAGGTCGACAACCTGTTCCCCTATGTTGCCGACGCACGAGCTCCCGCCATTCGGCCGGTAGACCTCGTGCTCGTCGACGCCCCCTGCACCGGGACGGGAACGTTCCGCCGGCATCCGGACGCCCGCTGGCGCCTCAAGATCTCCGACCTCGCGGTGATGGCGTCGTTGCAGCGCGCCATCCTCAAGTCGGCGGCGGAGGTCGTGAAACCCGGCGGGCTGCTCGTCTACAGCACCTGCTCGCTCGAGCCCGAGGAGAACGACGCGCAGATCGATCGCTTCCTCGCCGAGCATCCGGAGTGGCGGTTGGATCCGCCGCCGGAAGGCGTGGTGCCGCAGACGGTGCTCGACGAAGGACGATTGCGCGTCTTGCCGCAGCGCCATGGAACCGATGGCGCGTTCGCGGCGCGGCTGCGGAGAAGCGCTGGATGAGCTTCCGCACGTCCCTCCGCCGGTCGCTGCCGTACGCGGTCACGATCATCGGTGGTTTTCTCCTCGCGTACCTCATCGTCGCGTTCCTGATCTTCCCGTCGGGCGTGATCCCCGGCAACGCGAAGGTGCCGAATGTCGGCGGCTTGTTGTTCGACGACGCGTCGAAGCGACTGGCCGCTGTGGGCTTCAAGGCGTCGCGCGGCGACGAGGAGTACCGCGAGGCCACTCCGCCGGGCACCGTACTGGGCCAACAGCCGCGGCCCGGTGAAAAGGAACCAGAAGGCACCACGGTCACCCTCACCGTCAGCACAAACTCGGCGAAGGCGCCGTCCTCCCCGCCATGACCATTCGGATCGTCCCGTCCATTCTCAGCGCGGACTTCGCAAAGCTTGGCGACGAGATCGCGATGTGCGAAGCCGGCGGCGCCGACTGGATTCACATCGACGTAATGGACGGTTGCTTCGTTCCCAACCTCACGTACGGCGTGAAGGTGATCGACACGGTGCGCCGCTGCACGTCGCTGCCGCTCGACGTCCACCTCATGGTCGTGCAGCCGGAGAAGTACTTCGACGACTTCGTGCGCGCCGGGGCGAGCGGTTTGACCATCCACGCCGAGGCCGCGCCGCATCTCCATCGCCAGCTGACGCGCATTCGGGAGCTGGGCTGTCGCGCCGGCGTCGCGCTCAATCCCGCGACGCCGCTCGACGCGGTGTGCGAGGTGATCCCGGAGATCGACCTCCTGCTCATCATGACGGTGAACCCCGGCTTCGGCGGGCAGGAGTTCATTCCGTATTCCGTCGACAAGATTCGCCGCGCGCGCCTGATGCTCGACGAGGCCGGGAGCGAGGCGGCGCTCGAGGTCGACGGCGGCATCAGCCGCGAGACGATCAACGAGGTCTGGTCCGCCGGCGCGGATACGTTTGTCGCCGGCAACGCGGTCTTTTCGGCGCGCGACCCCAAGGGCGAAATCGCGGCGCTCCGTGCGTCGTGCGGAGTGGCCGTATGACGGTTCGGCGGCAATGGGCGATCGTCGGGTGTGTGCTCGTCGTGCTTGCCGCCGGCTTGTTCGTCGTATCGCGCACCATGCGCGAGGAGCTCTTTCCCGTCTCGGTCGGCTCCGAAGCACCTGAATTCAGAGCGAAAGTCCTCGGCGAGAACCGCTACAAGACGTTCGCCGACTACAAGGGCCAAGTCGTGCTGCTCAATATCTGGGCGACGTGGTGCACGCCCTGCCAGGCGGAGATTCCGAGCCTGCAGCGTCTGTACGAGGCGTATGGCTCGAAGGGGCTGAAGCTCGTCGCGGTGAGCATCGACGACTACGTCAGTGAGGATTCAATCAAGGCGTTCGCCAAGAACTTCGGCGTGACGTTCGAGGTGCTGCACGATTCGACGCACAGCATCGAGCAGGCGTACCAGGCGACGGGATATCCCGAGACCTTCGTGATCGGACGCGAGGGGACGATTCGACGGAAGTGGATCGGCCCGGACGATTGGAATTCGCAGGGCAACCGAGCGCTCGTCGCCCAGTTGCTCGGCGTCGAAACGCCGCGCGCCTCGGGCGAATCCGCGGACCGCTGACGATCCTCGCATGGCTGACTCCAAGCCACCACGACCCGGTGCGCCGGGGGGGTCGTTCCAACGACGCGTGATCGCGGCGTTCACCCAACATCTGCTGCTCAAAGGGACGGCCGTCTTTCTCGCCGTCGTGCTCTGGTTCGTCGTCAACGCGAAGGAACCGCAGGTGATGATCGTGCCGGTGCGCTTCAATCCGGTGCTCGACAGCTCGCTCGTGCTGCGCGAGGCGCTGCCGCCGCTCCAGGCGATCATCGCCGGCTCGCCGAAGGAGCTCATCAAGCTGAGCACCGATCCGCCGATCGTGCGTCGGCAGATCACCGCCAACTCGCCGGATACGCTGGTGCTCGATCTGCGTCCGGCCGACGTCACACTGCCCGACGGCGTCGACGCGGTGGTGCGGGATGTCGAGCCGCACAGCGTCACACTCCGCTTCGAGTCGACCTGGACCCGCAAGGTTCCGGTTCGCTCGATGATCGACATCGCGGAACCCCTCCCCGGGCCGATCGCGACGCAGCTCCAGCCCGACAGCGTGATGGTGACGGGACCTCGCCAGCTCGTCATGCGCATTCCCTCCGTGCGCACGGTGAAGATGACGGTCTCGCTCCCCGACTCGCTGCCGCACCTCGTCGACATCGATACCGTGGGGTTCGGCAGCCGCATTCGCATCAAGCCGGGGCAGGTGAAAGCGCTGTTCGTCCCGCTCCCCCACATCTGATGCGCGTGCTCGGCATCGAGACCTCGTGCGACGAGACGTCGGCCGCCGTGCTCCACGGCGTCGGAGACGCCGTCGTGCAGGACTCGCTGGTCATCCTGTCGCAGGACGTTCACCGGATATTCGGCGGTGTGGTGCCGGAGATCGCGTCGCGCGCTCATCTGACGGCGATCGTACCGGTCGTCGAGCGCGCGCTTACCGACGCCGGCGACCCAGCGATCGATGCGGTGGCCGTCACCAACGCGCCAGGGCTCGTCGGCGCGCTTCTCGTTGGAGTCAGCTTCGCCAAGGCATACGCGTTCGCGCGCGGCGTGCCGGTGATCGGCGTGCACCACATGGAAGGCCATCTCTTCGCGACGGCACTCGAGCATCCGGAGGCCGTTCCGCCTTTCACGGCGCTCCTCGTCTCCGGCGGGCATACACTGCTCATCGACGTCGAGGCGTGGGGGCGCTACCGCCTGCTCGGGCGGACGCGCGACGACGCCGCCGGGGAAGCGTTCGACAAGGTTGCCAAGCTGCTCGGGCTTCCCTATCCTGGTGGGCCGCACGTCGAGCGTGTGGCGGCCGGCGCCGACTCCGGCGCGTACCGTTTCGCCCGCCCGATGCTCCGCCGCAACCAGACCCCGCAGGATTCAGAGTTCTACGATGTGTCGTTCAGCGGTCTCAAAACCGCCGTGTTGAACGCCGTGCGCACCGCTGATCTCGAGCGCGACCGGCCGGCGATCGCGCGGGCATTTCAGGACGCGTTGATCGAAACACTGGTCGAGAAGACGGTGCGCGCCGTCGTGCAGCACGGTCGTACGCGGGTCGTGCTCGGCGGCGGCGTCGCCGGCAACGCAACACTCGTCGCGGCGATGCGCGATCGTCTCGAGGAACGCGGGGTAGATGTATTCGCCCCGAGCGCGCGACTCGCGACCGACAACGCCGCGATGATCGCTCGCGCGGGCCTCTTTCACCTCGAGCGCGGCGAGCGGTCTGGCCTCGACCTCAACGCGTTCGCCGCTCAACCCATTCCCGGTCTCGTCGCCGCATAATGTTCCCGAATCCGATCGTTCACCATCCATTCGTCTTCGACATCGGCCCACTCAGCCTCACCGGCTTCGGCCTCGCCGTGCTGCTGGCGTTTCTCATCGCGCAAGTCGTCTCGGAGCGGGAGCTGGCGCGTCGCGGGCGCGACGTCGAAGCGGCGGCGGTGAGCGACGTCCTGTTCGGTGCGCTCCTCGGGACGCTGATCGGCGGGAAGATCTATTACTACGCCGTCGTCACGCACAACCCGCGCGACTTGCTCAGCCGCTCGGGCTTCGTGTTCTGGGGTGGGTTCATCGGGTCGGTGATCGTCTGCACTCTCGTGATTCGCTACAAGAAGCTGGTATTCGCCCGGTTCGCCGACGTCGCGGGTATTGCGATCGCGGCGGGTTACGCGGTCGGCAGGACGGGTTGCTGGGCGGTGGGCGACGACTACGGAAAGCCCTACAGTGGTCCGTTGTCGGTCGCTTTCCCGCAAGGGTCACCGCCGTCGACCGCCGCCGAGATGCAGCACCAATTCAACGTTCCGATTCCGCCGGGCACCGATCCGGCGTCAGTCCTCTCGGTCTATCCGACGCAACTGCTCGAGGTTGCGCTCGGCATGGCGATGTTCGGCATCCTCTGGAAGCTGCGCGATCATGATCACGCGGAAGGTTGGCTGTTCGGCGTGTGGTGTGTGCTCGCCGGGATCGAGCGCTTCATCGTCGAGTTCTTCCGCGCGAAGGACGACCGCTTCTCCTTCTTCGGCGGATTGAGCACGGCGCAGGTGATCGCGATCGCCATCGCGCTCATCGGAGTGGTCATCATGTACGCTCGCGCCCGCGTCGGACCAGGCCGGTCCGGGATTCGCGCGGTCGAGGTGGCGACCGCCTGAGCTCAGGCGCGCTCTCTGGCTTTCATCCAGCGCACGAACGGTCCGCCGAGTCGCCAGTCGCTGGTCGCCATGAGACCGCCGCGCAGGACTTTGGGCTCTTCGACGGTCACGAACGCGCCCGAGTCCTTGCTCGTGATGATGTTCAACACGTCGGTGAGATGTCGTCGCTGCACGACCGAGTTCAGAATTTCGACGGCGCCGTCGCGGCCGAAGCCGGGAAAGACGGTCACGCCGTAGCCATTCTCCCGTAGGGCGGTGGCAATCTCGACGCCGGCCGCGCGGCTCACGATGCGCACAGTGGCCACACCGTACGCGATCGCTTGCTCCAGCGATACGCCGACGAACGTGCCCATCGCGTAGCCGCCCGCGTATCCGAGCACGTGCAGAGGACTGCCGAGATGTTTCACGGCGTTGCCGACCGCGTAGATCCAGACGAGCGCCTGAACGAACCCCAGCGACGCCGCGATCGCGCGTTTGCCGCGGATCGCGAAGATCACGCGCATCGTGTCGCAGGAAACGTCCACGATGCGGAGACCGAAGATGACGAGCGCGCCCCATGGCGAGGCGAAGATGGCGTCGGCGTTCATGCGGGAAAGCTATCGTGGACGGCCGAAAGCCTCAGTCGTCGGCGGGAACGCGAGCGCGCAACGCCTCCTCGAGCGACGCGATGCGCGTGTTGAGCGTGTCGATCTCCTCGCGCAAGCGAATGAGCTCCTGGTCGGGCGCCGCGGGGGCGAGGGGTGGCGCCGGCGCGGGAGTGTTGATCGTCGGAAGCGTCACCGACCGCTTGGGCCAAAACGTCCGGGCCACGGCAAAGACGAATAGGCCGAGGAGCAGAAGCTGGGCGAGTAGCGTTTGCCAGGTCGGATAAAACCCGAGCGCCTCGATCGTCGGCAGTCCGCGTATGACGCTGATCGGCACCACATTGCCTTCCTGCAGCTCGCGAATGCCCTTCCCCATGAAGACGAACGCCATGTAGTAGAGCAGGACGCTCGTCACGCTGAAGAACGGCCGCAGCGGGATGCGAACCCCGAAGCGATAGAACAGCGTGAAGATGATCCCCAACGCGACGAACCCGAGAACGATGCCAAGCGTGATCGGCAGGACGACGTTCGCGCCTTCGTTGAACAGCGCCTGGTAGAAGAGCGCCGTCTCCGCCCCTTCCCGGTAGACGGCGAGGAAGGCGACGAAGGCAAGCGCTCGTCCGCCGCCATGCTCGAGCGCGACGTTCACCTTGTCGCGGATGAACGCTTGCCACTTCGCCGCTTCGACGCGCGAGATCAGCCAGTAGCTGACCGTGAAGAGCACGGCGACGGCGACGAGTAGCGTCCCGCCTTCTATGATCTCCTGCGTCGCGGGAAGCGCCTTGAGGACCGTGCGCAAAACGATCGCCGTGAGCGCACTGCAGGCCAGTGCGAGCGCGATCCCGAGCCAGATGGACCGCAACCGCTCGCGGTGTCCCGTCTTGAGAAGGAACGCGACGACGGCACCGATGACGAGGATCGCCTCGAACCCTTCTCGCAGGATGATGAGGAAGCTCTGAAGGAATGCCTCCGACCCGCTACCCGGCGGCCGTGTCAGCTCGACGACCCGGGGCATGTTGGCCTCGATCGCGTCCCTCGACCGCTCGGCGCTTGCCAGGTCGTTCCCGCGAATTGCGCCCTTGAAGTCGGCGAAGTGTTTCTCCATCGTCGCGACCACGCCGGGATTCCGCGCCCGCGCCGGTGTCTCGATCGGCTCGAACGCGAGATACGCGTCGAAGGCGCGGTCGGACGCCTCGCTTGGCCGCCCGTTGCGCGCGGCGGTGAGTGACTGATCAAGCAGCGACATCGACGCCGCGGCCGCCGCGGCGGCACTGCTGCTGTCCCGCTGCGTCGAGGGCGCGGTCGCGACTGCCCGCTCGCGCATCGGCAGCGAGCGGAGGTAGGCGACGACGCTCTGTACCTGCGTTTCATTCAGCTGCGTTGCCGGCGGCATCGGCGTTCCCGGCATTCCCGCGCGTACCACCGCCGCGAGCTGTGAGTCGCTGCGCGCAACCTGCCAGGCGAACGAGCCGATCTCGCCGGGAAGCTTGCTCAAAGAGCGGCCGAGCGTCGCCTCGCCCATGCCGTTCGCGCCGTGACATTCGGCGCAATTCTGTGTGAACAGCCCTTCGCCCTCGGCGATTTGCTCCGCACCGGTGTGCAGCGAGGACAGATACATCACGATGTTCCAGCGCTGCTCGGCCGTCAGCGTCGGGGCGAAACCCGTCATCGCCGTACCGGCGACACCGACGGACACTTTCCGGAACATCATCGCCGGCGCGACGTCGTGCATTGCTTTGCCACTGCCGATCGCCGGCGGCTTTGGATTGAGCGACGCGCCGGCGGGGCCGTCTCCCATACCGCGGGCGCCGTGGCAGGACGCGCAAGTCGCCGCGTACAGTCGTCCGCCTTCCGCCAAGTCGATCGGATTGCGGGGAAGCTCGAGTGCCGCTTCGCTGCCGAGGGCCGCGGCAAAGCGCTGGTTCAATTCGGCGAGCGCCGAGGGCGGCTTCTTCGCCTGAATGGCCGCCATGATCGAATCGAGCAGCGTCGTCGCGGTGGCGACGCGATCGCCCGGCAGTCGGGACGCGGTGGCGCGCGCGTCCTTCAGAAAATCGACCGCCTCCGCGTATTCGTCGCGCGAGATCAGTCGCCCGCTCTCATCGACGCCTTTCCGGTACTCCTCCACCGCGACGCTGACGATGTTCGCGACGCGACGAGCTGGCGACTCCTGCGCGACGAGGCGGTTCGGGAGTCCCAGCCCAGTGAAGGTGAGAAGTACGGCGGCAGCGCGGCCGAGCTTGTCTCTGAAGCTCATTGCCGAGGGAATATATCGGAATTCACCGTGCAGATGTAGGCCAATGCCAGGTAAAGGCTTACCGCTCAATGACGACCACGGCCACCGCCGTCGCTTCGCTATGTGTAAGAGACACCAAAGCGCTAACGCCTCCGAGCTCCTCGAACCGCTGCCGGGCCGGGCCATGCAGGCGAAGTTCCGGCGCGCCGTCGCCTCGCGTGAGGACTTCAACATCCCGCCAGCCGATTCCCCGCGCGAGCTCGTTGCCGGCCAACGCCTTATAGGCTGCCTCCTTGGCGGCGAGACGGACCGCGAGATGCTGCGCCGGCTCGATTTTGGTCGAGAGATACTTCAACTCGTCCGGACGAAAGAGCCGTTGCAGCATTCGGTCGCCTTTGTCGGCATACATGCGAGCGATTCGCTCGATGTCGATCGCGTCGATGCCGAGCCCGACGATCATGACCGCGTCGCGGAGTCGAGGGCGGCGTCGAGCGCAAGCCACGCGCGGTCGGCGGCCTCGAACGTCTCACGCAGCCGGGCGTACCATTGCCGGAATGCATGGAGGTCGCGCGGCGCGCTCCGCGCGGCCGTCCCCGCCTCATCCAGCATCCGCAATGCTTCGTGCAGCGGTTCGGCGAGATCCACCAGCTCTGCTTCCAAGGCACGACGCGCCGGCGGATAATCGGCGAAGCGGGTTGTCGCGAACGCCTCGAGGGTCTCGTCGAAGGCTTTGGCGAGGGCGCCGGCGTCAAACGCGGCGACGACGTCGTGCGGGATCGTTGCCTTCGCCGCGCCGCGTCTCGCGTCGACGAGCGGCGCGAAAAAGCGCTGCTGTTCGACCGCCCCACCACCTCGGCGGTCCCGCTGCCGGCGCCGAGAACCGAATGCCCGCAGCGCCCGCGTGAGCTCCGGAAGCGCGCAGCACCGCGCGAGGAGGTGGTCGCACAGATCGCCGGGCGTGCCTTCGGCGACAACCTCGATCAGCGCGCCGTCGATGAGGGCGACGACGACGTCGTCTCCCTCCACGGCGATTCTGTCGATCGTCGCGAATGGGACGCGGACGGGGCGCTCTTCGGCGTTCACGGGAAGCACGATGATGAGCGCGTCGTCCTCGAGTACGATCGTGCCGCCGCGCAGCTCGGCGCCGCTGATGCGAGTCGCCTTGACTGGAACGGATTGCCGCCCGCCGTCGGTCATTCCGAAATCTAGGCTCCCGCCCCGCTCAGGCGTCGCGGTCACCGGTGCGCTTCACCTATTATCGCGCGAACGACCGCCGGAGTATCGGCGAGGTTCTCGAACACTGCCGCCGGCTGATGCTCACGAAGATCCTCGAGCGAGTACATGCCCGTCGCGACGCCGATCGCCGTACAGCCGATGGCGACGCCGCATTGGAGGTCCGCGGGGGTGTCGCCGATCACGACGATGTCGCGTCCCGAGAAGCTCAGACCGAGCTGTTCATTCGCGCGCCGCTGGGCGACCGCCGGCAGCTCGCCGCGCACCTCGTGGTCCGACCCGTACGCGCCGACGCGAAACCGATCCGGGTTGATCCCACCGGCGCTGAGCTTGGCGCGCGCCCCCTCGGCGAGATTTCCCGTGAGCAAGCCGAGCACGACGTCGTCGCGCGCTTCCAATGCGTCGAGCAGATCGAAGATGCCCGGCATTATGCGAATGCCACCGGCGGCGGCGCTCACTTGCAGCTCGTCGTTCAAATAGGCGAGATACCGCTCGAACAGCGCCGGCATTCGTGCGTCGATCTGTTCGGCGCCATGACCGGCGAGGCTCATCAGCTCGCGCACGATCTGTGGATCGGTCTTCCCATCGAAGCGATGCTGTTCCGGCCCCGGCGCGCCGAAAACCTCGACCAGGGCGCGACGCACAGCGCGGCCACCGGCGCCGGCGCTGAGCATGATCGTTCCGTCGATGTCGAAGAGGACGAGCTTCACGTACGAGTCAGGAGAAGGCCGGTCATGATCGTGATCGCGCCGACGCCCTGCCAGATCGTGGGACGCTCGCCGAGCATCGCCCACGCCATCGCGACCGCGAACAACGGCTGAAGATTCGAGTACATCGCTGTCCGCGTCGGGCCGATGATGCGCACGGCGCGATACCAGAAATAGTATGCGACGACGAGGGCCAGCATCCCACTGAACACGATCGACGCCCAGCCGACGGCGGGCATCGCTGCCCACGGCGCTTGGACGATCGCCGGCGACGCGACGACGAGCAACGCGAGCGCGCCGCCGATCATCGTGAATGCCGAGAGCTGCATCCCCGGTACGCGATGCGTATGCGGCTTGAGCAGGACGGTATAAATGGCCCAGGCGAGGGAGCCGGCGAGAACCAACGCGTCGCCGAACAGCGAGGCGCGACCTTCCGCCCCGCGCGACGTTCCAAAGACGACGAGGGCGATGCCCGACATCGACAACGCGATGCCGAATGCGCCGCGGGTCGAGATTCGTTCGACGCCTTTGGCGCGTCCGATCATCGCGATGAACGCCGGCGACGCCGCGACGACGAGCGCCGCGTCGCTCGCCCGCGTGTGCGCGATCCCCTCGACGAACAGGAACTGATAGACCCCGTTGCCGAGCACGCCGAGCCCGAGCAGTGCGATGATCGTCGATCGAGGGGGAAGCGGAGCTCGGCCCAGCGCGACGATAATCGCCAGAATGACAGCCGCCAGCGCGATGCGCACGCCGTTGTACGCCAACGGCGAGACGAGCGTGGTGCCGAATTTCACGATGCTGAAATTCACGCCCCACACAAAGGCGACGAACACGAGCGACAGGTCCGTCAGCCAAACGCCCGGCCGCGCTGACGTCGCGTAGCCGGGCGTGATCGATTCTCCAGCGGTCGACGCCATAGCGAAAAGTAGACGCCGCCCCTCGAACCTGTCTATGTTGCGGCATGCGCGTTTCATTCGCCCTCTTCGCCGACGCGGCAAACCTCTCGCAAGAGGGCAAACTGAATATTCTCGGCGTATTCGACGCGCTCCAAGTCGCGACGCTCCCCGCGGTCCATCCTCGCGCCCATCTCGTCGTTCACCTCAAGGGCACGGCGTCCGACGTGGGCAAGCACACCGTGTCATTTCAGTGGCTGAGTCCCAACATGCAGGAGCTCTGGAGCAGCTCCGGCGATCTCAATGTCGGCGCGCCACCGCCCGGCGTGACCGAGATGGATCTCCCCCTCATCGCCCAACTCGACCTCCCGATCGATGCGCCGGGAGGATACACGATGGCAATCGCCATCGATGGAGAGCATACGATGGATGTTGGGGTGCAAGTTCGTGGAGCAGCACAAATGGTTACGAATGGAATGGTCAGTTAAGGGGAGGATGGCTTGAGGGGCGGGACTGACCACGAGCGGGGCCGACCACCAGCGGTACTGACAAGAGCGGGACTGACCACCGGCGGGACTGACCACACGGAACTGACCACGGTCGGGGACTGACAAACCGCGGGTGAAAACGGGGAAAGGCGGCGAGGAGGGTGTCCGTTTTTCTGTGTGTGAGGCCGGATGCGTGCGTCACCGCGGTTCCACGAGCATGCGGTCGCCAAAGAGGACGACGAAGTGCGGCAGCGCCGCGAGCCACTCCCGTGACACATTCCGCCATTTCTTCGTGAT